>JARRLH010000392.1:0-2987 GCA_037387205.1 Desulfofustis sp.
TGCCGTATTGGATAACGCTGCCCGGGTTATCTCGCACAGTGATTTCCGTGAGTATGGCAAACATTATACCGATCCCTTTCTCACCCGGGCCCAGGAGTCTGGGCAGGTTCTTGTAAGACCACACCAAGGTGAGTCTGAGGGCGATGCCCTGGAATTCGCCGCTCCGCTGTCCATCGAGGGCAAGCGCTGGGGCATCCTGCTCTTTTCCCTTTCTCTGGCGGATGTGGAAGAGGAAATAAGCGCCATGATCAGTCAAATAATCAAGCACTCGATTTTGGCCTTGTCTCTGCTGTTCCTGCTGATCTATCTGCTGAGCCGCCGTTTCATCAAGCCGATCATCGACCTCTCACAGGCCATGGGCGAGGTCGAGGTTGAAATGAGCGAGAAAGTCATACCGGTGAAGGGTAATGATGAACTTGCCCTGCTTACGCGCAGCTTTAACGAAATGGTCAGACGCATCAGAAACGCAAACGAGGAAATGAAACTTGCCCATGAGAAGCTGCTGCAGTCGGAAAAGCTCGCAACCCTGGGGGTGTTATCCTCAAGTATTGCCCATCGGGTCAACAACCCCTTGGGCGGACTGTTTAATTGCGTCGGCCTGCTGCGTAAAAAAGGTGAAGACATTGACTTCAGGGCGAGCTACCTCGATCTCATAGAGGAGGGGCTTGAGAGCATCAAACAGACAGTGGGTCAGCTCCTGTGGACAGCCGGTCGGCAAGAGACAGAGGAGAAACGTTCTGACTTGCAAACGGTGCTGGCCAGCGTACTTCGTTATCTCGATTATCGGCTCAAAAAGCAGGGGATCGATTACCAGCAGGAGGCGGACCATGATCTTCATTTACCGGTCGCACCGCATGATCTGGAAGAACTCTTCCTCAATATCATGATCAATTCCATTCAAGCAATGGAGTCGGGGGGGCGGCTGCGAATTCAGGCGCATCAATCCGAAGCCCAGGTAATTATAACGATAGAAGATACGGGGGTCGGTATACCGGAAGACAAGATCGAGGAGGTATTTGATCTCTTTTATTCGACCAAAAAGGCTGGAGAAGGCACGGGAATCGGCATGTGGATGAGTTACGAGCTGGTCAAAAAGTACAAAGGTGAAATTTTCATTTCCAGCCAGCTGGGAACTGGTACGAAAGTCACGATCATTTTCCCGGAGGCCTCATGAATGCAAGTATTCTGGTAATTGAAGATGAGAAAATTGTCAGGGTTACGCTTGTTGAGGCCCTCAAGACCGAGGGGTACACCGTTCTGGCGGTCCAGGATGGCAATGATGCGCTGGTGGCCCTGGAAGAGGGTGCCTTTTCCCTGGTCATTACCGATATCCGTCTACCCGGCGCTGGAGGGATGGAAATACTGAAGAAATGTATAGCCGAGTCCCCCACCACGCCGGTGATAATGATGACCGCCTACGGCAATATAAAAGACGCGGTCGAGGCCATGAAAATCGGGGCGTTTGACTATATCACCAAGCCCTTTGATCTTGAGGAGATGCTCCTGACAGTGCAGCGCGCCTTGGACGTGCATGCGATCACTCAAGAAAACATCCGCTTGAAGAAAGAGCTGAGTAACTATTACGGCTCTCCTCAGATCATCGGAGAAAGCAAACCAATGCAGGTGGTGTTCAGCCTGCTCGAGAAGATCAGCAGGACAGAGTCGACAGTGTTGATTCTTGGTGAATCAGGGACCGGAAAGGAACTGGTGGCCTCGACCATCCATTTTCAAAGCAGCAGAAGAAACAAGCCGATTGTGCGAGTGAATTGTGCAGCCCTGCCGGATGACCTGATAGAAAGTGAGTTGTTTGGCTACGAAAAAGGGGCTTTCACCGGCGCCGCCGCCCAAAAGCCCGGCCGCTTTGAAATGGCTGAGGGCGGCTCAATTTTCCTGGATGAAATCGGGGACCTGCCCGCTCTGACTCAAACAAAGATATTGCGGGTACTGGAAGAGCGCACCTTTGAGCGGCTGGGGGGCACCACCTCGGTCACCGCCGATGTCAGGATCATCACCGCAACCAACAAAAATCTTGAAAAAGAAGTTCACCAGGGCAAATTTCGTGAAGACCTTTATTACCGTTTAAATGTCATACCGATTGAACTGCCCCCGCTGCGTAAGAGAAAAGAGGACATTCCTCTTCTCATGGATGCCTTCAGCAGGAAAATCAATGATCAGATGGGTACGGCGGTCTCCTTTTCTCCTGAGGCAATTGAAGCGATGATGCGCTATCCCTTTCCCGGCAACGTGCGGGAACTTCTGAACGTGATCGAACGGTGCATTGCCCTTTCTGACAGCGAGGCTGTTCAACCCGCCGACCTCCCGGTACACATTGCCAAATTACGCCATGAAAAAACCGTACTTGCCACCCTTCAGGAAATCTCGGCAGAGGCAGAGCGAGAGCACATCAGGCGCATTCTGCAGATTACCAAAGGCAATCGTTCAAAAGCTTCTGAAATTCTGGGGGTAAGCAGGAAAACTCTCTGGGAAAAGATCAATCTGCATAAGCTGGATATCTGATTTTTTGATCACCCATGTAAAATTTCACCCTCGTTACGACAATGTAACACTCCGTTCCGTGGAAAATTTCTTATGATACTGATTTTAATTAACTAATCCCATATTCACCAATTTCTGCGTATCCTCCCCGTCTCATCAAAAGATTACCTTAAGTAACATTCTGTATTTGTTCGTTTTATGTTTGAAAGATATTGATTTTGTTACGTTTTGGTAACGTTATCCCACCTCTCTGGCATGGCACGAAAAATGCTATTCAAAAGTGATACACCGCTCGTGTATTGGTCATGAGATAACCGACAACCAGGAAATGGAGGATGCTATGAGAATCAAGAGGAGGGACTTTCTGAAACTGTCCGTCGCTGCAGGTGCTACCGCTGCTATAAGCGGCTGTGCAGGAGGGTCCAGCACAAACGCACTGGCCACTGCAGAAACTGCCGGCAAGGTAGGAGTTGCCCCGGGTGAATGGAAGC
>JARRLH010000393.1:0-2985 GCA_037387205.1 Desulfofustis sp.
GCGGAAAGACGCTGCTCTGGAATTGAAAAATGAAATAGCGAGCAATCCCGCAGCAGCTGCCCATATCATCAAGAGATGGATGAAGGAGGCCTGATTGATGAGCAGCGAGAGATTATCGGGCCTGCAGAAAGCTGCGGTGCTGCTCTTGTGCCTCGGAGAGGAAACCGCCGCCCGGGTATTTGATGAACTCAGCGACGATGAGGTTCAGCGCATCGCAGCAACGATGGCGGCCATTGATCATATACCGGTGGACCTGAAAAATTCCGTACTCCAACAATTTATGGACGACCAGCAAAAGGCGGCAGGGCTCTATTTCAGCGGCAACGAATTTGCCAGGAAATCCATCAAGGCAATCCGGCCCAGAGAACGGACTGAATCGCTGCTGCATCAACACCAGACTGAAATCGAAACGAAGCCTTTTGCCTTTCTGTCAGCCATCAAACCGCAACTCATCGCTGCGATCATGGAGACAGAACACCCACAGACCATAGCCCTGGTACTGTCGACCCAGGACTCCACCTATGCTTCGGAAGTAGTGGCACATCTGCCGGAAGAGCTGCAGGCTGATATCATCTACCGGATAGCCAAACTTGAAAATGTCTCACAGGAGGTGCTCGACACGCTTGAGATGTATCTTGATGAAGAGGTAGGCAAAATGGTGCATGACTCTCAGAAGCAAATCGCAGGGTTTGACCAGGCCGTAAAACTGTTGAGCAAGATAAAACACAACCTCGGCACCTCCATTCTCGGAAAACTCGAAGATGCCGACAATGAGCTGGCCCAGGAATTGAAGAAGAAAATGTTCACCTTCGAAGCCTTGGCCGATCTGGACGACCGTATTCTCCAATCAGTCCTGCGACGCATCAATAACGATTCTCTTGCACTTGCTCTAAAAACCGCTTCAGATCAGCTCAGACAGAGATTCTTTTCAAACATGTCTCCACGTGCCGTAGAAATGATTCGCGATGACCTCGACACTCTGGGACCGGTCCGGCTGACCGATGTCGAGGCTATGCAGCAGGCAATTGTCAAAACCGCCATGAGACTTCAGGAAGAACACTCTCTATCGGCAGAAAAGGATAATGAGCATGTCATCACATGATAATTTGGCTACCCGCTTTACTATTTTCGCACTGCTCATCTTCATGGCAGGCTGCCCGCTTGTCAGTGCAGCCGAGGAACAATCCACATCGAGTGAAGAGTTTTCGTCCGTTGAAGAACGCCGACTTCATGTCCGGATTATTGAGGATCAGGACAGCCTGATCGAAGAAAAAAAGGCCCTCGTCCTGGAGGAAGCCAGGCTGGAGAAACTCAAATCTGAAATCGATGTGAAACTTGCTGAGATTGATCGTAAACTGGCGGAAATGGAGGCTCAGAAGCAGGCCCTTGAGGTCTTGCTGAAAGAAAAAGAAAACAAAGATCTGCAGCGTATTAAAGACCTTGGCAAAATATACGAAAGTATGGACCCGCTGCTGGCGGCGGACGCCGTCGCCGACCTGGACCGGACGGTAGCTGCCGCGTTACTGGCCTCGATGAAACCCAGATCGGCGGCCAAGATTCTTGACGCCTTGAGCCGAGAAGAGGCCGCTGAGATAAGCCGGTTGTTTTTGACCATGCCGGTAGAGTAAAACAGCGCCTTCGCCGCCTTATCTGAGAACTCACCCAAAAGAGCTTACCCGCAGGGCGATCGAGGTTTTCCCATCACCCAAGTGAGATCTTTCCGCCATCCCAGCATTCGGTGGCAGAGCCTGCAAGCTTTTGTTTTAATTAATAATGAACTATGATAAAAAATAGCAACCCATGATGCATGAGAAGCCCTGATTGAGTGCAGGGTAAGCCTTTTGAGAGGGACAATTTGGATCTATCGACGATTTTAGGAGTGATTGCTGCCTTCGGGTTAATGCTCGCAGCCATACTTCACGGAAGTCCGCTCACTATTTTCTTCAATATCCCTGCCCTGATGATCGTGCTTGGAGGCACCACCGGAGTGGCATTCATCCATTTCCCCTTCAAGGACCTTCTCGAGGCATTCAAAGTAGCCCAAAAAGCTGTTTTTCACCGCGAAACCTCCATCAAAGACTACATCACGCAGATCATGGGATACGCGAATAAGGCCAGAAAAGAGGGAATTCTCGGTCTGCAGGGTGAACTTGACTCCATTGACGACGATTTCCTGGCCAGAAGCGTACAGATGGCAATCGACGGCCAGGAGCCGAATACACTCGGTTCCATGCTCAATACCGAAATCGATTATATCCGGCAGCGCCACCTCAAAGGAGCCAATATTTTTATCTCCATTGGCACCTATGCCCCCGCCATGGGTATGGTCGGCACTCTGATCGGACTCGTGCAGATGCTTCAGAATCTTAACGATCCTTCGAGAATCGGCCCAGCCATGGCGGTCGCCCTGCTGACCACCTTTTATGGAGCCGTAATCGCCAATGTAATCTGTCTGCCGATCGCTGGAAAACTCAAGAACAGATCGGAGTCCGAGATCCTTGTCAAAACGCTTATCATAGAAGGAATGCAATCTATTTTATCGGGCGAAAACCCCCGCCTAATTGAACAGAAGCTGCACGCCTATATTTCTCCCAAATTGAGGGCCACAACGTTCGATCGCTGAGGGCTGATGAGTTAATGACCAAAGGTAACGCCAGTCAATATGAGCCCAAAGAAGGCAAGACTGATCCCTGGGGAATTCGCTTCCCGCCGTGGCTGATCACTTACTCAGACTTGATAACCCTGCTTCTCACCTTTTTCATCCTGCTCATGTCCATGGCCGACCTTGATCCGGTCAGGTTTACCGAGGCCTCGAATTCCTTGAAAGGCGCCTTTGGAATTCGGCCCCACCCTCCTGGATCGGAAGTGATAATTCCCGTCTTCCCGGCCCCCTCCTCCGAGCCCGATCCATATAGAAGTTCGCTAATGAATAATCTGCAACGCTCCCTCACGCGTGAGTTTGAAGAACTGGAGGGCGGGTTCGGC
>JARRLH010000394.1:0-2966 GCA_037387205.1 Desulfofustis sp.
ATTTTGGGTTGCCGTATATGTTGACGCCAAAGCGGCGAACGAGCTTGCCTTTCGGACCTGTAAACTTGGCCATAATATCGATTTCTCCTGACAGTTATTGAAAACGGTTTTCATTTCTATTAAATGTGACTGTTTTTGTCAACTATTTTCGATGCGCTTGTCTTTCCGGCACAAGTCGGTGTAGTTTGTGTCCGTTATGCAGATCCTCTATGAAGACAATCATCTGCTGGTCGTGAACAAGCCTGCAGGGCAACTGGTGCAGGGTGATCAGACCGGTCGCGTCACGCTGCTCGAAGAGGCCAGGAGCTGGCTTAAAGAGAAATACGAAAAGCCGGGCAACGTGTTTCTCGGGCTGGTACACCGACTGGATCGAACGGCCTCAGGTGTGGTGGTGCTGGCTCGCACCTCAAAGGCGGCATCACGCCTGTCTGAAGAGATACGCAACCATCGACCCCGTAAAGTCTACTGGGCCCTGGTTGCTGGTGAGGTGCCTTTATCCGCGCATTTTATCGACCGCCTCGAACGAAATGAATATACCTCGCAGATTGTAGACGCCCCGGGCGGCAAAGAGGCCCGTTTAAGCTATAATAGAAAGTGCTATGCCGATGGCGTCAGCCTCGTTGAGATTAACCTTGAGACGGGGCGGCATCACCAGATTCGAGTCCAGTTCTCTCATCGGGGGTTCCCGATCCTCGGCGACAGTCGCTACGGCTCGCAACGACTCTTTGCTGCAGACGCTATCGCCCTGCATGCCCGGGAAATGCTCATCAGGCACCCGACCCGGGGAGAAGAGATGCGCTTTGTTGCCGAGCCAGATGAAAATTGGACCGGCAGATGGGGTGAACCAGAATGAAGTCACTCAAGGAGCTTTACCGCATCGGCAACGGTCCGTCGAGCAGTCACACCATGGCACCGCGCATGGCCGCCGAGAATTTTCGCGAACGGCACCCTGAGGCGACCGGGTTCCGCGTTACCCTCTTCGGCAGCCTGGCCGCAACCGGACGAGGACACCTGACCGACCAGGTTCTGGGTGAAGTTTTTGTCGACGTTGCCTGGGAACTCGTCTGGAAGCCGGAGGAAAATCTTCCCCTGCATCCAAACGGTATGTATTTCGAGGCTTTTACAGATGACAACCGTCTGATAGACAAATGGGAAGTCTACAGTATCGGTGGCGGCGCCCTCCTGGAAGCTGGGAAAGTCGTTGACAGTGCCGACATCTACGACCTCAACAGCATGGAAGCGATCCTGGCCCGATCTTCGGAAACCGGCGAATCGTGCTGGGAATATGTTGCCCACTGCGAGGGTGAGGAGATCTACCCCTTCCTCGATAAGGTCTGGAGAACGATGTCAGCTTCCATTGCACGAGGACTGGATCATGTTGGCGTTTTACCGGGAGGGTTGGGTGTCGGGCGCAAAGCCCAGGCATTTAAACGTAAAGCGTCTCTCTATGGCCCCGACTTCAAGCGCAGCGGACTGCTCTGGGCTTTCGCACTGGCCGTCTCCGAAGAAAATGCGGCGGGAGGGGTGATTGTTACCGCACCAACGTGTGGTGCCAGCGGGGTTTTACCGGCGGTTCTGCGTTATCTTATGGAAAGCCTAGAATGCAGCACCAAGGATATTCTGCGCGCCCTGGCAACTGCCGGCCTGATCGGCAACCTGGTCAAGCACAACGCTTCAATTTCAGGGGCCGAAGTGGGATGCCAGGGTGAAATTGGCACAGCCTGCGCAATGGCTGCGGCAGCAGCCACCCAGCTGCACGGCGGCACAATCCGGCAGATTGAGTACGCCGCCGAGATGGGCCTTGAGCATCATCTCGGACTGACATGTGACCCGGTGAATGGTCTGGTGCAGATCCCCTGTATCGAGCGCAACGCCCACGCTGCGACCAGAGCTTTAAGTTGCTGCCATTTTGCCCTGCTCTCCGGTGGAGAGCACAAGATCACTTTTGACGAAATTACCAGAGTCATGAAGGAAACTGGCCAGGCCCTGCCCTCACTTTACCGGGAAACCGCTGGTGGCGGTATTGCCCAGGCATACCGGGAGCGGGGTCAGGGCTGATGTCAATACGTCCACGAGCTTTACCTACAAGGAGATAAATGTCATGCGAATTCTCAGAAATATAATAACGTTGCTGCTGCTGGCGACTCTCACGCTGCCATTTACCGGTTGCATGCCCTCAGTCGGCCGGCCCTTCCCGGTACAGCAGGTTCGCCAGATCGAGATCGGCACCACCACCAAGGCCGAGATTCAGCAGATATTCGGCGACCCTTGGCGTACCGGCATTGAGGACGGCTTCCGCACCTATACATACGGTGAATACAGCGTAAAGATGAGCCGCGACCTGGTGATCCGGTTCGATGACAAGGATGTCGTCAAGTCCTACAGTTTCAGTTCTTCGTTCCCCCAGGACGAGAACCTCTAGACCCAAGCAGGTCTTTTACCGTTTAACTGGAACCCGGCTGACGATGGAGATTACTTCACTCACCACTTACCTGGTCGCCATCACCCTGCTGACCTTGACCCCCGGCGTCGACACCATGCTGGTCATCCGCAACAGCGCCCGCGGCGGCTGGCGCGATGGTGCCGTGAGCAGCCTCGGCATCTGCTCGGGACTCTTCATCCATGCGACGATCTCAGCCGTGGGCATCTCGGTTATCCTGCTGCAGGCGGCATGGGCCTACAGCGCCCTGAAACTGGCCGGGGCTGGGTACCTGGTCTGGCTGGGATACTGCAGCTGGCGCAAGGTCATCAAAAAGGGGACCTTTGCCATTGCAAACGGCGAGACCTGCCAAGGAAATGATTTCAAATTTGGGCGATCACTTCGGGAGGGCCTTCTATCGAATGTCCTCAATCCCAAAACGGCGGTCTTTTACATGGCTTTTCTGCCGCAGTTCATCAACCCGGCCCACTCCGCCCTGGCCCAGTCGCTGTTTCTCGCCGGGCTGCATTTTATCATCGCCATGATC
>JARRLH010000395.1:0-2946 GCA_037387205.1 Desulfofustis sp.
CCTTGACCGCCATTGCCAAAAAATCCCTGGAGAGAAAATCGGGTGCCAGGGGCCTTCGGTCGGTGCTTGAAGAGGCGATGCTCGACGTCATGTATGATTTGCCCTCCAAACAGAACGTTCAGGAGTGTGTGATCAGCGAGCAGGTAATAACAAACGGAGATTACCCGGTTATACTGTATCAGAATTCGTCCACCGAGGACGAGAGAAAGAGCGCTTAACAAACTGATTTAGAGACACAATATGAGCAATACCCTGTCCGGCACAAAGCTATATCCTCTGATGCCGCTGCGTGATATCGTAATATTTCCCCACATGGTGGCGCCTCTGGTAGTCGGCCGCAAGCAGTCGATCCAGGCCCTCGAGGATGCGATGGAAAAGCGCACTGAAATTTTTCTGGTAACCCAGATCAATGCCGGTGAAGACGAACCCGGTCCGGCCGGCATCCACCGTGTGGGCACCCTCGCTTCGGTGATGCAGCTTCTCAGGCTGCCCGACGGCACCATCAAGGCCCTGGTGGAGGGTAAGAAGAGGGCGCATATCGTCTCCTATGTGCCGCATGACAAATTCATGCAGGTCGAGCTGCGTGAATTCATCGACGACGACAGCGTCACCAGCCAGGTGACTGCCTACGAACGGGAGCTGCGCAAGTATTTTGAACAATACTCCAGCATCAACAGCAAGATCGCCAAAGAGGTTGTGAAGTCGGTTCAATCCATTGACAATCCCACAAAACTGGTGGATGTGATTTGCGCCCACCTGCCGCTCAAAGCTGATGAGAAGCAGAAGATCCTGGAGTGTCCGACGCTGCTTGAGCGCATCGAGAAAATCCTGGAGATCTTGAGTCGTGAAATTGAACTGGCCGAGCTCGAAAAGGAGATAAATGCCCGGGTCAAGGCCAGGATGAGCAAGACCCAGAGAAATTACTACTTAAGTGAAAAGGTCAAAGAGATCCAGGGTGAAATGGATCAGGGCGACGAAGGCCTCGATGACCTGGAGGAACTCGAAGAGGCAATCGAAAAGAAAAAACTGCCCAAGCTGGCCAGGGAAAAAGTGACCAAGGAGTTCAAGAAACTCAAGAGCATGCCGCCGATGTCCGCCGAAACCACGGTGGTGCGCAATTACATCGATACCATCCTGAGCCTTCCGTGGAAGAAGAAAAGCAAGAGCGTCATCGACATCAACAAGGCGGAAACGATACTGGACGAAGATCATTACGGACTGAACAAGCCCAAGGAGAGAATTCTCGAATATCTCGCCGTGCAGGCCCAGGTTAAGAAAATCAAAGGACCGATTCTTTGTCTGGTGGGCCCTCCGGGGGTGGGCAAGACCTCGATCTGCCGGTCGGTGGCCCGGGCTTTGAATCGCAAATTTGTCCGCCTCTCGCTTGGCGGCGTGCGCGACGAGGCCGAGATCAGAGGACATCGAAGAACCTACATTGGGGCGCTGCCGGGCAAAATTATCCAGTCCATGCAGCGGGCCGAAGTGTGTAACCCGGTTTTTTGCCTCGACGAGGTCGACAAGATGTCCATGGATTTCCGCGGTGATCCCTCCTCGGCCCTGCTCGAGGTGCTTGATCCGGAGCAGAATTCAGCGTTTAACGACCATTATCTCGATCTCGACTACGATCTGTCCGAGGTGTTTTTCATCACCACGGCCAACAACCTGCACGGCATCCCGGTGCCCTTGCAGGATCGTATGGAGATCATCCAGATAAGCGGCTACACCGAAGAAGAAAAACTGAAGATCGCCCAAGGCTTTCTCATTCCCAAACAGCTTGAAGCCAATGGCTTCGCCGAAAAAGATATATCATTGACCGACGGAGCCATTCTGGAGATAGTCAGGCGCTATACCAAAGAAGCCGGCGTGCGTGAACTGGAACGAAACATTGCCGCCATCTGTCGTAAAATTGCCAGAGACCGGCTGAAAAAAGGGTTATACGACAAGAAATACCGGCTCAGTGCGCAGGCGGTGCTCAAATATCTCGGCACGCCTAAATATCGTTTCGGACTGGCCGAGGAAACAGGACGGGTCGGGTTGTCCACCGGACTCGCCTGGACAGAATTCGGCGGCGACCTGCTGCAGATCGAGACCACGCTGATGGCCGGTTCGGGAAAACTGATCATCACCGGCAAACTGGGGGATGTCATGCAGGAGAGCGCCCAGGCGGCGCTCAGCTACGTGCGCTCGCGGGCGGAGAGGCTGGGACTGGAACCTGATTTTTACCAGAAGCTCGATATGCATGTGCATGTTCCCGAGGGGGCCATTCCCAAGGACGGGCCGTCGGCCGGGATTACCATCGCCACGTCGATCACCTCGGCGCTGATCCAGAAACCGGTCAAGCACCATCTGGCCATGACCGGCGAGATAACTTTGCGGGGCAGGGTGCTGCCTATAGGTGGACTGACGGAGAAGCTGCTGGCTGCCAACAGGGGAAATATCAGCAATGTTTTGATCCCTAGAGACAACGAACGCAACCTCAACGATGTGCCCATGAAAATCAGGAAGAAACTGGCCATAACCCTGGTCGAGCACATGGACGAGGTACTCGAACAGGCGATGATTCTCGATGAGGGAGAAAGCCTGTTCAAGAACAGTGCAATCAACACTGTTTACAACGATATAACCCTGTCAGGACACAACACTACGCAATGATATTTTGCTTGACTGGGTGGGGTTAAATTGGTAAATACACCACACGCTTTTCCGGGCGGGTAGCTCAGTTGGGAGAGCATCGGCCTTACAAGCCGAGGGTCACAGGTTCAAGCCCTGTTCCGCCCACCACTTTTTTACTCCATTGGAGCGGTAGTTCAGTTGGTTAGAATGCCGGCCTGTCACGCCGGAGGTCGCGGGTTCGAGTCCCGTCCGCTCCGCCAGCACAGATAAGGGTTTCGGTTGAATCGCCGAAACCCTTTCTTCGTTTTCCCCAAACTATTCCCCACAAATGAG
>JARRLH010000396.1:0-2935 GCA_037387205.1 Desulfofustis sp.
TTCTTTAACCATCACTTTTCCAATAAAGATGTGCTCTTTGTACATACAGCACAATCAGCTCTATCGGTCTGACAGCTGACTTGCTGCCAAATGTCGTTGTTGGCAGTATGATGGGATATTCGATCTGAAGGCACGGAAGACTTCCATTGTGTTATTGGGAATCTTCCATCACCGCTTTTCTTAAACAATTCCACAGAAGATCTGAAATAAACTTTTTTCGTGCCAACGTATGTGAAATAGACATATCCTTTTTTAATTTTTGGATTCTTGCTGAATGCTTGTTTTGACACTCCTAAAATACCTGCTGCCTGCCCAGCGCTTACCAGATTATCTGCAGGCAGGTTAATTATGGCATTTTTCTCCAGCATCTTCAGATAATCGGAAACCTTGGGTTCAGCCTCTGCTGATAACTGCAGCGCACCGCAACTCGAACATGCTTCCACCTCAACCAAGGGCACAAGAACATCACCTATTATCTTACTTTTACAAAGATGATCTTCCGTCTTGCGGGTGATCTCAGCATTGCAGAGCGAGCAGTTCATGATTCATTAGATGTCTGAATTTCTCAACCATGTCATTTTCTAAGCATTATTAAAAAGATCCATTTTGAACTACGAACTAGTATACATGAGTTGGTTGACATTTGTCAACCTTGGGTGCTGGGGAAACGCAATCATAACCCCACTGGAATGAATTCATATTAGTTTCATTGGATTGTCTGGCGCTTATTTCCACTAGTTTGTGCCGGTTCACCGCTGGGAGCCGCACTTTTTGCAATCATGGCCATTGGGGCGTTGACCGGGTCATTTTGGGGGACGCTTCTGAGAAAAAATTTCAGCGATTGTCGATTCAGTCAAGCTTTCGTTTGCGGTTTGTAAGCAAATAATTGCTCCATTTACTTGATTTTTCCAAGTCTGATTACACAATATCAACTACTTAATCCAGAGAACATGTTAGGGTGCGATTCTCATTTGTAGGCACACGAATTTATACTATTTTATTGCAATGGCAGTATTGAAATGGTATATCCGTAAACATGTATCTCAGGAAAACAAAACGCTCCAACAAAGACGGCTCCATCGTTGAATATTTTCAGCTCGCACACAACGAGCGCCACCCAGTAACTCGAAAACCGGTCGCCAAAATCATCCACAACTTCGGCAGAGCCGACCAACTCGATCGGCAGGAACTGGTGAGGCTCTGCCAGTCCATTGCCAGGGTCTGCGGCCTGCACGTAGCAGACCCTTTTACCGAACCTGGTGTTTCCACCACACAACAGAGCCTGTTGCCGGTCGGCCTGAAAATAAGGCAGACCCGGGCTCTGGGGTGCATTCTTGTCATCGAAGCAATCTGGAAACGGCTCGGTATCAAGAAGACAATCAACAGCATTGAACAAGCAAGTACGAGTCGAATCAGCTATGAGCGGGCTCTGCTGGCCATGGTTGGAAACCGGTTGTGCGATCCCGATTCCAAACTCGGTGTCTGGGACCGTTGGCTGGATCGTGTCCATCTGCCCTCCTGCGAAGATCTTAAGCTCAGACATATGTATGAGGCCATGGATTTGTTCCATCAACATGCCGAGAAAATCGAGCAGACGGTATTTTTCAACACCGCAAACCTGTTCAATCTCGAGGTCGACCTGATCTTCTACGATACCACCACCGCCTCTTTCAGTATTGACGGCGAGGATGATGACGATAGTGACGACGACGGTATCGCACTTCGAAAATACGGCCATACCACGGAAGGAGCCTGGGCGCCCCAGGTTGTCGTTGCCCTGGCTGTCACCCGCCAGGGCATCCCGGTGCGCAGCTGGGTGCTGCCGGGCAATACCGCCGATGTGAGTACGGTAGAGAAAATCCGTACCGACCTCAGAGGCTGGAATCTCGGACGTGCGCTGTTTGTCGCCGATTCCGGCATGAACTCCGAAGAAAACCGCAGTGAGCTGGCCAAGGCCTGCGGCAAATATCTGCTGGCCTGTCGTATGGCCGCTGTTTCCGAGATCAAGAGAGAAGTGCTGAGCAAGCGCGGCCGCTATACCAAGTTCAAGGACAATCTCCATGCCAAAGAAGTCATCGTCGGCGATGGTGAGAGACGTAAGCGCTATATTCTGTGCTACAATCCGAATGAAGCCAAGCGGCAGGAAAACCACCGTCAGATGGTTGTCGGTATTCTGGAAGAAGAGCTTGGCCGGCATCGGGGCCAAACGGCAACCGCTCAATGGGCCATTGAACTTCTGGCTTCGAGGCGTTACAAACGCTATCTGCGTATTACCAAGGCAGGTCTTGTCCGCATTGACCGTGGCGCGGTTCGCGAGGCGGCAAAGTATGACGGCAAGTGGGTTATCGAAACCAATGACGATACGATCAGCCTCGAAGACGCCGCCTGCGGTTACAAGGGGTTGATGGTTATCGAGCGCTGCTTCCGTTCGCTCAAACGCACGCAGATCAAAATGACGCCGATGTATCACTGGGCCTCCCGCCGGATTGAGAGCCATGTGAAGATATGCGTACTGGCCCTGCTTATCGAGCGTATTGCCGAACTTCAGTGTGGGATGTCGTGGCCTCGTATCCGCCATGCATTAGATACGCTTCAGGTCACAGAATTTTTTGATTTAAATCACCGTGTGCTTATGCGTAACGAGGTCTCATCTGAGGCACGGAACATTCTTGAATCATTAGATATACCACCTCCCAAGAAGGTCCTTCTCCTGGAACAGACAGCCTGAATTTTGTAGTCACACGCCTGATTTTACAGATTTATACAACCTACTGATATATTTGTGTTTTTGATTATTCATAAACTTACCGACCGCAAACCCAAGTTTGAGATGGCTGAATTTTATGTCCGTAAAGCTGACAAGCTTGATGATTCCTATCCGGACACTCAAATATTAATGGGGTTTCTCTATCTCTATCAGAAAAGGTTCGATGAA
>JARRLH010000397.1:0-2925 GCA_037387205.1 Desulfofustis sp.
ACCTATTTTTTTCTGCAGGCTCAACTGAGCCTGATTTTGGGCCGCTTCAAGTGGCTAGCACCGAGTCATATTCTTCGTTGACCCAAAATTCTTTAAAGTATTTTTGACATTCTTTGCATTGAAAATAATAACCAACGACCTCGCCCTTTACCTCTCCTTTAGGGTTTAAGAGATTCAGGCTCTCATGACCTGCGCCACAATGAATGCATTTTTTTCCTTTTTTCATATATCCTCTAATCTTTCAACAGCAAGTCATTTTTTCCCACGGAATGACGATCTCGGCGACATCCTATATCCCCTTGTATATAACATAATGGTGAATATGTTAAGTTTAATCACAAAAACCCTTGATGCCGATACAATGTATTCGTAAAATACAACACCCGGCCGAAAACAATTGCAAAAGGGAGTCTCAATGCCCACATTGACGGTGACAACCCTTGACCTGACGATCCTGATTGCCTATGTCCTCGGCAGTCGTGTCATTTTCGGATGGTATATTGCCCGTAGGCGGCGGCAGGGAAACACGGAAGCCTATTTTCTAGGAGGGAGAAACATTCATTGGGCTTTCATCGGTTTGTCCTTCTACGTTTCCAACATGAGTGGCAGCACCTTCGTAGGACTGCCCGGCAGCGGATATCTGAACGGTATCGCCGTTTACCATTATGAGTGGCTGCCTGTGATCATCCTGATTATTTTTATCACCTTCTTCTTGCCATTTTACCTGAAATCCAGGGTATTCACCGCACCCCAGTTTCTGGAGAAGCGTTACAATTATCAAGCCAAACTAATCTTCTCCGGTTTTTTGCTTTTGGCTAATATTTTTATCGACGCTGCGGCAGCACTCTATGCAGGCGCCATGGTGATGCAGGTGCTGTTTCCGAATATCCCGTTGTGGCAAACGGTAGCCGTTACCGCCCTGATCGCCGGCGTGTACATCTTCTTCGGCGGACTGGATGCCGTGGTGCTCAACGATACGGTTCAGGCGCTGCTGATTCTGGTCGGCGGCACGGTGATCGCCGTCATGACGTTTAACCGCCTCTCCTCTTGGCATGCCTTCAAACTGTCGGTGTCGCCGGCGCATTTGAGACTGATACAACCAGCCTCCGACGCGGTGCTTCCCTGGCCGGGCATTTTTACGGGTGTGCTGATCGTGGGGCTTTACTTCTGGTGCACCAACCAGTTCATGATTCAGCGGGCCTTGGGTGCGCGTTCCCTGGAGCATGGCCGCCGTGGATCGCTGCTGGCCGGTCTGCTCAAGCTGCCCAACCTGTTTATCCTTATTCTTCCCGGTGTGATGGCCCGGACGTTCTACCCAAATCTGAACAACCCTGATATGATCTTTCCCCTGTTGGCGTTCGACCTGCTGCCCATCGGACTTCGCGGCCTCATGCTGGCGGCTCTGGCAGCGGCCATTCTATCCAGTCTGGAATCGATCTTCAACTCTGCCGCAACCTTGTTTACCATGGATTTTGTCAAGCATTTTCACCCGCGTCTGTCGGAACCCAAGCTGGTTCTCACCGGAAGGGCGGCAACCATCGGGTTTATGTTTCTGTCGGCCCTGTGGGCCCCCCAGATTGCCAGATTCCCGTCCCTGTGGCAATATCTGCAGTCCATTCTTGCTTATATCACACCGCCTGTGGTGGTCCTATTCGCGTTGGGAGTTTTCTGGCCTCGGGGCACCGCCGCAGCAGCCACAATAACCCTTGCAGTGGGTCTTCCCTTCGGTCTTTTGGGCTGGATCCTCAATGAAATCGTCGCCGTTTATCAGATCCAGTTCCTGTATGCCTGCGGTCTGATGACTCTGGCCAGTGGTCTGCTATTCGTAATCACCAGCCTCTTAACCGCCAGTCCATCCAGCGCTCAGGTTACGCCTCTGACATGGAGCCGTGCTTTTTGGCAAAGCGAATCCAGACAACTCGAAGGTCTGCCGTGGTATCAGAACTATCGCTATCAGTCGGTTGGGCTGTTGGCCATGGCCTTTATTATCGTCGCAGCCTGGTGGTAGTTGTCGCTGGTTTTGTTGATGAGTTCTTCTAAATCTACAAGCCCGTTGGAATTGGGCTCGACCTTCATAAAAATCGAAGCCCTATCAAACCGGTAAACCTTTATGCTTCATTAACGTCTAAAGGTTTATAAAGCTGGTATTTATTATAACACAGCAAATTTTTAAGAGATGATACAATGAAATTAACACCAATATGTCTTCTGACTATATTTTCGATTGTTTTTGGCTTTTCAACCCAGGTTTTTGCTATCGGGCTAAAGTGCGGGACTCGCCTAATAACAGTTGGCGACACAAAGCCAAAGGTCATTTCCGAATGTGGTGTGCCGGATTACCAGGAAGAGTGGGTAGAAGAACTGATTATGAGAGACTTTCATTCCCCGGCTTACAACGAATACGATTATGAATTGAACAGAGAACCCTTTCTGGTTAAGACCGTGGTAAAGTTTGAAGAGTGGTATTATAATTTTGGCCGTACCCGGTTAACTCATTACCTCAGGTTTAGAAACGGGAAGCTGATAAAAATTACCATCGGTGAACGCGGTTATTAATGAAAAAATCAAACAAACAAAAAACGTTATTTCATTGACAACAGCCCGTCAAGCTGTGACCCTATTCTCTATAACAAGAGGTATGCTAAAGTTTTGATATCGTTTCCTCTCATTAATAAGGGTCAAAGGCAGACGTGATCTCATTTTTGACCCCATTTCTTACTTAGCGGATTTCAGCCGGGAAGCAACGAAATCCCAGTCGGCGAGATGGTTGAGTACATTTTTAACAAAATCTGTCCTGCGATTCTGATAGTCCAGATAGTAGGCATGTTCCCAGACATCCACCGTGAAGATCGGCCTCAGTCCATGGGCTATGGGTGTGTCCGCATTGGCGGTCGTAACGATCTTTAGTTCCTCGCCGTCAAAGAC
>JARRLH010000398.1:0-5065 GCA_037387205.1 Desulfofustis sp.
GCTTTCAGGATGCCTCGTCCGAACGACAGCACGCTCGGCTCAGCCAGTCTTAGCATGTGAGAGGAGAATAAAATGAGTTACGAATTATTGTGCATCATCTGGTTTATCCTGCTCAATGTCCTGCTGATTGGCTATGCGATCCTGGACGGCTTTGACTTGGGAGTCGGGTTTCTGCACCCGTTCGTGGCCAAAGACGACACCGAGCGGCGCTTGGTGATGAACAGCATCGGTCCGCTCTGGGACGGCAATGAAGTCTGGCTGGTCACCTTCGGCGGTGCGCTTTTTGCGATGTTCCCAGAGGCCTACGCCTCGATTTTCAGCGCCTTTTACCTGCCCTTCGTGCTCTTGCTCTTCGCTTTGATTTTCCGGGCGGTTTCGCTCGAGTTCAGGTCCAAGCGGACCAATCCGGCCTGGCGCACCTTCTGGGATATTCTCTTTTTCGCCGGCTCGACCCTGGCCGCCTTGCTGTTCGGCGTCGCCGTAGGGGCGCTGATGCAGGGGCTGGCGATTTCCGAGCGGGGTGATTTCCTCGGCTCGATGCTCGATCTGGTCAGCGGCTTCAGTCTCGCAGTGGGGCTCTTCACCGTGGCCCTGCTCGCCATGCACGGCTCCATCTATCTCTACATGAAGACCGAGGGTGATCTCCAGCGGCGGCTCTTCGGCTGGATGAAAGGAACCTGGTACGTCTACGTCTTTTTCTTCGTCGTCGTTACCATCTGGTCGACCATGTTCGTCCCCGCCTCGCTTCAGCACTTCCGCGACACCCCGGTGCTCTGGGTTGTGCCGTTGATCAATGTGCTGGCCATTGTCAACATCATGCGGGCGATACGGCAGGAACGCCCTTTCTATGCCTTCATCAGCAGCTGCCTGGTAATCGCCGCCCTGGTCATCCTGTTCAGCGCCAACCTTTTCCCCAACCTGGTGCCGGCCGCCAACAACGCCGCTTACAGTATTACCATTTTCAATGGCGCCTCAAGCCGACTTACTTTGACCATCGGCTTGATTATCGTGGCCATCGGCATGCCGCTGGTGCTGTCCTACACGTCGCTGATCTACTGGACCTTCAGAGGGAAAGTAGCGCTGGGGCCGGACTCCTATTAAGGTAATCGTTAAATCGTGGGTACTATATAGCGGTAACGCAGGGTCATCTGCAATAAAACCACCCAGCCCATGGAGGTCTGATAATGAGAAAATTGACAGTCAAAATCTCCTGCCTGCTGATTCTTGGCCTGCTCTTGTTGCCGGCCGGATCGTTCGCCCTGAGCATAGGGGACAAGGCGCCCGCCTTCACCACACCGTCCTCCCTCGGAGAAATCTCCCTGGCCGACTATGCCGGTGAAAAAAATGTCGTTCTGGCTCTCTATTTTGCTGTTTTCAGCTCAGTCTGAGCAAGTGAACTGGCTAACTTCCAGCGTGACCTGGAAGAATTCAATAAGCTCGATGCGGAAGTAATCGGGGTCAGCAACGACGATATGGACACCATCAAGGAATTCATCAAAGAGAATGGTATCGAGTTTCCCCTGGTGTCGGACAGCGACAAACAGTTCAGGAGCGCCTATGGTCGAGGACGTCTTACCTATCTTATCGATAAACAGGGGATCATCCGCTTTATCCAGGAAGGTGTGCACAGCAACGCGGATTTCATCGACCAACTGAAAATGCTCAAGTGACCTGGCCGCCGCAGTCCAGGGTGTGATCCTGGGCGGTTTATCAGCGCGCCGTCTGCAGCGCTGAGCGGCCACCATCCACCGCAAGAATCTGACCGCTTATCCAGCCGGCCTCGGGGGATAGCAGAAACACCGCCAGGCGGGCGGCATCCTCAGGTCTGCCGAGCCGTTTCAGCGGGTGTTGCGCGGCCAGCGCCTCGGCGGCATCGGGGTTGGCCAAGAGCTTTTCTGCAAGCGGTGTTTTAGTCAAGGAGGGCGCCAGCGCATTGACCCGTATCCTGGGGGCGAGTTCGGCCGCCAGTGCCAGGGTCAAACCGGAAACGGCGCCCTTGGCCATGCTCACCGAGGCGTGCAGTGGAAACCCTTGCAGTGCGGCCACGCTGGAAAAGAGGACTATCGACGCGGCCTCTCCTCCTTTTTTCAGCGCCGTCAATGCAGCCTTGACCGCCAGAGCCGCACCCATGGCATTCAGTTCAAAGTCCCTGCTGTAGTCCCCAGGGCCAAGGCGCCGGGCGCCGCAGACTGCCGAGATTGATTGAACCGATCGCATAGACGAGGCCGTGCAGCTCCGGGCCCACCTCTTCCATGACCTGGTCGAAGACGCCCGCTTTGGTGACATCGGCAGCAATGAAATAAACGCCGTCCAGAGAGAGCAGATCCTGCTGCTTGTCAGCCTGCCGGCCCACCAGATACACTTCGTCTCCCTGGCTCTGCAGCAACCTGCCGATTGCCGAACCAATCCCTCCGGTACCGCCATAAATGAGAATTTTGCGTGACATAGGTGATTTCTCCTCCCGCTGCAATGCTGAGTTCAGGCACAGAACAAGCTGTCATTCCAATAGCTATTCTGTTCAATATAACCAGTGATCGCCCGCATGTGTGGCCGAGGTTGAGGAGCGCTGCGAAAAACCTCAGCCGGCGATCAGTTTTTTTCAGACAGATGAGCCCTCAGGGCCCTCTCCTCTTCAGGTATTCTGATCAGTAGCAGCAGCGCTGCATTGGCTATGGAAAAGATCAGGGCCGTATACCAGGCCCCGAGAAACGCCGGCAAGGCAAATATCTCAAGGGCGACTGCGAGGTAGTTGGGATGTCTGAAATAACGGTAGGGTCCCGACGTCTTTCTGCTCATCTCGTCAAAGATAACGATGCGCGTATTCCAGCAGCGTCCCAGGGTCCCTATCGCCCAGTAGCGGAGAATCTGCGCCGCTGCAATGAGGACGAGAAACAGCGGCCACCAGGCTGCCAGGCGTGGCTGCAGGATCAGACATTCAAGGACAATGGCAAGCATCCAGAGCGAGTGCAGCACCACGAACAGCCAATAGTGGTCAGCGCCGTATTCCCTGCCGCCATGACGCATGGCCCAGCGATAATTTCTTTTGGCCAGAGCCAGCTCAGTCAGGCGCTGGCCGATGAGAATGGTCAGAAGCAGGGTGAGAATCGTCATGGATTATGCAACAGCAGTTGATCGGAGCTGAAACCAGGACCGAGCGCCGACATCAGTGCATACCCAGGCTCCAGCTCTGCGTTGGTCAGCATATGCTCGAGCACGAAGAGTATTGAAGCGGAAGACATATTGCCATAGCGTCTGAGGATCTGATGGGAGGCATCAAGCCTGCGCCTGTCCCGGCCGATGACCTCGGCATATGAGGCGAGCACCTTGGCGCCGCCGGGGTGGGTGATGTAGGAAACTATGTCGTCCTGCGCTATTCCCCAGGCGGAACAGGCTTCTTCCAGCACCATCGGCAGATGGGTTTTGACGAACGTGGGAATATCACGGGAAAAGCGAACCTTCATGCCGCTGTCGACGACGTCCCAACCCATGATATCGTAGGTCCCTGGAAAGAGCCTGTGATAGGAGCCAACGATCTCGGGCCCGCCTTCGGCGCGGCCGACCACCACGGCAGCTGCACCGTCGCCAAAGATCGATGTGCCGATCAAATTGGATTTTGACAGATCATTGCGCTGAAAGGTGGCGCTGCAGATTTCGACCGCCACGAAAAGCACCGGCGCCCCATCCCGACCGCTGCTCAATTCAGCCGCCCTGGCCAGACCGGCGACCCCACCGGCGCAGCCGAGCCCAAACAGCGGCAGGCGAACCGCATGCAGGGGCAGCCCCAGATCCTGCAGCAGATGGGCCTCAAGACTTGGCGTCATCACGCCAGTGGTGCTTGCCACCACGATGCCGCCGAAGTCTTCTGGTCCGGCGTCAGCACTGGTGATCGCTTCCTGCGCGGCCTGCGCCGCAAGCTTCAGCGCCGTCTCGATGAACAGATCATTGGCTTCGCCGAAGCCCCTATCCTTACGATACCACTCGGGATCGCGAGCAAAATAACGCTGTTCTATGTGCAGGTGATCGAAGACCCTCAAGAGCCGCTCCAGGTTTTCCAGCCGCTCGCTGAACAGATTCTCCACCACCCTGCGCACATAGGCCTGGTCGCAGACATATTCGGGCACCGCCGTACCGACGCCTCGGATTCGTATTCCGGTCACAGACCTTTCTCCGCAGAAGCACACATAGTCCCAAGGTAAACACCGGGGCACCATTAATAAAGAGCCATTTGCAAAACGATCTTTTCGCCCACAAATATGACTTTCTCCGAACCAGCTGCTGGAATAATGGGCACTCCGCCTTGCGGTGGGCTCCGAACGATCTATCGTTGTTGGGTGAGCAGCGATATTTCATTTTCAGAGCGGGTTGCCGGCGCACTCTATGGCCTTTTCATCGCCGACGCGCTGGCGATGCCGGTGCACTGGTACTACGACACTGATGCTCTGCGTCGCGATTATGGCCAGGTCCGTGATTTTCTAGCCCCCAGGAATCCGCACCCGGACTCTATTCTCTGGCGTTCTTCCTTCGTGCCAAGCAGTACCGCAGCAGATATCCTGCACGATCAGGCCCGCTACTGGGGGAAAAAGGGGATCCATTACCACCAGTTTCTCGAAGCCGGGGAAAACACCCTGAATGCGCAGCTGGCCGCGGAACTTCTGGAGCATGTCCGCAGCCGTGAGAGCTATGCGCCAGGACCATGGCTGGAGCATTTCACGGACTTTCTCACCACTCCTGGCAACCACCGGGACACTTATGCGGAGGAATACCTCAGGCATTTTTTCGTCAATTTCGGCCGCGGCATCGCCCCGGAGCGCTGTGGCAGACAGGACGAACACCATATCGGCGGCCTCACGCTGATGCTGCCGCTGACCATCTATTTTTCAGACTCACCTGAGTATGCCGAAAAAATCAGCCAGGAGCACTTGGCTCTGACCCATGGCGGCTCGCTTATGAAAAGAGGTGCCGCCCTGGTGATCGATCTGCTTGTCGAACTCCTGCACGGTGCCCCCCTGGTCGAGGTCCTCGAAAGCATCCAGCAGTCACTTACATCGGGGTCAGTGCAGCGTTC
>JARRLH010000399.1:0-2899 GCA_037387205.1 Desulfofustis sp.
CACCCATTTAGGAAACCTTCCATCACATCTTTTACAATGCCGGTTCAATATTAAATTCGTAAAACTATCCCTCTATCATGAAATAAAAAAATTTGAAATTTAGTTTGACAAAAAATACCACTATGTGGCAGTAGTAGAAATGCTTTTCCAATTTGAACTGGAACAATCCCTGACTTTGGATCTATTTTCTGTCTTGAAAGAATCATTCCCGCTCAAATAGATTCATTTTTCCGCTAAGCTTTACCCTCAAAATAAGGTAAAAAGTAAATGGAGAACTTTTCAAAGTTTGCCTACCCTGCTCCTGACAGAACATGAATGTGCTGCCGGACATAAAATATTAGAGCAAATGATAATGTTTTTATTGGAAACACTAAAAAGAAAGGAGGATAACTATGGCTCAGGAATGGAAGGTAACTGGAACCTACTTCGAGGCTTGTAACTGTGATGTCGCTTGTCCCTGCATTTTTTTGAGTCCGCCTACCACGGGGGAATGCAAGGCTCTTTTCGGGTGGCACATAGACGAGGGAAGCTTTGGAGATATCGCGCTAGAAAGGCTCAATGTGGCGCTGTATGTTCACAGTCCAGGGAATATGGTGCAAGGTAATTGGAAAGCCGCCCTTTATCTGGACGAGAGAGCCAGTGAGGCTCAGAAGGACGGCCTTACCCAAATTTTCGCCGGCCAAGCTGGTGGACATCCTGCGGTGTTGGCATCTTTTATCGACCAGGTATTGGGGGTTAAAAGCGTGCCGATTGAATTTCACGCAGAAGGGAAAAGTCGAAGACTCCGGATTCCAGACGTAGCCGAAGCTGAGATTGAAGCCCTTGCCGGTCAGGGCGATGCTGAGGTCAACATAAGCAATCATCCATTATGTGTGACTCCTGGAGAAACTTTGGTGTTCTCGAAATCCAAGCGGTTAAGCTATAACGACCATGGACTTCAGTTAGAGGTATCTGAGAAAACCGGGTTCTATTCACCATTTACCTACCAGGGCTCCTGAAGGAGTTTCCGATCATGTGTTGAGCCAATTCCGGAATTCAGGGAGATTACCCAAGGTATCTCTTATATTTTATGGGATTCACTCTCCTCATAGCCGAAATGTGAGTTCTTATGGTTATTAAACAGCCTTCGGGTAGTAATAGCGCTAAAATATAGGACATGTATTCCAAGACACCGATCGAGGCAGTATTTAAGCGTGATCGCATCATTGTGATCTCCGGCATAGCGGTAGTATCAGTGCTGGCGTGGATGTATATGCTTTATCTGGCTTTGGGTATGAATAGCTTCTTAGATATGGGGATGGAAATGTCATTGCCTCAAATGCAATCTTGGGGGGCGGTGGATTTCTCCCTTATGTTCATAATGTGGGCGGTAATGATGGTGGCCATGATGGTCCCCTCGGCCGCACCGACCATCCTCATGTATGCCAGAATCTATCGGAAGCGCTGCGAGCGGCAGGAGCCGGTTGTGTCCACGGGAATGTTCTTACTGGGTTATCTGTCGGCTTGGGCTTGGTACAGCGCTTTGGCCACCATCGGACAGTGGGGCCTGCACTCAGCCGCTTTGCTTTCCCCGATGATGGTTAGCACCAGTCCTATCCTGGGCGGGGTATTGCTCCTGGCGGCTGGAATTTTCCAGTTTACTCCCCTCAAGCACGCCTGCCTAACCCGCTGCCGATCCCCCTTGGGGTTTCTTCTTAACGAATGGCGGGAGGGTATCCGTGGCGCCTTTATCATGGGCCTGCGAAGCGGCAACTACTGCGTGGTCTGTTGCTGGGCTCTCATGAGCTTGATGTTTGTTGCCGGGGTGATGAGCCTGCTATGGATGGCCGCTATCGCCGCCTTCGTTTTACTGGAGAAGGTGGCCCCGGGAGGCCAATGGGTGAGTCGGGCCTCCGGGCTTCTGCTTATATTATGGGGAGCATGGATGTTGATTGGGGTTCTGGGTTAACACCGATAGTTTGGTTTCGATAGTTTAACTGTACCCCGAGGATAGATCCACATCGATGGCTCATTGCCGAGCAGGTTTTTGAGCGCAAAAAATTTTAAGGTAGTTCATTCAAACCTTATCTGTATCTATTTAGTGACGAACCCCGAAGACCAAATCAATACCGATAGTTCCGCATAAGTGAGTTGCCTCAACCGTATGGGATAAAGGAGATTCATATGGAAATCACAGAACACATTGACGCAATTCAACATGAAGGTAAGCTCCTATCTGCCGCAGCGAAACGGACAGGACTCGATGCACCGATCCCGACCTGTCCAGACTGGCGAATGAGGGACCTTCTGAGGCATGTTGGTGGAGTGCACAGATGGGCTGCAGGATATGTTGGGAACCAACGCACTGAGATGTGGCAGGTCGACCTCGACGACATCGTCGGTACGTGGCCTGCCGACCCTGATCTGATCGACTGGTTTCGTGAAGGCTATACAAAGTTGGTCCATACCCTCGCATCCGCACCTCTTGATTTGGATTGTTTCACGTTTCTGCCAGCTACGTCACCGCTTGCGATGTGGGCCCGCCGCCAAGCTCATGAAACGGCAATGCATCGGGTTGACGCCGAAAGTCCCGGTAGCACGATCACCGAATTTCATCCGCCATTCGCCGCTGACGGGGTCGACGAGCTGCTGTCGTGTTTCATGACGCGGCCGCATCCACGTACACCAAAGATCAGCAGACCGAGCTCAGTCCATGTCCACGCTACGGATACTGGCGATAACTGGTATCTCAAGATCAGCCGCGAAGCCGTCGTAACCTCACGCCGTAGTGGCCCTGCAGACTGCACAATCACAGCCGCCGCCCGTGACCTGTACCTATTACTATGGAACCGTCGGAGCAATGCGGACATCAGCGTTGACGGCGATCGAGATCTCCTTTCACTGTGGCGAAAAGATGTCC
>JARRLH010000400.1:0-2896 GCA_037387205.1 Desulfofustis sp.
CCACCGCCGATCGGGTCGCCATGTGGTCCTCGGGAATCACCCAGGCAGGGACATAACAGTCGGTCGGATAAACCAGACCTTTGTAAGAGGGTTTATCGTAAGGGTACATGGATACTTCGGCATTGGCGGCTTTAGCCGCTGGAAGATCTCTTATTTGCTGCAGCGCGAGTTCCTTGTCCTCGCCGGCCGTTAAACGGCGATCAATGGAGATGGCACAACCATCCGCCCCTGCGCAGCGGGAGGGTGAAGTGTAAAATATTTCAGAAACCGTCAGCGAGCCTTTGCCCAGAAAATCATCGGTTTTCAGGCGGTCGTGCAGCTCTTCCAACTCACGCAGGATTTGTCCCATCTTGAAAATAGCGTTGTCGCCACGCTCGGGGGCAGAGCCATGGGCGCTGACGCCTTTGACCGCCACCTTGATCTCCATACGGCCGCGCTGGCCCCTGTATATACCGCCGTCGGTAGGCTCGGTGGAGACCACGAACTCCGGCTTCAATCCCGATTCCTTGATAATGTACTGCCAGCACAAACCGTCGCAATCTTCCTCCTGAACGGTGCCGACCACCACCAATGTATAGTCGCCTTCTAGTCCCAGATCCTTGATGATCTTTCCCGCGTAGACCATGGAAGCCATACCACCCTCCTGGTCTGAGGCGCCGCGGCCGCCAATCACCTCATCGTCTTCGTAGCCTTCGTATGGGTCGAATTCCCAGTTGTGCTTGTTACCAATACCCACGGTATCGATGTGAGCGTCCATGGCAATCATATGCTTGCCGTTTCCGATGGTCCCCAGAACGTTGCCCATGGGATCGATTACCACTTTATCGAATCCGACCTTCTGCATTTCTTCTTTGATTCGCTCAATAACCGCCTTTTCCTGGCAGCTTTCACTGGGCAGACGGATCATGTCGCGCAAAAATTGGGTCATATCGGGCTTGTAACTCTCAGCCATCTCCTTAATCTTTGCAAAGTTTAGTTGTGACATGGCTTCAAATCCTCCTAAGTTTGGACGCTTCACACTTTCTTTGAAAAGGGGTGATATTCTGGCGTTCTTCCGATTACTGATTCCTGTTTCTTGAATTCTTCAATATCATTAATCAATAGATGGATATTTGCCGTGCCAGATGATTTCCTGGTAGTTGACCGGATCGGTGGCACCTTCAGTGTTGAAGCAAAGCAGCGTGGAATCCGGACCCAATTCCAGGTCGTCTTTCAAGACCGCAAAGTCAGTATGGTTTGCCAGAAGATCCATCAAACCGATCCCCACGGCGCCGGATTCCCCCGCCTCCAGCGAAGCGTCCCCCCTCAATGGATTTGCCAGGATCCGCATGCCGTTGGCGGCCATGCAGTTGTCGCAGCTCACATATGCACTGGGGATATCGCGTAAAATTTCCCAGGAAAGCGGGTTGGGCTCCCCGCAGGCCAAGCCGACCATGATCGTCTCCAGGTTCCCTGTGACCGCATGGGGCCGGCCGTCGCCGGCGGCGGCCGAAGCGAAGATACAAGCTGCGTTGTTCGGCTCCATGATGATGAACTTGGCACGCGGCTCCTGAAATACTTGGGATAGGTGGCCCACCACGGCCCCGGCCAGGGCGCCCACACCGGCCTGTACAAAAATATGAGTCGGATAGGCATCTTCGGCCCGCAACTGATCGACCGTCTCCGAACACATGGTCAGATACCCCTGCATGATCCATAGGGGCACCTCGCTGTATGCTTCCCAGGCCGTATCCTGAACGACGTACCAGCCGTTTTCCTCGGCCATGCTGCAGGCCAGGCGGACAGTGTCGTCGTAGTTTAAATCGGTAACCTCCACGGTAGCTCCATGGGAGCGGATGGCGGCCACTCGGCCGGATACGGACCCCTTAGGCATGTAGACCACCGCCTTTTGGCCCAGTCGCTCCGCAGCCCAGGCGACGCCTCGGCCATGGTTACCATCGGTGGCCGCAGTCAGGGTGATCTGCCCGATGCGTTCCCGCACTTCGTCGCTCACCAGGTGGGCATAGGGCACCTTGCTCAAAGGCCGCCCCAGCTTTTGGCATACGAGTCGGGCCACCGCGTAGCTGCCGCCCAACACCTTGAAGGCTTTGAGCCCGAAGCGAGGCGCTTCGTCCTTGACGAAAATATCTGTAAAGCCCCAGGTGCGGACAAGACGCTCCAACCGGACCAGTGGTGTGGGTTTGTAACCCGGCAGTTGGCGGTGGAAGGCCCTCACTCCCAAGGCTGTGGCGGGTGAAAGCGCCGCGGAAAAGTCGCGCCCGCGAGGGGTCTGGATCAGATACTTGCAGTTTTGCTTGGCAATTTCTTTAATTTTCATGGGAACCTTCAATTTTCGCAATACCAGAAACTTTAAAAAGGTGATTGCGCTGCGGATATGCCAGCAAAGCCAACTTTACAATAGCAGAATAAATGACAGCAGACTTAATCAGGTAGCTGAACACATATCGGATCATTTGGGTTAGGATGGCTCATTTGAGGGAATTGGTGTTCTTAACCCCCCTAAATAAATATTTCATACATGTCAACAATTATATAATACGCTTTTATCAGATATTTTAATAATTGTTCAAAAATTTGGAAGACAGCCGAAAACGAGGACGAGTCGTATTCATAAAAAGGGTTGATGTCATCGAGAACCGCAAACCACCTGAAACCGCATATGAAACTTCATCTCATCTCCTAAAGTTTTAACCCCTTTGACCGATATCATTTTTATACAGGTGCGCTTTGATTTGATGCCATCGTGGGAAGGAGATCCTGCGAACAACCGAAAACTGAACACCATTACGCTGGAAGTCGAAGCGTTTCCGGGCATGCCGGCTACGGCAGCGAAATTACTGCCACTTCTTGACAACCCGGATTCGACGCCGTCTGAAGTAGAAAATATTGTAAAATA
>JARRLH010000401.1:0-2894 GCA_037387205.1 Desulfofustis sp.
GGATTGAAGCCGGAGTTCGTGGTCTCCACCGAGCCTACCGACGGCGGTATATACAGGGGCCAGCGCGGCCGTATGGAAATCAAGGTGGCGGTCAAAGGCGTCAGCGCCCATGGTTCGGCTCCCGAGCGTGGCGACAACGCTATTTTCAAGATGGGCCAAATCCTGCGTGAGCTGGAAGAGCTGCACGACCGCCTGAAAACCGATGATTTTCTGGGCAAAGGCTCTCTGACGGTTTCTGAAATATTTTACACTTCACCATCCCGCTGCGCGGTGGCTGATGGCTGCACCATCTCCATTGATCGCCGTTTAACCGCCGGCGAGGATAAGGAACTCGCGCTGCAGCAAATAAGGGATCTTCCAGCGGCTAAAGCCGCCAATGCCGAAGTCTCCATGTACCCTTACGATAAACCCTCTTACAAAGGTCTGGTTTATCCGACCGACTGTTATTTCCCTGCCTGGGTGATTCCCGAGGACCACATGGCGACCCAATCGGCGGTGGCAACCTACAAGTCCTTGTTTGAGGAAGAGCCCCGGGTGGACAAATGGACCTTTTCTACCAACGGTGTCGCCATCATGGGCATGTTTGGCATCCCCTGCGTGGGCTTCGGCCCGGGGAAAGAATCCGAGGCTCATGCGCCCAACGAAAAGACCTGGAAGGCTGATCTGGTGCGTTGTGCCGCCTTTTACGCGGCGCTGCCGCTCACATATCTGGAGAGGTTAGAAAGGTAAACCATGAACGCCAGGCTTGTATTTATCGCCATCGGTGGCAACTCGCTGATCAAGAACAAAGAACTGCGAACCGTCGAGGATCAGCATACGGCTATTCGGGAGACGGTTCTGCATGTGGCCGATTTGATTGAGCAGAACTATCAGGTGCTGATCTCTCACGGCAACGGGCCGCAGGTGGGTTTCATCATGCGCCGTTCCGAGGTGGCCCGCCGGGTGACGGGACTGCACCTGGTCCCGCTGGTCAACGTTGTGGCGGATACCCAGGGCTCCATCGGTTATCAGATTCAGCAGTCGTTAAACAACGAGTTGGCCAGCCGGAATATTGCAGGACAGTGCGTCACGGTGATCACCCAGGTTGTGGTGGACCGCGACGATCCCGGCTTCAAAGAACCGGTCAAACCCGTGGGCGAATTCTTCGACGCGGAGCAGTTAGCAGAAATCCGCCGGGATTATCCGGACTGGACCCTCGTTGAAGATGCCGGCCGCGGTTTTCGCCGGGTAGTACCGTCGCCGGAACCCCGCGAGGTAATCGAAAGGCCGGTGATTGAATCGCTGCTCAACAGCGGCTACCATGTGGTAACCGTGGGCGGCGGCGGCATTCCCGTGGTACGAACCGATGCGGGTCTGGAAGGGGTGGATGCCGTGATCGACAAAGATCTGGCGACAAGCCTGCTGGCCAACCAGTTGGATGCCGGCCTGCTCATCATCTCAACGGCGGTGGAGCGAGTCGCCCTGAACTTTGGTAAGCAAACCGAAAAGCCCATTGGTAAAATGACCGTTGCTGAGGCGGAGCAATACATTGCGGCGGGACACTTCGCCCCCGGCAGCATGCTGCCCAAGATTCAATCCGCCCTGCGTTTCTTAAAAAACGGGGGGCGGGAGGTAATCATCACTGCCCCTGAATTCATCAAAGCGGCTGTGACCAGTGGCCGCGGCACTCACATGGTGCCGTGAAAGATTAACCGGTTTTAGAGATTAAAAGGAGTGCATCATCATGGATACCGACAACATCAAAGCGCTCATTGAGCAACTCGCGCAGCTCGACACCCCGGATATGTACCTCAATGACTTTCTGCTGACCTGGGAAAAGCGTGACGAAGAAGTGCGGGCCACCTTTCTGGTGGCCGAGATTCTGCGGGGCCTGCGTCGGAAGAATATCTCCAGCCGAATATTCGACAGCGGCCTGGGCATCTCCCTGTTCCGCGACCAATCCACACGCACGCGCTTCAGCTTTGCCAGTGCCTGTAATCTGCTGGGCTTGGAAGTCCAGGATTTGGATGAGGGCAAGTCGCAGGTCGCTCATGGCGAAACCGTCCGCGAGACCGCCAACATGATCTCTTTTATGGCCGATGTGATCGGCATCCGCGACGACATGTACATCGGCAAAGGCAATGCCTACATGCGTGAAGTAGCAGCGGCGGTAGAACAGGGCTTTTCCGAGGGTGTGCTCGAACAGCGCCCAACGCTGGTCAATTTGCAATGTGACATCGACCACCCCACCCAATCCATGTCCGACATGCTGCACCTGATCAACACCTTTGGCGGTGAGGAGAATCTCAAGGGCAAAAAGATCGCCATGACTTGGGCCTACAGTCCATCCTACGGCAAGCCTCTCTCGGTACCCCAGGGGATTATCGGGTTAATGACCCGCTTCGGCATGGAGGTGGTGCTGGCCCATCCCACCGGGTACGAGGTCATGCCCGATGTCGAGGAAGTGGCCGGCCGCAATGCAGCCAGAAGCGGCGGCAGTTTTATCAAGACTAACTCTATGGCCGAAGCCTTTGAGGGCGCCCACATCGTTTATCCGAAAAGTTGGGCGCCCTTCGCCGCCATGCAGAAGCGCACCGATCTCTACGGTAAGGGGGATCATGACGGCATCAATGCTTTGGAAAAGGAGTTGCTTAATCAGAATGCCGCGCACAAAGATTGGGAGTGCACCGAGAAATTGATGGCATTGACCCACAAGGCCAACGCGCTATACATGCATTGTCTGCCTGCCGACATCACGGGCGTGAGCTGCACCGAGGGTGAGGTCGAGGCTGGTGTGTTTGACCGTTACCGCGTGCCCCATTATATGGAGGCCAGCTATAAGCCTTACATTATTGCAGCCATGATCCTGCTGAGCAAGGTAAAGACGCCTGCGGACAATCTGAGTAAGCTTCTGG
>JARRLH010000402.1:0-2816 GCA_037387205.1 Desulfofustis sp.
CTACCCGATCATGCAGCTTGATTTTAAAGAACATATTCAAAATGCCAGCCTCGGCAGGATCTATGTGCAGCTGGCGCCATCAGGGAAGGTGGGGGCCAGCGGTGCACTGGCCCGAAATGTTCAGGAGGCGACCATCCAGGCTGGGCAGTGTTCCATTTCCAACTTCTCACCATTTGTGCCCGAGGTTGACCTGATCAACATTCCCTACTGGTGCAGTGAAAATCGAAAGTTCGTTAACCTGGTGACCTCTGCTGTTTGGAAAAAAGAGATCCATCCCAAGATCGAGGCCAAGGGATTCAAACCGCTTTGGTATCCGTGCATCGATCCACGCAGCACAGCCCTTGGCAAAGGTTTTAAGGAACCCATCATAACACCTGGGCAGTTGCGCGGAATTAAATTCCGAATTCCAAACTCGAATATGCTTCTGCGGGTTTACCGCCGTCTGGGAGCCAATCCCATTCCTGTGGAATGGGTGGAAGCGGCTTCTGCGATCCGTCGCGGGTATATAGATGCCCTGGACCCGAGCATTGGGGCGCTCTACGTATTCGGATTCAAAAATCTGCTTTTCCATATCACGTATACCGATATCGTTCACGATGCCCAGATCTACTTTTGCAATCTTGAATGGTTCCGCCAGCTGCCACAGCCTTTGAGGGCATCGATCGATTTTGCCAGCGAAATGACAATGCGGCAGAATCACGCCAAAGTGCCGGCGGCGAGAGCTCATGCGGAGATGCAGATGACCTCGGCCGGCGTCAAGCTACACCGGCTGAGTCCGGATGAAAAAGCGCAGTGGGTGCAGAAAGTCGGCGCTCAACTCGCTATCTGGAACGATGTGAAAAAGCAGCTGGCAGGATCATTGAGTCAATTTGATAAATTTAAAGAAGCGGCTGATACACCCGGAAATTACTACATCCCCGAAAGATAAGGTCTTCTTGCGTTGTCCCGTCGCCCTGGTTGTGGCTGCTTTGCGGCATGTTGATCTAATGGTATGGTGAGGAGAAAATAACCAAAATGTGAACGAGGGCGAGATGAGCGTACCGCATGGGCTGGTGATGGATCATGGAGGGTATGCGGAAAAACAACGCGTAACGTCCACCCGCCTCGAGAAGGTGCTTTTATCAACCTACATTTACTACAATAAGGAGGGTTACAATGAGTGTCGAATATTTAAAAAAAGCGACTAAAACTGCTGAAACCGATGAAACCAAAACCCGTGAGATCGTTGTGAACATGTTGAACGATATCAGGGAAAACGGTGAAACGGCAGTAAAAAAGTATGCTGAGAAGCTGGACAACTGGACCGGCGATTTCATCATTACCAAGGATGATATCGCCAAGGCGGCGGCGAGTCTGAATCAACGTACAAAAGACGATATTCAGTTCGCCCACGAACAGGTTTTCACTTTCGCTAAAAAGCAACGGGAAAGTATGCTTGAATTTGAAACGGAATTGCATCCCGGTGTCATTGCCGGACAGAAACTGATTCCGGTGAACGTGGCTGGGTGCTATGTGCCGGGTGGCCGCTTTGCCCATGCCGCATCGGCCCTCATGAGCATTGCCACAGCCAAGGCCGCCGGGGTTCCCTACGTTGTTGCCTGCTCCCCTTCCCATCATGGGGGCGGCATTCATCCGTCCATTCTCTACGCCATGTCGGTCTGTGAACCGGACATGATAATGACCCTAGGCGGGGTGCAGGCCGTTGCCGCCATGGCCTATGGGATTTTCACGGGCAAACCTGCGGACATCCTGGTGGGGCCCGGCAACAAATTCGTGGCCGAGGCCAAGCGTATTCTCTATGGGGAAGTGGGTATCGATGTGTTTGCAGGTCCTTCTGAAATCTGCATCATAGCCGATGAGACGGCGGATCCCGACATTGTCGCCGCCGATCTGGTGGGTCAGGCGGAGCACGGCTATGACTCACCGGCCGTGTTGATTACGACATCACAGACTATAGCCAAGGAGGTAATGAAGAGAGTTCCCGAGGTCATTGCCGCATTGCCCGCCCCCGAGGTGGCCGAGGCATCCTGGCTCGATTACGGAGAAGTGCTCCTGGCATCCTCGAGGGATGAGGCCGCCAAGGTGAGCGACGAATATGCATCGGAGCATTTGGAGATTCAGGCCGCGGACCTCGACTGGTGGTTAAATACGTTGACCAATTACGGTTCCCTCTTTTTGGGTGAAGAATCCACGGTAGCCTACGGCGATAAGACCTCCGGCCCCAACCATATCCTGCCCACCAAGAAAGCGGGTCGCTACTCCGGTGGATTGAGTGCCGGCAAGTTTATCAAAACAGTCACCTACCAGCGGTTGACCAGGGAAGCAAATCGGCAGATTGGATGCGTTTCTGCGCGCATCTCCCGTCTGGAAGGCATGGAGGCCCATGCACGTACATCAGATGTGCGTCTGGCCAAGTATTTTCCGGATGAGAAATTTGATTTAGGGGGATCCCAATGAGTGTGATCGACGAACTGTTTGATTTGAAGGGCCGGGTTGCCCTCGTGACAGGCGGCAGCTCGGGTATCGGACGGGCCATGGCGTTTCACCTCGCCCGGGCGGGTGCGGCGGTCGTGCATGCCGCACTGCCCCGGGAGGAAGAGGGGCTCAAGGAGGCGGTGACCGAAGCAGAAGCCTTGGGGGTGCGAGCCGCCTACGTGACATGCGACGTGAGCCATCTCGAGGAGCTCGCCGGAATGGTGGAACGGGCCTCTTCCTTTTTCGGTTTTCCGGATATCCTGGTCAACGCCGCCGGTGTCAATCTCCGGGAACCGTGGGAAAAAGTGAGCCCTGAATCGTGGAACAAGACCATCACCATC
>JARRLH010000403.1:0-2815 GCA_037387205.1 Desulfofustis sp.
TTTAAAACTTACTTCCTTACAGGAGTGAGGCAACTATTGACATCACGAAAATATCGAGCCCCGTGTTACATGACCCACTGTTTTATGAATCTTAGGCGACAGGTCATGAGTCAAATCATGAGCCTATAAACATATAATTTATTTTATTTACTTTTGAAATATGTATAACTCTTTTGCCGGCAGGCTCAGAGTGACCCATTAAGGGGTTCATAAGCTTCCGGCTGAAATCCTTAAGGCACAAGAACAGTCGCTCACCATGCAAAAAAACGGGAGGGGTATCTCTACCCTCTCCCGCCTCATATCGGAACAAACGATTTTGGGCCCCCGTCTATAATCCGAGATAGGCCGTCTTTACCTGCTCATTGTCCAGAAGTTTCTCAGCAGTATCTGTAATTGTAATTCGACCGTTCTCCATAACATACCCACGATGAGCGAGCTTCAGGGCCTGGTTGGCATTCTGCTCGACCAGGAAAATAGTAGTATTGTTATCGTTGTTGATCTTGCCGATAATATCGAAAATCTGCTTAATGATGATCGGGGCCAAACCGAGAGAGGGTTCGTCGAGCAACAGCAAACGGGGGCGTGCCATCAAGGCACGAGAGATTGCCAACATCTGCTGTTCACCACCAGAGAGAGTTCCTCCCATCTGGCCTCGGCGTTGGGCAAGGATCGGGAAAAGGTCCATGACCATGTGAATGTCCTGTTTAACCAGCATCTTATTGGTGCGCAGGTACGCTCCCATTTCCAGGTTTTCCATGACCGACATATTCGGGAATATCCTGCGACCTTCCGGGACCTGGATAATCCCCATCTGAACGATCTTGTCACCGGACAAGCCATGTACTGGTTTCCCCTGGAACAAAATCTCACCGGACCTGGGAGGGACAATCCCGCATAGAGACATCAATGTGGTCGTTTTACCGGCGCCGTTTGCGCCAATCAAGGTAACAATCTCACCTTCTTCAACTTCCAGAGAAACCCCTTTTAGTGCCTGGATATTGCCGTAATAGGTATTGATATTATCAACTTTAAGCATCGTCGCCCCCCTCGCCGAGGTAGGCCTCTATGACTTTTGGATTACTGCGAATTTCCTGTGGGGAGCCATGTGCGATTTTCTTGCCGTACTCCATAACGTAGATGCGTTCCGAGATATTCATCACCAGTTTCATGTCGTGCTCTATCAGCAAGATAGAAATATTTTCTGTATCCTTGATACGCACGATCAGCTCATCAAGGTCCTTCGTCTCCTGCGGGTTCATTCCTGCAGCAGGTTCATCAAGAAGCAGCAGGAAAGGGTCCGTTGCCATCGCGCGAGCGATTTCGAGGCGACGTTGGGCTCCGTAAGGAAGATTCTTGGCAAATTCATCTGCAAAATGAACCAAGCCAATTTTTTCAAGGAGCTCATAGCTCCTCTCAATTGTCTCTCGTTCCTGGCGGTTGGTGTTCTTGCCGCGCAATATGGCACCCAGGATATTGGTCGTCGTGCGACAGTGCCGCCCGATCATGACATTCTCAAGGACGGTCATGTTTTGGAACAGGCGAATATTCTGAAAAGTCCTGGCCAACCCCATGGCTGTCACGCGATTCGGCTTAAAACCGTTGATCTTGTGAGTTTTTTGTTCAGGTGGGTGCACCAGGATTTCGCCCCGGGTCGGCTTGTATATTCCGGTCACACAGTTGAAGAACGTTGTCTTCCCTGCTCCATTCGGGCCAATCAGGGCCACGATTTCCCCGGTACACACCTCAAGCGTGATACTGTCAACGGCCCGCAAGCCGCCGAAATCCATGGTCAGCTCCCGGACTTCCAGCAGTTTTTGCGTATTCTCAGCCATTCGCTTCCTCCGCATGGACCTTCTTACTGTGTGTATAGGTCTTTCTTACGTTTGCAACCAGTCCCTGCGGACGGAACAACATCATCAGAACCATGACTGCGCCGAAGACCAGCATCCGGTAATCTTCAAAAGCACGCAAATATTCAGGCAACAGGTTCAGCACCAAAGCTGCAATAACAACCCCGACAATAGACCCCATACCGCCAAGAACAACCATCGACAAGACAATGGCTGAAAGCATAAAGTCAAAACTGGCCGGATTGATGTAAGTCGTTTGCGAGGCAAAGATCACCCCGACCAAACCGGCCCAGAAAGCGCCTAAAGCATAGGCCCCCAATTTGGTCTTTGCCATATCAACACCCATGGCAACACAGGCAATCTCATCTTCACGCAAGGCCATCCAGGCTCTGCCTATACGTGAATCCTTGAGCCGGTTTGTTACAAAAATTGTAAAGACCACCATGACCAGCATCAGGTAATAGGTAAATGTCGTGGCAGCGCTTATATCCATCTCCATACCAAAGAAACCAGGGCGGGCGATTTTTTCAATTCCACGGGCGCCATTGAAAACTCCCTCCCAGTTTTCGTACACAATTTTGGCAATAGAGCCAAAACCCAGCGTCACGATAGCCAGGTAGTCGCCACGCAGGCGCAGGATTGGAAAGCCGAGCAGAACCCCGACCAGGGCACCGGTCAGACCACCAATCGGCAAGCAAATCCAGAAGTCGAGGCCAAAACGGGTGTTAAGGATCGCATAAGTGTATGCCCCGACTCCGAAGAAGGCGACATAACCGAGATCAAGCAAACCAGCCAGGCCAACAGTGATATTGAGTCCCAAACCGAGAACAACGTAAATCAGTGCAAAGACCCAGATCGTTACCTGGTACATCTCGGAGACCCAGGGCATCAACAGGGCTAAAGCTACAACAAGACCAAGTAATGGACGATAGAGTTTCGGGTCCTCCAATAGTCGTTCCCCAAGG
>JARRLH010000404.1:0-717 GCA_037387205.1 Desulfofustis sp.
CTTTATCTGTTCATTTTGTGCCTGTACGCCAGAGGCGCTACCCTGTAAAACAGGACTATGCTCAAGCGCATAAACAACAGCCTGATCCGGTGTGATTACTTCTGCCCATGCAGGACTGAATGTAAAGCTTGTAAAGGAAACGAAAAATGCAATCCTGGAAAAATGAACTATATTCATAAGCGAGTACTCTGTAGTATTTTCAACGCGTGTTAACAGTGGCGAAATTTAAAAGTGATCATGTTAACAACAAGCGATAGCTAAACTAAGTGATATAGTCACAGCAGAATATTTAATGAGAATGGGGTTTTGCAGGAATAGATTGAGGAATGAAAAGTTCAAATTTACAAGGCGAGTTACCATATTGTTATTATGTGAATACTGGAATTTTCATTTCTGGTTATAGTTGTTATTTTGATGGTAATGTAAAAAGAATCAGACGGCCCGCCTGCACAGGCGAAGGAAGTAGAGCAAATGAGCGCTAGCGAGCAATTAGCAGCATCTAATCAGGGAGAGATCGACCCAATCCAGTATCTTGCAAGCCTGTTGAAGCTTGCTGTTGGCAAGAACGCATCTGATATACATTTACGCACACGCACCCATCCGATTGTCCGTGTCGATGGCGTACTTCGGTCGATGGAACGTTTCCCACCTACCTCGCCTGCGTTTATGAAAGAGCTGTCCAGTAAGATTATTCCGGAGCACAATAAGGACGATTTT
>JARRLH010000404.1:743-3536 GCA_037387205.1 Desulfofustis sp.
GCTGATTTTTCATTTGGCCTCAAGGGAATAGGGCGTGTTCGTGCCAATGCTTACTATCAACGTGGTAGCATCTCTATGGCATTGCGTGTCATCAATACCGATGTTCCCAGCCCGGAAGTTCTGGGCTTGCCGGAAACCGTGCGTCGTTTTGTCCATGAAGAGCGTGGCCTGGTGTTGATGACAGGGGCAACCGGTTCCGGTAAATCGACCAGCCTTGCTTCATTGATTGGTGAAATCAATACTACCTATGCGAAACATATTTTAACGATTGAAGATCCTGTGGAATATCTTTTCACCGATGACAAATCTATTATCTCCCAGCGAGAAGTCGGTGTTGACACAAGTTCCTTCCCGGATGCAATGCGTGCAGCATTGCGTGAAGATCCCGACGTCATCCTGCTGGGTGAGATGCGTGATCCTGAAACGATTGATATTGCGCTAACCGCTGCAGAAACGGGCCATCTGGTTTTCTCAACATTGCATTCACCTGATGCGGCGGAGACCATCAATCGTATTGTCTCTTCATTTCAACCTAATGCACAGCCAACAATCCGCTCCAAGCTGTCCGGAAACCTGAAAGGTATCGTTAGCCAGCGCTTGCTTCCACGGGCTGATGGAAAGGGGCGAGCACTGGCGGCTGAAGTAATGACCTGTTCGGCATTGGTACGTGAATATATTCTGGATCCGGTTCGTGTGTCGGAAATTGCCGAAGTAATTAAAAAGGGGACTGCTGCAGAGGGAATGATTCCATTCGACCGTAGCTTGCTCGAGCTTTTCCGCACTGGAAAGATTACCGAAGAAGTGGCACTGCAGTATGCCAGTAGCCCGACCGACCTCAAATTGAAGCTGGAAGGTTTTTGATTGCCAGATTTTCCTGCTGAATAAAATAAAGTGAGGTATCAGTATTACTGATAGGTGATTACGCATTGCCTTATATATGATGGTATCCTAGACTGTACCATCTCTATAAAACAGGCAAGGCATTAACATGGCGGACAGACGTCTACAAGTATTTCATACCGTTGCTCTTTTGCTGAGCTTTACCAAAGCAGCGGAATCTCTGCACATGACGCAACCGGCGGTGACCTTTCAGGTGCGCCAGCTAGAAGAATATTTCAATACGCGTTTATTTGACCGAACCCATAACAGGATCAGTCTGACCGATGTAGGTAAAAAAGTGTTTACCTATTCAGAGCAGATTCTGGGTCTTTATCGCGAGATGGATAATGATATACGATCACTAACTGGAGAGATTATCGGGGTGCTGGTTATCGGTGCCAGTACCACGGTCGCCGAGTATATGTTGCCACGCCTGCTGGGCGAGTTTCAGGAACTATACCCAGAAGTCAAATTACGTCTGCGGGTATCAAATTCACTCGGCGTCGTCCACATGGTGGAAAACAATGATATAGATATCGGATTGGTAGAGTCTCCGGTTGGTAACAAAAGCCTCGTGGTTGAAGACTGCTGGCAGGATAATCTTGTTGTCATCGTTGCCCCGGGTCACCCTCTTGCAGATAAAGATAGTGTGCATGTCAGTGAACTCAAAGACTACCCCTTTGTTTCCCGTGAGGAAGGATCAGGAACGCGATGCGTGTTAAGCGACTACCTCGAAGAAAATGGCATGTCTATGGCAGAGCTGAATCTAAGCATGGAATTTGGTAGCCCGGAAGCAATCAAAAATGCTGTCGAATCCGGCCTCGGTATCTCGGTTGTGTCCGAGACCACACTGGCAAAAGAATTACAGCTAAATACCCTGCGGTCTGTGAAAATTGATCCGCCTTTGCATCGTCCTTTCTCTCTGGTTCATCAACGACAGAAGTTCCGCATTCGCGCCATGCAGGAATTTTTAAACTTTGCCCATGAGCGTTGCGATATATTAGAAAAAGAAAAGGAGACGTCCTGATTTCATGAGATTTTCATGATTTGCCGGGTATCGATTTAGTTGCTATGTCAGTTGATGAAAAAGTATTACTGAAAAAGTTCCGTCTACTGCCCGAGGCGCAGAAACAGGCACTGGCTGACTATGCAGAGTTTCTGTCCCAGCGCTATGCCGAAGAGCCAGAACCCGTTCCCCAGCAACCTTTGGATATTCCTCGTCCGCAACAGGAGACTGTCATTAAGGCCATTCAAAGGCTGTCAAAGACCTACCCGATGCTTGATTCAAAAGAACTGTTTGAGAAAACCTCTACCTATCTGATGAGAAATTTGATGCAAGGTGAAGACAATGACATGTTGATAGATGAGATGGAGGTTTTTTTCAAGGAGCGTTATCAGGCATATTTAAACAACAGGGATAAAGAGTTAAAAGAAACACATTCCTGATTCTTTTGTTTATTACTACCACATCAAAAACTGATTTCGGTTGTTTTCGGTCATATCCAGTACGCAGTTCGGGTCATCACCTTTGATATCGAACTCATCACTATTTTTACTGCCTGCGGTAGCACTGCAGCACCGTGATGCAAGGCTGTGGTGGCGTGTTTTTCCTCATCCGACTTCATCTGCTCAAGTACCGCCCGGCTTCTTTTATCCTGCTGCGGCAGCGATTGCAGATGCTCATCAAGGTGGCGAACAACCTGGTGCTCGGTTTCAGCAACAAAGCCAAGACTCCATTTATCCCCCAGTGCCCCGGCAGTCGCACCAATCAGGAATGCGTTTCTTTTAACTCTTTATCCCTGTTGTTTAAATATGCCTGATAACGCTCCTTGAAAAAAACCTCCATCTCATCTATCAACATGTCATTGTCTTCACCTTGCATCAAATTTCTCATCATATAGGTAGAGGTTTTCT
>JARRLH010000405.1:0-2779 GCA_037387205.1 Desulfofustis sp.
AACGTCAGGTAATCTTGGGCTGTTTTTCAAAATCAATGCCCTCCCAGAACCAAGGTCCGGACCGGCAGGAGCAGGGCTTGTATGCGCAGAATCATTCCGTGGACCACGCCAATTTGTCGATGGCATGGAGCCCTAGCCGTTGCAGGGTGCCAATTTCAGGATCCTGCAAAGCCTCATGGTTGCTGGTATAGGCATTGGCGATGCAGCTTCCACTGTTCCCCGTCAGACATTGTGAGACAATAATAGGACAAGTTGTGTGCGTCAAGTTCTGCAATTTGATTTGCCATAGCATGTGATAATCATGCAGCCGGCGTAGCCGGCTGCATGTCGCCCTATGCCGCCAACTCCATCAGTTTTTGTTTTCGGTGCTCTTTGAGTAAATTCATATCCAGATAGCGGTGCGCCTCTATCTAATTCTCGTGGGTCTCAACAGCCAGGGCCCTGATCAGGCGAAGACAGCTTTGCTCGTTGGGAAAGATCCGCACCACCCTGGTTCGTCGCCTGATCTCCTCATTAAGCCGCTCGAGCATGTTCGTCGATTTTAAATGTTTATGATGGCCCAAGGGCAGTGCATAAAAGGAGAAGGTCTCCTCGATATTGTCCTCTACCCAGGCACACAGCTTCGCATATTTGCTTTGCCAACGCAGTAACCAGGCGGAGAGGTCCTTACGGGCTTCCTCTAAACTTCGACGATCGTAGAGCCAGCGCAGCTCACGCAAACAGTCGTCATCTGCTTTGCGAGGCAGATGATCTAGAGCATTTCGCAGAAAGTGGACATAACAGCGTTGCCAGAATGCTTCAGGGATCAGCTCTCAACCCATCTATAGTTATCTGAAGAACAAGTCTGGTTGTATTGTGATCGGCAAAGGACGTGTTCACAGCCGAAATTCCTACTCCTAATGTGCAAAATGCAAAGAGTGAGAGTTTGAAACAAATAGCTATTAATTTCAGCATTCTTAAATCCTATTAAAACTGATATGAGTTGGAGGAAATAATGGCTTATCAGAAGATATTAATCTTACAGAGCGACATCAAGCTGTCACCAATTCCGGGTGGTGAAATTGTTCAATCGGATCAAAGTGGATATCTATGGGCAAGCTCAATGAAAGTGAGTTAAGTATAGATAGAGATAATTCCTGATTATATGAGAATTGGGGAAATCCCTTCAAACAAGAGGTTTCCACTGGCAAAATTTGACCTGCGAATCTAATCTTTCTTTGTATGAAACCTCTCAAAATTTCTCAGGCCATACAACCGCAAGATTCATTCTCGTTATATAATTCACTATTCCGACCACCTCCTTCTTTTCTCTCATCATCAATAAGGCAATCAGATTGTGTTCTGAATCTTAGAAGATGGACCCCCAATAATTTATCGGCAGCTTTCTTCATATGGTATGCTGGTTGATCTTTGACATACTGCCCAATTATAGCGGATTCCCTCATTTTCTTCGGATCAATGCCGGCCTTGCTGGCTGTTTCTACGATCTTTTCGAGGCATGGAATACATCCTGAAGCGACCGCTGCACTAATACTTACCAATAATTGAGTTTCTTGATCTAGCCTTCTGCTCGTCAGTTTCATTGTATCGTCCTCCACATGCAGTCTATAGTTGATTTCATGATCAACTCATTGGTACGGCGCCAAAAATTACTAAGGTGCCAATGTATTGTATATCTCGACCACCTGTTAATTCAGCCTGCCACCTTTGACAATCTAGGTACGGCTATATTGGTATTGGCCACCAAGCTGGGATCTTTTTTGCAGCTATTCGCCTGGTCCTTTCTCTCAGATGAAGAAAAGGGAACTACTTTACTATCCTTGAAACAAATGTCGCAGGGAAGCTGCAAGGAGAGTTTGGTATTCATGATTCCTGTCGTCTCCATTCCCTCTATTAATTTGCAATTGGTTGAGCCGATCGAATCACGAACTGTCCTGGTAGCTGACTCGCAGCCAAGAACAATAACCGTGTCATATCGTCTTGCATGTTTTTGCAGTTTTCTCTGTCGAGCCGCAGTCCACATACAAAGAAACCATTGGTGGGGCAGATGACTTTTGAACACCTTTGAACGAACACCCTGTTCCCGCAGTCGGTTCTGAAGGGTAGAGATATATTTTTCAAAAGGTGCCGACTTGAGAAAATCTTTAAAGAGTCTCAAAAACGGTTTGTTTTCTCGATCAGCCACGGTGGCAGCAGGACACATGTTGCAAGGTACAATAAGAGCTGACTTTGACCCTTTGGCCTCTGAAACCACATCTAAGTCTTCAAAATGCAATGGCATGGGAATACCTCCACTTTTATCAACTTTAGTTATCCAATATTCTTCTCTTTTCCTCATACTCGACCTGGTCGATATCACCTTGAGCATATCGCTTGTTGAGAATATCCATGGCCGAATCTTTTTGGTCGTCATATGCACGGAACCCGCACCATCCTCTTTCACCGCACCTTCTCATGAAAAAGAAACAGAGGAAAATCATGACCAAAGGGAAAATCCACCAATAACCTTCACAAAACTCATATCCTGACATTTTTATTGCCTCCTTTTCTTTTCGTTAAACCAGCCCTTGAGTGCTGCTTTTATTAATATTGACGAGGACGAGAGAAAATGGATACACCAACACTGAAAAAAGTATGAAGGCACTGACCTATGATTGACAAATAGGTCTTATCGGAGATGAAAGAATGATATGGGGGGTGAGATAGGCGGGGCTACTTTTTGGGAGCAGGCTGTTTCCGGTCACAAGCAAGTACACTTCGCTCATCAATGTAAAAATCA
>JARRLH010000406.1:0-4715 GCA_037387205.1 Desulfofustis sp.
CTTCATAATGGTTTGGACTAGATGCAAAATTTATAATCATAAGTCCACTCATCAGATTTCTACAGGAAAAATGCCTTCGAACGTGAGGAAATTCGCCGGTTTTGAAAAGTGCAGGCATAAACATGGCAGTACAATTTAGACATTTGATTTTGTACTTGAACAGAGCTGCATGCTGTGGGGGACCATAATCGATTGAAAACAAGCCAAACTGGAGGTTCCTAGCTCCAGCGGTTTTCGAGCTGGATTTGACCATTCGGCCTCTCAAAATTGGCCATGCTGTATCCAGCAGTACAATTTAAACATTTGATTTTGCATTTTTTCAGGGTTGCATGCTGTGGTGGACCATAATCGATTGAGAACAAGCCAAATCGAAGGTTCCTAGCCCCAGCGGTTTTCGAGCAGGATTCGACCGTTCGGCCACCCAAAATTGGCCATGCTGTACACAGCAGTACAATTTAATCATTTGATTTTGTACTTTTTCAGAGTTGCATGTTGTGGGAGACCATAATCGATTGAAAGCAAGCCAAACTGGAGGTTCCTAGCTCCAGCGGTTTTCGAGCAGGATTCGACCATTCGGCCACTCAAAATTCACCATTCTGTACACAGCAGTACAATTTAAACATTTGATATTGTACTTTTTCAGAGTTGCATGTTGTGGAGGACTATAATTGTTTGAAAACAAGCCAAACTGGAGGTTCCTAGCTCCAGCGGTTTTTGAGCAGGATTCGACCCCTGAACAGGTCAATAATGGCGAAGTCGCGGTACTTCGCTGGCAAGGAGAGCCCCTTTCCTTCGGCGTGGCCCGTTTCATGGACGACGTCATCTACCTTTATCCCGACAGTGGCGGGGCCATTGCCCTGTTGCCGATCGGACTGGATGTTGCGGAGGCAGATTATCCGCTGCACGTTGCCCTGGTTGACCGACAGGGGCAGACCACAGTGGCAGAACTGATATTGCATGTCGGCCACAAGCAGCGCCCGGTTGAACACCTGACCTTGCCGCAGAACATGGTTACTCCGGACGCAGAAAGTCTTGCCAGAATCAACCGGGAGAGCAAACAGCTCAAAGAGCTTTTCACTTTGAGGTCGCCGCGGTTCTGGACGCACTTTGAACGACCGGTTGATGAAGAGGTCAGCAGCATTTTTGGCAAGCGCAGGCTACTGAACGGCGAGCCGAAGTCACCACACAGTGGAACCGACTTTCGCAGCCCGGCCGGCACTCCGATCCGTTCGTTGAGTAACGGGCGGGTTGTCCTGGTCGCCGACCTGTTTTATACGGGCAAGACCGTGGTCGTCGATCATGGCGAAGGGTTGTTCTCTGTGTATGCACATCTTTCAGAGGTTCTGGTTAATGAAGGCCACGAACTCCTGGTCGGAGATGTGCTCGGCAAGGTCGGCAGTACCGGCCGTTCCACAGGGGCGCACCTTCATCTCACGGTGAGGCTTCTGGAGGAACGGATTGACCCCCTTGCTCTGTTGGCGGCATTCGGCGAATAAGTTTCTTGACACAACGTGAATAGCGTGGTGTTTTACACCGAATCATTGAGTTCGTACGTACTTGAAAGGAGTCAGAATGTCGGAAGATACGACATTTGAAAAGGCGCTGAAAAACCTTGAGGAAGCCGTTGCCAGACTCGAGAAGGGACAGATGCCACTCGATGAAGCCCTTGATTGTTTCGAAGCGGGAGTGCAAAGTGCCAACCTGTGCCGGAGAAAACTTCAGGTGGTTGAAAGTCGCATTGAAATCCTGACCAAAGGTCCTGATGGGGAATTGCTGACAGAAGCCTTCTCTGGCAGGGACGATCAGGACTGAACCTTCTCATGAACATCAAGGATTACCTGCAAAATCGCTCTGCTCTTGTAGACCGGGCATTGGAGCGCTGGATGCCGGGTGAGGAGGTTTTACCCCGTTCCCTGCATCAGGCCATGCGTTATTCGGTTTTCGCCGGAGGCAAGCGCCTGCGCCCGATCTTGATGATCGCCGCCTGCGAGTCAATCGGCGGCCATGCCGGGCAAGTGCTGCACGCCGCTTGTGCGATGGAGATGATCCATACCTATTCACTGATCCATGATGACCTGCCGGCAATGGATGATGACGACTTCCGTCGTGGTCGTCCGACGAATCACAAGGTGTATGGCGAGGCGACCGCGATCCTCGCCGGTGATGCCTTGTTGACGGAAGCTTTCCGTATCCTTGCCGATGCCGAGGCCAACCGATCAGTTCCACCAGCCACGGTCATTAAGGTGATCGAACTCGTGGCTCGCTATGCAGGCTCCCAGGGCATGGTCGGCGGGCAGGTCGTCGATATGGAATCTGAGGGGAAAGAGATTGACTTCCCGACCCTTGAATATATCCATACGCATAAAACCGGTGGACTGATCCTGGCTTCTGTACAGGTCGGGGCCCTGCTGGGGGGCGCTAATGATTCGCAAGTTGCAGCGATTAAAAGGTTCGGCGGTGCTGCCGGATTGGCTTTTCAGATCGCAGATGATATTCTGGATGTCGTCGGCGACCAGCAGCATCTCGGCAAGAATGTCGGCAGCGACCAGGCCCGGGGCAAGGCGACTTATCCGGCGCAGCTCGGTCTTGACGAGGCACGGCAGAGGGCTGACGAACTATGTGGAATTGCTATCTCTGCCCTTGCCCCGTTGGGCCAATCTGCGGAAATCCTGCAGGAGCTGGCCCGCTATATTGTCAATCGAGACAGCTGAAATATATAAGTGACCAATATGACAGATATACTGAAGCTTGAAGATCCCATTGCCGGACGCTATGAACGGTTCCATACCTTGCGGCAACTGGACGGCCTCAGCGGCTTTCCCAAACGTGCAGAGAGCCCTCATGACTGCTTTGATGTCGGTCACTCCAGTACCTCGATTGCCGCCGCGCTCGGCATTGCAACAGCCCGGGACGCCAGAGGTAGTAAAGAGAAGGTCGTCGCCGTGATCGGTGACGGTTCCCTTACGGCCGGACTGGCTTTCGAATCCCTCAATCAGGCTGGTCATTTAAAAAAAGACCTGCTGGTCATTCTGAATGATAACGAGATGTCTATTTCGCCCAATGTCGGCGCGCTTTCGTCATTTTTCAGCCGTCAACTGACATCCGATTTTTTTGTCCGGTTAAAGCGTGAAACAGAACATTTTCTCGACAGCGTTCCGAAAGTCGGCAAGGACCTCAGACGGTTGGCGAAAAAGGCCGAAGAGGCTGTCAAGGGGTTTTTGACCCCCGGTATGCTGTTTGAAGCGTTTTATTTTGACTATGTCGGTCCGATCAACGGTCACAAGCTTGATGAACTGATTCAGACCCTGGAAAACATAACTCACATGGATGGCCCTATCCTGATGCATGTGGTCACCAAAAAAGGCAAGGGGTACGCTCCCGCCGAAGAAAATCCGCATATTTATCATGGCGTCGGTCCGTTTGATCTGGAAACCGGCGAGGTGAAAAAGAGCAGCGGCCCACCCAGCTATACTGCGGTGTTCGGTAAGACCCTGGCTGAAATGGCGGAGCAGGATGAGCGGATCGTCGCGATCACTGCGGCCATGCTCGAAGGGACCGGTTTGAAAGCCTTCGCCGAACAATATCCGGAACGCTTTTTCGACGTTGGCATTGCCGAGCAACATGCGGTGACCTTTGCCGCCGGCATGGCCAGTCGCGGGCTCAAGCCCTTTGTCGCAATTTATTCAACTTTTTTGCAGCGGGCCTATGACAGCGTCCTGCACGATGTCTGTCTGCAAAAGCTGCCTGTCACTTTTGCCCTCGATCGTGGCGGCCTAGTCGGAGCCGACGGGCCGACCCACCATGGCGTGTTTGATTATTCCTACCTGCGACCGATACCGAACCTGGTGTTCATGGTCCCGCGTAATGAGAACCAGCTGCGTAACGCGGTGGTCACTGCACTGGGTGTTGATGGCCCCTTTGCTTTCCGGTACCCTCGCGGTGCTGGTACCGGTGCTGTGGAGGAAGCAGCGTCTTCTCTGGCGATCGGCAAAGGCGATAAGCTTCGCGATGGCAATGACTGCGTGATTTTCGCCCTTGGCACCCTGGTTCCCGAGGCGATGGCCGCTGCAGAGCGTCTCGAAGCGGAAGGTCTCAGTGTCGCAGTCGTCGACCCGGTGTTCCTCAAGCCGCTGGACAGGGAGCTGCTGGTGGCCGAAGCGTTAAATACCGGCTGTGTCGTCACCTCAGAAGAGAATGTGCTTCGGGGAGGCTTCGGTTCGGCCATCTTGGAGCTCTTCTGCGATGAAGGTGTCCACGTGCCTGTCAGGCGTGTTGGCTTGCCGGATAAATTCGTTGAGCAGGGCAGCCAGGCCGAGTTGAGAGCCCGTTACAACCTGAATGCCGACGGAATTGTCGCTACTGTCAGGAACGCAGTGGACGATAAGCAGGTGCCCGTGAAGCTAGAGGCTCATAAGGGGGCGGTATAATTAGGCCTCCCAGGTTGTTAAAGTTCAGCAGGAATTCATGATAGAGAGGGCAACAGATGGTTAATCTGTTGCCCTTCTTCTTTATACATTATAAATAACACCGACAGTTCGTTCCGCTGCCTGGCTTTAGTCCATTCATTATTAGCTGCGTAATCGGGATCTATGCGCCTGAATTTGTTTGCGACTGAAAGAGTTCTCCGTTGATTCAATCACACGATGCAACAATAGGCCAGCGGATCAAGAAAGCAGTACCTTGAGGCCCCCTGTAACGGGCCGGTTCCCATTCAC
>JARRLH010000407.1:0-3401 GCA_037387205.1 Desulfofustis sp.
CGCTGCTCGCGCATGTCAAGGATAGCCGCATAGTTCGCATCACAAATAATCCGCTGGGAGGTAAATACCTGAAAGGATGTGTAAAAGGATTTCAGATGCCTGCTACGGTCCACTCTGATGACCGTATCCAAAAACCACTCATAAGGTCAGGGGCCAGGGGATCGGGCTTATTTACCGAGGCGACGTGGTCGGAAGCGCTCCATCTGGTTGCAGAACGTTTGGCCGAAATTAAAACAAAGCACGGGAACCAAGCGATTTTACCTTTAGGGGGTTCTGGAGCCTGCAGAGGGGCTTTGCATCATACTGGACGATTGACGTCTCGATTTTTGGCTTTATTCGGTGGCTATACGGGACACCTTGACGATTATAGTTCAGCCGCTGTTCGGTTTGCGCTGCCTTATGTGCTGGGTACGGTTATGGTTGGAATTGATCCGGCCACATTAGATCATAGCAATCTTATTGTTCTTTGGGGGGCGAACATCGCTGACTGTCGATTTCGGTCTGAGACGGCCTCAAAAATACGGGAGGCCAAAGCCCGCGGCGTTGAAGTCATTGTAATTGACCCTCGCCAGACGACCACTGCGCGTCAACTGGGAACCCAATGGATCCCTGTCAGACCCGGAACCGATGCCGCACTGATGCTGGCCGTGCTTCATGTTCTTATTACCGAAGAATTGATCGATGCGGAATTCATCAAAAAATACAGCACGGGATTTGATGATTTAACGCGATATATCCTCGGCCGAGACGAGCTGGATCAAATCGAAAAATCACCGCACTGGGCGGAAAAGATATGTGGCACGCCGGCTGAAGCCATTATCGCGTTTGCCCGAAAATATGGCAGTTTGAAGCCCGCAGCTTTAATTCCTGGCCTTTCCATACAAAGAACAGTAGGGGGAGAGGAATCCGTCCGGCTGGCCGTCGCCCTGCAAACGGCAACTGGCAATTTTGGTCAGATCGGCGGATCTTCCGGAAGCATTACCTGGTGCACACTCCCCGGGCCAAAAGTGGGCACGATTGACGTTCCTGCCAATCCGGTTAAAGCGCATATACCTGTGTTACGATGGCCGGATGTCGTCATAGAGGGAATTAATGGGGGTTATCCCAGCGATATTAAAGCGATCTACAATGTCGGCGGGAATTACTTGGTCCAGGGAAGCGATATTCATAAGTCGATAAGGGCATTTGAAGGGGTCGATTTTTCGGTCTGTCATGATTACTTCTTAACCCCCACGGCAAAGTATTGCGATGTGGTTCTGCCGACAACGACCTTTCTGGAAAGAGACGATATCGTTGCGGGGGCCGGTGGAAATTACGTTTTCTTTTCCAACAAGGCTGTCTCACCGATCGCGCAATCCCGAAACGACTATGACATATTCGCTGATTTGGCCTGCAGACTAGATTTTGAACAGCAATTTACAGAGGGCCGTAGCGAAGAGAGCTGGCTCCGATATTTTGTTGAGGAATCGGAAATTCCGGATTTTGATGAATTTAAGGAAGACGGCATATACTGCGGAAAAGAGCAGAACAGAGTCGCTTTTCAGGATTTTATCGCAAATACCGAAGTCCATCCGCTTTCAACGCCTTCAGGCCGAATTGAACTTGTTTCGCAAAGTTATGCTGCTACCGGCTCCCCCTCGGTCCCGGGATATCGAGGCTTAGAGCCGCAAACAAAATATCCGCTCCGGCTTGTCACACCCAAATCTCGCTTCAGGATTCATTCTCAGAATGTCAATTTATTATGGTGCCGGGAAAAGGAAAGACAAGAACTTTGGATGCATCGTGACGATGCGTCTGCCAGGGGTTTAACTGATGTTGAGGAGGTCGTTGTAACCAGCATGAACGGACGAGTGCGAGTCCCTTTAAAGATCACCAATCGCATCATGCCCGGTGTTGTTTCTCTTCAGGAGGGGGTATGGCCGGAGTTTGACCGCGATGGTACTGATACTGCCGGCTCGGCAAACGTGCTGACGTCCACCACTCCGACCCTTCCCAGCCAGGGTTCAAGAACACATTCTGTAAATGTAGAAGTCATATCAGCGCAATAAAATGATAGAGCCGCAGATCACTCATTTACTTAAAGAGCACAAGAGAACAAGGAGTATAAAAAAATGAATAGGAGGGCTATGAGATATGCAAATGACTCAAGTAACTTTGGTTGAATATCAGCAAGAGGAAAGGGTTGCCATTATCCGGCTGAATCGTCCGGAAAAGCTAAACGCCTTTAATCGCGACATGTACCGCCAATTCAACGAGGCCATTGGTCGTTTTAATGCAGATCCGGAGAGTTATGTGGCGATTATAACCGGAACTGGCAGGGCATTTTCGGCCGGTGTCGATGTCCAGGACGCTCAGGCGGCCTTAAAAGAAAGACCGGGAACCCCGATAAAGGAGCTCGCGGCTGAATTTTCCATAGATATGGAGGATCTCGAATTTACAGAAAAGCCGGTTATTGCCGCGATTAACGGTCATTGTTACGGTGAAGGCCTGTCTCTGGCTATTTCCTGTGACCTACGCATCGCGGTGGCTGACGCCCAATTTTGCATGCCCGAAGTTAAAATCGGTGTGCCCAGCGTACATGGGACACTTCGATTAGTACACAATCTCGGGTTGGGTAATGCGCTGGAATTACTTATGCTGGGCGATCCCGTAGACTCCCAATGGGCGTTGAGGAATGGACTGATCAACAAGGTGGTTGCACCCGAAGATCTTATGGACAATGCTATGCAGTGGGCTCAAAAGATTGTCGCATTGGACCCATTGATACTGTGGACCTGGGATGGCGTTTGAGAAAAAATGCTAAATTCACTGGAGGTAAAAGTAAATAATGGGCTGCAATTACTATGGGTTGAAAAGGGATTTTGATTATGACCGAAGAAAACGAAAAACAAGGATCAAGTGAAAAGCGGGGTGTTTTTAAGCTGCCCAAGGCGGGTTACCCATACTTTGGACAGGCAATCGGCATTCTGATGTTTGATACTAAAACTGCGGTGACAAATGACTTGAATGTGTCCGCCAAATTGCAGGAGTTTACTCGCATACCCGGGGACGTCGGCAATGCAACCTCATTCAACTTCCCGGTTCAATACAAACTCATGCGAGGCCTTCAGGTAAATGACATTGTGTGCACCCAACCTACAATCGAGACGGAACACAAGATTGCGGAACTGGCAAAAGAAATGGAAAGAGAAGGGGTCAGAGCCATTGCCACCACATGCGGCCTCATGAGCTGGTTTCAGCCGGTAATGGCGGAAGCGGTCGACATACCCGTATTTGCATCCAGCCTGCTGCAGGTTCCCGTTGTTAGTCGCGTCATGGGGAAAAACAAAAAGGTGGGGATCATAACCGTGGATGCGGAGTTTCTCACCCAAGAGAATTTGAGTAGAGTCGGTATTGACGAG
>JARRLH010000408.1:0-4402 GCA_037387205.1 Desulfofustis sp.
AGGAATCATTTACGCCGGCGAGTCGTGGAGTTACATGCCGTATGGCTTTGAAGGGCCGCGCGGTGAGATCAGCATCAACAGCCCGGCCGGCGTACCGGTGTCGCCGCTCAAGACGATTCTTCCGGTTGCCTCGGCAGTCCTGCTGCTGCAAGGCATAGCCGAGACTATTCGTTGCATTATTTGTCTGAAGAACGGTGCCTGGCCATCGCGCCTGCACGACGTCGAGGAGATGGAGACGGTACTGGCAGAACAGCACCAGCGTGAGTTGGCTGCTCAGCAGCAAGCTGAAGCTGCCGGTCAAGAGGTAGCTGGACAGGAGGAGGGCCCGAAATGACAGATCCGCAAGTTGCGATGGTAATGATGGGGTCTTTCGTGGCCTCGATTTTGCTTGGGTTTCCAATATGTTTCACGCTGATTGCCATGGGCGTTGGGTTTGGTTACTAAGCCTATGCAACGCCTGACTGGATGGCCCATCCGCTGCAGAACACTATTTTCGACCTGCTCGTCAACCAGACCTACTCGGTCATGATCAATGATGTGCTTGTGGCGGTGCCGCTCTTTCTCTTCATGGGCTATATCGTCGAGCGGGCCAATATCGTTGAGCGGCTCTTTTTCAGCCTCAACATCGCTGCCCGTTTCGTGCCCGGTGCCATGGCTGTTGCCGCCCTGATGACCTGTGCCATCTTCGCCACTGCGGTGGGTATTGTCGGGGCGGTGGTGACCCTGATGGGGCTGCTGGCCTTTCCGGCCCTGCTCAAGGCCGGTTACGACGAAAAACTCTCAGCTGGTGTAGTCTGTGCCGGAGGCTGCCTCGGCATACTCATACCACCCTCAATCATGCTCATTGTCTACGGCGCTATTTCCGGCGTCTCGGTGGTACGTCTTTATGCCGGCGCGCTGCTCCCTGGCTTTTTACTGGCCGGGCTCTATATCTTGTATGTTATCATCAGGGCGAAACTGAACCCGAAGCTGGCCCCGAAACCGCCGAAGGAGCAAACCGACATTCCCAATAAGGAATTGTTCATGATGCTCCTCACCTCAGTTTTTCCGCTGACGATCCTGATCCTGGCGGTGCTTGGGTCGATCCTGTTCGGTCTGGCCACCCCGTCCGAGGCTGCCTCGGTGGGAGTTATCGAGGAATTCGTGATCGGGCTCAACTTGCCGCCGGTTGCCTTTCTGGTGCTGGCGCAGTTCATTATCTTCCTGCTTGGCTGGCCCCTGGAATGGAGCGAGATCATCATTATTTTCGTGCCGATCTTTCTTCCCCTGCTTGATGCCTTTAATATCGATCCGCTGTTTTTTGGGATCCTTGTGGCCTATAACCTGCAGACCTCGTTTCTGACTCCTCCAATGGCGATGTCCTGTTACTATCTGAAGGGCATTGCCCCGCCCCATATACAGCTGACCACCATTTTCAAGGGATCAATGCCCTTCCTGTTCATGGTTCTGCTGGCCATGGTAATCCTCTATAATTTCCCGTTTATTACCACCTGGCTGCCGGGATTGGTTTACGGGGTTCATTAAAGGATTTTTAGCGAGCGCGGTTATGGATCTGGCATTAAAAGGAGCAGCCGAGGCGGCACAACTCATTCGTGACGGACTGATCAGTTCAAAAGATCTGGTCAGCGCCTGTCTGGAGCAGATTGAGCGCCTGGAGGACAAGATCGGCGCCTGGGCGTTTATCGACCCCGAACTTGCTCTTGCACAGGCTCAGCGGGCCGACTCGGTATTGCAGCTGGGACAGCCGCTCGGTTCCCTGCACGGGGTGCCGGCACCACTGAGCTGGCCGTATTTCATCCGGGCAAGACCAGAAATCCGCACGATCTTGAGCGCACGCCGGGCGGATCTTCAAGCGGCTCGGCGGCGGCCGTCGCTGCGGGAATGGTCCCTCTGGCCGTCGGCACCCAGACCAATGGTTCGATGATCAGGCCGGCATCGTTCTGCGGGGTGTACGGATATAAACCGACTTTTGGCCATATTTCCAGGCACCTGGTGTTGCCCCAGTCGCGGCCGCTGGACCAGATCGGGGTGTTTGGCCGCTCCATCGAGGACGTGGCGCTGATTGCCGAAACACTTGCTGGCTATGATCCCAGCGACCCTGATTCGATTATGCAGGCCAGGCCGGGACTCTTCACGGTCCAGGCCGAGAAACCGCCGGTCGAGCCCCGGCTTGCCTTTGTCAAAACCCCCGTCTGGCAAGAGGCCGATCCATTCACCCGATCGGCATTTGAGGAGCTGGTGGTTGAGCTGGGTGAATCGGCTGCCGAAATCCACCTTCCCGACATGTTCAACGGGGCCCACGAGCATCATCGCCAGATTATGGAGGCCGATCTGGCCCGCAGTTTCGCCGCCGAGTACAGGGACGGGGCTGACCAGCTCAGCGATACCCTCAAGCAGATGATCGAGCGGGGGCAGAAGGTGCTGGCGGTGGATTATAATAACGCGGTGGCGGCCAGAGATATTTATTACAGCGCCTTTGAGCAAGTGTTCGAATGGCACGATGCCATTATCACTCCGGCGACGGTGGGGGAAGCACCCGCCGGGCTCGAGTCCACCGGCAGTCCGATGTTCTGTACGATCTGGACACTCTGCGGTATGCCGGCCATCACCCTGCCCCTTCTGCAGGGTGAGCAAGGCATGCCATTGGGCGTCCAGCTTGTCGGCAGCCGGGGTGATGACGCGCGTCTTTTAAGAACCGCGCGCTGGCTTGTGGAAACGGTGGCATCAGCCTGAGCTGGGGCCATTGCAGCACTGCAGCACAGAAACCTACAAGTAAGGAGCGACAGACCCAATGAGTAATGCAATCACTGGTGGAATAGCAGTCCTCATGGCACTGGTGTACCTGTTGTATTATGCCATCAGATTGAAATCGCCGGTTCTCTGGATCATCATCGTCATTAACCTTTGTGCCCTGCTCTATGACTACTATAATGGAATCACGCAAGGTGAGGACATGATATAGCAGGGGAGACGCTCCCGGGTGGTGCACGTGTCGGACGATGGTGTTATATAAACGGCGGGCCTTTTAATGGACGGAGAAGGTAAGATGAAACCAGTTGTCCTTGTTACCAGAAAACTGCCCGAGGCGGTGGAAGACCGTCTGCGGCGAGACTACCAACCCATTCTCAATCCGACGGATACCCTCTACTCAAGTGCTGACATCATCAACATGGCCGCGGAGGCCGACGCCATCCTTCCCTGCCATACCGAAAAATTCAGCGCCGAAGTAATCGAGCGGCTGCCCGCCAGGATCAAAGCCATCGCCAACTTCTCGGTGGGTTACGACCATGTCGACGTCGAGGCGGCCAAGAAGCGCGGACTCATCGTCACCAACACCCCCGACGTACTCTCCGATGCCACCGCCGAATTGACCATGATGCTTATGCTGGGAGCCGCCAGAAGGGCGAGCGAGGGAGAGAAACTGGTGAGGACCAGGGAGTGGAAGGACTGGAGTCCGAGTTTCATGGTGGGCGTTCAGGTCACCGGCAAGCGGCTTGGCATCGTCGGCTTCGGCCGGGTGGGACAGGTGGTTGCCCAGCGGGCCCGGGCCTTCGACATGACCATTCATTATCACAACAGGCGCCGGGTCAATCCGCAGCTTGAGCAGGGGGCGACCTACCATGAGACGGTCGAGGCGCTGATGCCCCATTGTGATTTCCTGGCCCTGCATTGTGTGGCTTCACCGGAAACCGCCGGCCTGCTCAATAAGGAGCGCATCGAAATGCTGCCGGATGGGGCCGTGGTCGTCAATGCCAGCAGAGGGGCGGTGATCGACGACGAGGCCTTGATCGAAGCGCTGAAATCGGGCAAACTCTATGCGGCCGGACTCGATGTTTTCAACAACGAGCCGGACATTAATCCAGCCTACCGGGAGCTCGACAACGTCTTTCTAATGCCGCATATCGGCAGCGCCACCAGAGAGACCCGGGACGCGATGGGGTTCAGGGCGCTGGACAACCTCGATGCCATTTTCAGCGGCAGGGAACCCGGTGATCGGGTAGCCTAGTTTTCCAATTCGACCGCCCATCTTTCGAGTGGGGGAATTTCCTTTATTATGCCTTGTTCTTTGAGGAACTCGGCGAAGCGCAGGTAGCGGGTTCTATCCAGCGCCCGGGGGCGCAGTGCGAAGCGAGGCAGGGTGTCGCGCCAGGCCCGGCGGTTCAGTTCATCATCGAGATCGCTGCGTTCGCCGGAGATAAACAGTTTCCAGCTCTCTTCAGGATGATTGACCAGGTACTGGACGCCCGCTTCCAGCCCATCGATGAATTTGCCTATGGCAGGGTTGGCAAGCGAGTCCCTGCCGGCGACCATGATCAGTTCGTCATAGGCGGGGATGCCGAATTCCTCGACGTAGAAGGCGCGGCCCGGCCTGTTCTCGATATCCATCTGGTTCAACTCGAAA
>JARRLH010000409.1:0-2759 GCA_037387205.1 Desulfofustis sp.
AGCCGCTCTTGTCCAGCCAGGATATCGTTGATTTCCAGCATATTGTCAGACAAGTCCCGGTTGCTGAAGAGGTCACTCGCTTTGCTGTTCGCCTGGTGGCCGCAAGCCGGCCGGGAAACGGTTCTGCTCCTGATTTCGTCCACAAGTATGTTAGTTGGGGCGCCGGTTTGCGGGCTTCGCAATTCCTGGTGCTGGGGGGAAAAGTGCGGGCTCTTCTCAAGGGGCGCTTTCATGTCACCTATGAGGATATTCGCGCCTTGGCGCACCCGGTCATGCGGCATCGCATTATCGTCAATTTTCATGCCCACGCCGAGCGCATTGATACTGCTCAAGTCATCGACAGGCTGTTGGAAGCCGTACCGGCGCCATCTTCCGGTTTGTAGGAGATCTCAAAGGAAATTGACGATGCTTCAGGCTGAACACACAACTCTCGATCCGGCAGTCCTGGCCAGTATAAAGGACCTCGAGCTTCGTGCCAAGGTTGCCGTGGAGGGCTTTCTGGCCGGTTTACACAAGAGTCCGCACCGAGGCTTCAGTTCAGAGTTTTCCGACTACCGGCCTTATTATCAAGGCGACGACATGCGTTATGTGGATTGGAAAGTATATGCCCGCTCAGGCAAATTCTATCTAAAGCAATTTGAGGATGAAACCAATGTCCGTTGCCATATCCTGATGGACTGCAGCGCATCCATGGGGTACGGGTCCGGCACCGTGACCAAACTGGAATTTGCCCGCACTCTGGCCTCGGCCTTGGCCTACTTTATCAGCGGCCAGCAGGATGCGGTGGGACTGATTACCTTCGATCATAAGATACAGCAGTACCTGCCTTCCCGTTATCGCCAGGGGCACCTTGTGCGCATTCTCAGGGCCCTGATAGAGACGGACATCGGCCATGCAACTGATATCCTTCAGCCTTTAGAAAACCTTGCTCATTCGCTTAATCGCAAAGGGCTGGTCATCCTGATCAGTGATCTGCTCGACGACAACGAAAACACCATGAAAGGTCTACAGCAGCTGCGGGCAAAGGGGAATGACGTTATTGTCTTTCATGTTCTGGACCATGCCGAATTGACCTTTCCCTTTCAGCGCATTGCCGATTTTGAAGACAGCGAGACTCATGAGATTCAAAAAACCGTGCCGCAGCGTGTCCGTGAAACATATTTACGGGAAGTAGGGCAATTCTGCGACTACTACAAGGAAAAATGTCGGTCCGGCGGGATTGATTATTGCCTGCTGAACACCTCAGAACCCTTGGATAGTGCTTTGGCCTCATACCTTTCAAAGAGAGCCAAAAGCTTTTAGGAATTATAGATGTCTTTTTTGTCACCATGGTACCTGCTGGGTCTGCTCGGAATCGGCATCCCTCTGGCAATCCACCTGATAAGACGGCAACAAGCCGAGCGTGTGGTGCTGCCAACCGTGCGTTTCCTGAAACGGGCACCGAAGAAATTGGTTTATTTTCAGAGGCTGCAAAACTTACTCCTGCTGGCCTTGAGGATTCTCATAATAGGCCTGCTGGCCTTGGCTTTTGCACGGCCCATCTTCACCGGCGCTTTTTCACCGCTGGTAGCTGCGGTACCGCAATCAATGGTCATTCTGCTGGATACATCAATGAGCATGCAGTATTCAGATCGACTGACTCAGGGCAAAACGGCGGTTATCAGTGAGTTAGAGTCGCTGCACCACGGGGATGAGGCGGCAATCATCACCTTCGCGGACAGACCGGAAAAGGTGCATCAGCTGACGACTGATCTCACCGCCTTAAAAACCTTCGTAAGGAACATTCCAGCACCCGGCTACCGCTCCACTCATTTCTTGTCGGCGGTGCATCTGGCAGAGCAGATTCTGCAATCAGCACATTATGAAAAGAAAACCATAGTGCTGGTTTCAGATTATCAGCGCAGCGCAGCACCGGTGCTGGATTCTGCTTGGAAATTAAGTCCCAACATCCGGCTTAAAACCGTCAAGGTCGGAGACGCAAAGACTGAAAATCTCTCAATAACGGAAGTCAGCACAAGGGAACTCTCCACTCAGGGCCAGGAGACGCACCGAGTCGTCGGCCGCATCAAAAATTTTGGCAGTGAAGCCAGAGCCGAGGTCCGGGTAGTTCTCACCATCGATGGCGTGGAAGCGGCGACCAGATTAGTGGATCTGGGGGGGAGATCGGAGGTTGTCGTGGAATTCCCCTTGGTGCTCAACCAGTTTGGTGTGCATCGCTGCACTATGCGTGTTGCCGGTGACCATTTTGAAGCTGACAATACCAATTATTTTACCATCCGTGTTGAGCCGCCCATGAGGGTCCTGTGCATTGCCGGCAGATCAGGCGCCAGCCAGGTAGACAAAGCGTACTGGTTTCGTTCAGCTCTTGCCCAGCACGTCACTGTGCCTTTTCAGGTTGACGTCATTGACCCACGGCAATTGGTGCCTGAGGCCCTGCCGTCTTATGCAGTTGTTGCCTTGATGCAGGTGGAAACTCTGGCTGAACAACAGATAAATGGTCTCCGATCTTATGTAAATGGCGGAGGCGGTCTTTTGCTGGCGCTGGACGACCGGGCTGAAGCGGCATCGTTTAATCGCGATTATGCGGATTTGACTCCCGCTTTGCTGCTGCGTAAACATATCTTCAGTGAGAGTGCAACTGTGTCTATTACCCCGGAGCAAAGCTACCATTCCATTATTCGTGCACTGCAGGACAGCGGGCCAGTGGATTTCAGTGCAGCACGATTTCATGGCTACTGGAGTGTTGAGCCTGTTGCGGG
>JARRLH010000410.1:0-2754 GCA_037387205.1 Desulfofustis sp.
CTGATCGTGTCCGCATCGACCGTTTTTTCGGGACACATGATGGCCAGTCGTTCGAGGAAGTTTCTGAGCTCGCGGACATTTCCGGGCCAGTTGTACTTCTTCATCTCAGCAATGGCGTTATCGGTCAGTGTTTTTTCTTGCAGACCTTTTTCCTTGAGTCCCTGCATCAGGTCGGCAACCAGTTCGGGGATATCCTCGGTCCGCTCCGCCAGCCGGGGGACATGGATAGGGGCCACATTGAGCCGGTAAAACAGATCAGCCCTGAAATTACCCTCTTCGATTTCCTGCTCGAGATTCTTGTTGGTGGCAGCCAGCACCCGCACATTCACTTTGATGGTTTGGCTGCCGCCGACTCGCTCGAATTTCTGTTCCTGAAGAATACGCAGAATCTTGGCCTGGGTTGTCAGGCTCATGTCGCCGATTTCATCCAGGAAAAGGATACCGCCGTCGGCCTGGTCGAATTTGCCCTGCTTGTTGGACTGGGCTCCGGTGAACGAGCCCTTCACATGCCCGAAGAGCTCCGACTCGATCAGTTCTTCGGGGATAGCCCCACAGTTCACTTCGATCATCGGCTGTGCAGCGCTGGCCGAAAGGCCATGGATCGCCTGGGCTACCAGTCCCTTGCCGGTGCCGTGCTCGCCGCTGATGAGCACCCAGGCGTCGGTCGGGGCGACCATCTCGATCTGCTGGCAAAGTGCGGCGCTAATCTCCGAGGAACCAGTTAGGTGCGCTCTTCTTGCCGAGCGTTCGCGCAGCAGCCGGTTTTCCTTTTCCAGGCTAGCATAGCGCAGGCCGCTGGCCACCGACAGGATTACCTTCTCGTAGGAGAGCGGTTTTTCGATATAGTCGTGGGCGCCGCCGTGTACTGCCTGGACCGCCGTTTCAATATTGCCGTGACCGGAAATCATGACGACGGGAATGTCTTGAAGCTCCTTGATCCGGGGCAGCGCCGTCAATCCGTCCATGCCGTCGCCCAGCCAGATGTCGAGCATTACCAGGCCGATGTGTTCGTTTTCCAGCAGCTCCAACCCCTCCTCGGCGCTCGGTGCGGTGAGGGTCGTAAATCCCTCATCTTGCAAAATTCCGGAAAGCGAATCCCGGATGCCCGATTCATCGTCGATAATGAGAATTTGCGTGTTCATCGGAGTAGGTGTGCGTTCACAGGATCAGTCACCGGTGTCAGGATACATCTCGGAACCGTGGCTGGCGAAGCCGCTGTTGCTGGTCAGAGGCAGCTCGATGGTGAAAATCGTACCGCTTGGCGTGTTGTCCTGGACCCGGATATAGCCGCCATGGTCGTTGACCACGGTGGAGACGATGGCCAGCCCCAAACCTGTTCCGGTTTTCTTGGTCGAAAAATAGGGTTCAAAAAGCCTGAGTTTGTGTTCCTTGCTGATTCCGGGCCCGTCGTCGATAACTTTGAGCAGTACCGACTGGGCGAACATATTGACTGCCAGTTCCACATCTATGTTGCCGCCGTCGGGTAAAACGGCAACCCCATTGTCGAGCAGGTTGATCAGACAGCGCTTGATCTGCTCGCCGTCGAAATCAAATATCGGAATCTCATGCTCAACTCTCAGGGTGAATTCGATATGCTTGTGAGCTTCCTGATAGAGCACCAGGGTATCCGCGGCCAGGGCCACCAGATCATCGGGAGATTTATTGATCTTGGGCATTCTGGCAAATTGGGAAAATTCGCTTACCAGTTGCTTGAGGGCATCGACCTGGGTGATGATGGTGTCGGTGCAGCGGTCAAAGACGGAGTCCTCTTCCTGGAGAATCTCCGGATAGCGTTTGCGCAGACGCTGGGCGGAGAGCTGGATGGGGGTCAGGGGGTTCTTGATTTCGTGGGCGATGCGCCTGGCCACCTCACGCCAGGCAGCCATGCGCTGCATGCGTTCGATCTTGGTGAGGTCGTCGAACACCAGGACGAAACCGATGGGGACCCCCTCGTCGTTTTCGAGCCGGGTAAAATTGATCAGCAGGGACAGCCGCACCCGGTTGATGGCCACTTTCAGGTGCTGCTCGATGGACATCTTGCCGGTGGTGTACAATTCTTCGATGAAACGGTCGAGAATATGGGTATACTCGCGCGGCAGCGCCTCCCTGTAGGTGAGGCCTATGAATTTCCTGCGATCGATACGCAGCAGTTTGGCGGCGAAATTGTTGATCGTGGTGATCCGCCCGTGATCGTCAAGCGAGACCACTCCGGCGGAGACATTCTGCAAAATGATCTCGGTATAGCGCCGGCGCTGCTCAGACTCCTGGGAACTCGCTTGCAGTGCTGCGTGGGTTTCGGCCAGTTGCTTGTTGCTGGTGTTGATGTTGCTGGTCATCGTGTTGAAGGAGGTGACCAGCTGGCCGATTTCGTCGTCGGAGGACTCCTTGATGGTGAACTCGAAGTCGCCCTCGGAGATGCGCTTGGTGGCCGAGGCCAGCCTGTCTACCGGTTCGGTTATGGTGCGGGCGATGCGCAGGCCGAACCAGATGGCGGCAAAGACGATAAGCAGGGTAACGATGAGCAGAATCAGCAGCAGCCAGAATTTGAACGGATCCTTGAGGTGGATGAGCTGCTGGTAATCCTCGATACCGCCGGAAATGCGGGTCATACTGTCCAATTTGTCCTGGTCGATGAGCAGGGAAGTGACCAGGATGCCGGTGATACCGGGTGACGGCCCCAGAGTGACGGTGCTCACATGCCGCACCAGGTCTCCCCGTTCGGTTTTCTGGATAATTGATTCGGCTTCTTTGCCC
>JARRLH010000411.1:0-2746 GCA_037387205.1 Desulfofustis sp.
CGATGAGATCGCACATGGCTGCACAGTTTAACAGCGCGTTGAGCATGGGCCAGTCAGAGATCAGATCCGAGCCGTCTTTCATTTTCTCCGACTCAAAGGTGGGATTTACGATGGATCCGGAATCAAGGTTGTCCCGCGAAAAAGCCACCGGGCCCTTGAGCTCACCGTTTTTGATCAATTCGTTGACTTTGAGGGCAAAGGCTTTGCGCTCCCCAAAACCCAGGTAACATACGCGCGCGGGAAGTGCTTCGATGGGCAGGTTTTTGCGGGCCAGGTTGATCCATTTCACGGTCAGCTTGTCTTCCGGGAACATCTCCAGAACCAGGTCATCCAAACGGGCGAGATCGCCGGCCTCGCCGGATATACAGGTCCAGCGGAACGGGCCCCGGCCCTCACAGAACAGCGGCCGGATGTACTCGGCCACAAATCCCGGAATGGTCATGGCCTCATCCTCGGGCATCCCGGCATCGCGGCATTCTTTGCGAATGGAGGTACCGTATTCAAATACCTGGATCCCTTCCTTTTTGGAAAAGGCATTCATGGCCTTCAGCTGCTTGACCATGGACTCGCGGGCCTTTTGAAAGTAGAGATCGCGATCTTTTATGCGCAGTTCTTCGGCTTCCGTCGGCGAGAACCCTTCAGGGATGTAGGAAAGCGGGTCGTGGCACGGGCACATTTCGGTGACGATGTCCGGTTCGAATCCCTTGTCGTACGCTTCCCAGAACAGCGTAGCAGCATTCCCCACAACACCGATGGCCAGCGCCTTTTTCTCTGAAGCCGCCTGTTTGGCCATTTTAATGGCCTCGTCCAGGTTTTTGGCCTTGATATCGGTGAAACCGATTTTGATTCGCTTATCGATAATCGCTTCGTTTACATCCACATCGATACAGACACCGCCGTGCATGTTCATGGCCCTGGGCTGGTTGGCCCCCATGCCGCCGTGGCCGGCCGTCAGGAGAATCCGTCCCACCAGTGACCCGTTGAAGTTCTGGTCGGCGATAGCCCCCAGGGTTTCGAAGGTGCCCTGGATAACTCCCTGGGTTCCGATGTATTCCCACGGCGCTGCCGTGTACTGAGCAAATATGCTGAGGTTTTTATCCTGAAGGTCGTAGAAGATGGGCCAGGTCGCCTTCATGATGTTCGTGGTTGCCATGACCACCCGGGGAGCGAGTTTGTGGGTTTTAAATATCGCCACCGGCATACCCGATTGCACCACCAGGGTTTCGTTATTTTCCAGATTTTTCAGGGAATCGACGATGGCATGGTAGGATTCCCAGTTGCGGGCACACTTTCCGATACCGCCGTATATCACCAGATATTCCGGTGCTTCGGCGTTCTCCATGTTGTTTTCGAGCATTCTCAGAAGGGTTTCCTGTTTCCAGCCTTTGCAGCGCAGGGTATCCCCCCGTTGAGCCTTGACTTCATACAAAATTTCCGGTTTCATGGTATGATCCTCCTTCTTGTGTTTAAGATATTGGGTAATTTATTCTAACATTGAAAACCTGGTCCTTCGGGCCAGGATTCTCTACTTGTCAACGTCCATCTTTAGCACCTCATCTACGGCGGTGATAATTTCCTCCTGTTCGATCAGTTCAGCGAGTGCGCTGATATCCGGCGTCATCTCCTTGTCCTTGTCATAGAACTGCACCATCCTGCGAATGATGCCGTGGGCGATCCGGGCTCCCTCTCCCAGGCGCCGGGGGCCATCATCCCGCAGATCGATGGCCTGTGCGGCACACAGGAATTCGATGGCAATCACATTCGTAACGTTTTCAAGGATTTCCCATAAATGGCGGGCACCGTTTGCACCCATGCTGACATGATCCTCCTGATCAGCACTGGTCGGAATCGAATCGACACTATCGGGATGGGCAAGGGTTTTGTTGTCCGATACCAGGGCAGCGGCAGCATATTGAGCAACCATCAACCCGGTGTTGAGCCCGTTGGCGGGAATCAGCATGGAGGGCAGCCCGTAATTCAACGCGGGCGTGAGCAGGGCGAATACTCGTCTCTCCGAAATGCCGGCAACCTCCGACATGGCGATGGATAGAAAATCCATCATGAACGCCAGGCCCTCCCCGTGAAAATTTCCTCCGGATATACACAGATAAGGCTCTTTACCATCGGATTCAAAAATTAGCGGGTTGTCTATAGCGGCATTCAATGTCCGTTCAATATATCCTCGTGCAAAGGCGACCGTGTCCCTGACCGGGCCTAATACCTGGGGGATGCACCGCAGGCTGTATGCATCCTGAACCCTGTCCGTGGAATCGATCATCCGGCTGCCCTTTAATAGTTTTCTTAGATTTTCGGCTACTGAGATCTGGCCTTTCTGGTTTGATGCCGCGTGCAAAGACGGATGAAATGCATCGGAGGCCGCCAGCATGGCCTCGAGGCTCATGGCCGCTGCGATCTCGGCGTGCCGGATCAGTTTTTTGCACCTGTCGATGGCAAGACATCCGATTGCAGTCATAAATGAGGTGCCGTTAATCAGGGAATTTCCCTCTTTGGCGATCAGCTTCAACCTCGCAATGTCGGCTTTTCCCATCGCCTCATCACCGTCCAGCAGTTGCCCCTCAAACCAGGCTTTGCCGCTGTATCCCCCGCCTTCGGCATCGCAGGTTGCCACAGCGGCAATCGCAGCGAGGGGCACCAAATCGCCGCTGGCCCCCAGGGAACCTTTCCCGGGAACCTAGGGGGTGATGCCTATGTTGAGCATCTCGATAAGCGTTTCCACGACCACCGG
>JARRLH010000412.1:0-4271 GCA_037387205.1 Desulfofustis sp.
TGCGAGAGAGCGGTAGCCCGGCGTCGATGGTCCGCTATCTTAAAAATAGCGTTTGGGCCGTTTTGCTGGCCAGGTTGGCCGGTATGCCGCGGTCGCATGGATGCGAGAGAGCGGCAGTCCGGCGTCGATGGCTCAAAATCACAAAATTCACGTGTGAGCGGTATCACTGGCCAGCTTAGCCGGTGCTTCCGGGTCGACTAGCCCAGGTATTAATATGAAATGAGGGTAAGCATTATTGACGAAACAGGTTTGTAATCAGGGTGGTGTCAACAAAAATTGTCACCACATTCGGTCAGTGTATTCAGCTGCTGATAGAATTAATGCACACTTCTGAAATTGTGGCAGATGCTCTGGATAAAAGCTTTTCATATTATCTTTATGGTGACCTGGTTCGCGGGGCTCTTTTATTTGCCCAGGCTGTTTGTCTACCATGCGATGTGTGAGGATGAAACAAGCAATGCACGTTTTAAGATAATGGAGCGAAAACTGTTTTTCGGCATTATGACTCCAGGGGCTATTATCACCGTGGCTTTGGGATTGTGGCTCTGGCTTGGTTATGGATTCAGCGGAAAATGGTTGGTGTGGAAACTGATTTTGGTAGGGTTTCTCATTGTCTATCATTATTGGTGTTTTCTGGCACTTAGGGGATTCCGTGAAGATCGGAACTTACGGGGCCACGTTTTCTACCGGTTCATGAACGAGGTGCCTGTTTTCGGCTTGATCGGGATCATCCTGTTGGTAACACTCAAGCCTTTATAACGTTGTTCACCGTTGTATTACACCAACCGCAGATCCCACCAAATACGGGCAACATCATTCGACTCTGTGCCAATACAGGTTGTGATTTGCACTTGATCGAGCCGCTTGGTTTTAGTCTGGAAGAAAAGCAGCTGCGCAGAGCAGGCCTGGATTATCATCAATACACGATGGTAAAAAGCTGGGTGGACTGGCCGGAATTTGTGCGCAATAAACCGGGTCGGATATTGTCGTTTTCCACTCAAAACCCGATACCCTACACAGCCTTTTCCTTTGAGCCGGGGGACGTGCTTTTATTTGGATCCGAAACCAAAGGTCTGCCCGCGGAAATCCACATGGAGATTGAGTCGGAGCATAAACTGACTATACCCATGCAATCCGGTAGCCGAAGTCTCAATCTTTCGAACAGTGTGGCAATTGCGGTGTATGAGGCTTGGCGTCAGCAGGATTTTTTAGGCGCCGGTCGTGCAATTTAAGTTTCGATCTTTCTCAGTTTAAAAAATACAGTCTATTCTTTCTCTGCCCGAGGTTCTCTGCGTAACAGGCGACGAACGGCATCATCGGGTGCCACATTATTATAGAGAACTCCATAAACTTGCTCGGTAATGGGCATTTCCACGCCCAATTCATGTGCCTTTCTAACCACTTCTCTGGTAGTCTGAATACCTTCGACCTCCTGACCAATTTCCTTTAAGATCTGCTCTGCTGGACGGCCAACGCCGATACCGAGGCCGAAACGCCGGTTCCTTGACTGATTATCTGTGCAGGTCAAGATTAGATCGCCAATACCAGCCAATCCATTGAAGGTTTCTATCTGTCCGCCCATAGCACGCCCCAGTCGAATCATTTCAGACAGTCCACGGGTAATAAGGGCCGCGCGCGCATTCGCGCCGTATCCCAATCCGTCGCTGATGCCGGTAGCGATGGCCATAACGTTCTTAACTGCACCACCAACTTGAACGCCTACGATATCGGTGCTGAAGTATACTCGGGTCGATGGAGTCCGAAACCAGCGTGCCAATTGCTCGGCGTGTTGACGAGTGTCGCACGCTAGAGTCAGGCCTGTGGGTAATCCAGATGCGGTCTCCGCCGCAAAACTTGGACCAGAAATGACACCATAAGCACGAACTCGTGGAAAAATCTCCATAACCACTTCGCTCAACAATGCCCCGGTACCTGGGTCAAATCCTTTGGTGCCCCAGATGATGGTCAATTGCTCGGGATCCCCGCCCTGACTGACGATATCTTCCCGCAGGTGTTGCAATCTTTCTCTGAATGCATGACTTGGTAGGACAATCAGGAAGTTCAGAGAGGACGCAATAAGTGCAGAAAAATCTTTAGCAATTTCAAGGTTTGGTGGGAATTTCACCCCGGGCAGGTAGCGGTCGTTCTGCCGGTTTTGTTCAAGTTTTTCGTACGCGCCTCTTCCCCAAAGGCTCACCTTAGGCAGGTTTTTAGTCAACAATACGGCAAGTGCGGTGCCCCAAGATCCGGCGCCAATTACAGCAATGCTTGAGCCGGGATCTTTGCTCAATGGGCTTCCTGAGGGAGATTTTCAGATGCTTCTTGTTCTAGTTTCTTAAGATAAATGGCTTCGAAGTTGACCGGTGCTATCAGCATCTGCTGGTAACCTCCTTTTGAAACCAGGCTGGCCACTTCTTCTCTGGCGAAAGGCAATAACGTATGAGGGCACCCGACTTGGACAAGAATCTCTCGTTGCTTTGGATCTTCTGCAACAATTTCAAACATGCCTGCTTGATGAACTTCCACCAGGAACATATTCTTTCCTTCTAGACTCGCCGTTACGGTAATTTTCAACACCACTTCATAGAAACGGTCATTTTCATCTACTGCACTATGAGATACATTAAGATTCATATCGATATCAGGATTGATCGCAGTCTTGAGGAAAATATCCGGTGTCCCGGGGGATTCGAACGAGGCGTCTTTCAAGTAGATCTTTTTTGGCGTAAGTCGGGCAACGGTTTTCCACGATATTTGTTGAGTTTTTTTAGATTGTCCTGCAATGAATCCACAGGAAGGCTCAAAGATTGTTCTATATGACCCTTATCAAATTCATCTTTGCTACGCACGTCCACGACTATTGCCGATTGCCTGGCTTGTATCTGTGGAAGCTGCCCCGGTGAGATTTTGGTAGCGCCTCCAGCAGTCCGACTGGATGGATCAAAAGCCAGGAGCAAGAGAATTGCAGCCAGCATAGCGAACAAATACCAATTTTCAATGGCGAAATCTAGAAACATTTGGGGTGCAGAGGGATTGTCTTGAATTTGATATGGCTGCGGATTTTAACCTAACAGGTCTAATGCGCCCATCATTATTCCTAAGGTATGTCTGTATGCGGCAGCTGGCGGGGCGTAATCTCTTGGAAAATGATCGCTGGCTGAAATCCCACTCCACTATAATCAGCATATGCTGGGTAAAGTCCTGACAGTTGCCTCCCTGGTTTTTTGGTGTGCCCACGCCGGGGCCGGAGAGTATGCGCGGTCGTTAGCGGAGCTCGAGGTCTTGAAAAGTGATATCCGGAATCTGCAGCAGGAAGTGAATGCAACTCGCAAGAAAGAAGACGCCGTGACAAGGGATCTCGACCGCGTCGAGCAAGCGCTTGCTAGTTTAAATGCCGAAATTCGATCTCAAGTGTTAGCTCGAAACACACTCAATGAAGAAATTTCGTTGTTGAATGAGAAAGCAGAGAAATTGGATAGTCAAAGGGCTGACGCTATCCTCCACCTCGGCAAATTGATGCGCAGTATTTACATACTAGGTGAGCAAAGCGGGCTTCGAATGTTAGTGAGTCAGCAAGACCCCCACGTCGCTGCACGACGATTGACAATGTTCAAGTATGTCACTGTGGCAAAGAACAATCAGCTTCGAGAGCTGATCGATCTGCATAGTTTGATCGATGAAAATCGAGCCAGTTTTGATGTTAAGACACAGAATCTAGACAAATTGATTGGAAATCTCGCGCGTAACAAAGAATCGCTTAAAGTCTCTGAAAAAGAGAGAATCGAACAATTGAAGAAAGTTCGCCGTGCTTTAGCGGCTGATAGATCTCAAATCGAGCTCTATAAACAGCGGGAGCAGACATTGGAACGTCTGCTGACAAAATTAAAAAGAGCACCAGATAAAAAAATTGAAAAATCAGCCATAGTGACTAAAAATGCCAACAACTCAGAGTTATCGGAACCTGGGAAGGCCGCTAAACCAGAGGCGAAACTGGAGATCGAGAAAGAACAATCACTGCTGGCGGGATTCGGAAATAATCGCGGGACCCTGTCTTTACCCCTCAAGGCGGATATATCGCACGAACAGATTGGCCACCGCTTGAATTGAACAGGACTCCCTCCCAGCGCAAACCGCTTTCTTGCTTTTTTTGCCCGAATTTTGCCTCTATATCCGCCTTGAGGGGTAAAGACAGGGTCCCGCGATTATTTCCGAATCCCGCCAGCAGTGATTGTTCTTTCTCGATCTCCAGTTTCGCCTCTGGTTTAGCGGCC
>JARRLH010000413.1:0-2729 GCA_037387205.1 Desulfofustis sp.
CTTTCCTGCAAAATCGGCGTCTAAGTCTAGAGGTAAATCAAAAATAAAAGATGTATGCAAGAAACGATAAGACCGGTAAAATGACCGGTCTTATTATTCGTAACTATTGAAATATAATAAACTTGGCGGACGAGAGAGCCCTCGTCCGCCAAGTCAGCACAACACTTATGATTGATCAGGCCATAAGCGTATCAACCGCCATCGGTCCTGCCGAGGTCTTCCTGCTCGAAGGCGTCCTGATCAGGGGTCAGGTCATTGGCACCGGTGCCCGGCATGATCTCGAAGCCGAGATCGAAGTGCACCAGCATACCTTTTAGCTGCTCATAGGGCTCACGATTGCCTTCCAGCTTAGCCTTGCCTGCTTTGATCTGGTCATCGAAAGTCACCGCTCCCATCATGGTTTTCTCCAGGTCCGAGCGGTTGATGGTCACCGTCAGGTCGGCATCGTCAACCTGGTATCCGGCGATATTTGTCAGAGTTCCGTTGCTCAGTTCGAGAACAAATTTCTCATCGTTATCCGGTGTGACAAGGTTGATTTTGAATGCCTTGCCATCCGCCTTGTCGCTGTCGAGCCGAACACCCAGGAAGTCGAGCCAAAGTTCCGTAGTCATCGCCTTGATCATGTCAGGCCCGGAGGATTTGGGCGAAGCACCCTCGGGAATCCCCGAACGAAGTTCATAAGCCGCGGCCAGGAAACTGTTGCGCACACTCGGGCTCTCCTGCTGGTAGCCGATCTGTTCGAACACGTCGGCCAGCAGATTCTTGGCTTGCTGGTTCTGCGGCTCAGCATAGACCAGCTTGTTGAGGATTTCCTGGGCCAGGCGATATTTGCCCTGGTCATAGAGTTCCTTGCCCTTGGCAAGGATCGGCTCCGCCCCGCCCATCATCTCAACATAGAGTGAAGCCGAGTCTTCCGGAGACAAGGGAATCAGCGTGGTCGGGTTGCCGTCCCAGTAACCGAGGTAGCGATTAATCACAGCCCGGCTGTTATGCTCAACCGATCCATGATAGCTGCGTGCCGACCACTGCTGCTGCAGGCTCTCCGGGACTTCGTATACGTTGTGGATCTGGTTGATGGTTACACCCTGGTTGGCCAGGTGCAGCACGCCGTTATTCAGATGGGCATAGGTGTCACGCTGCGACCGCATCACTTCCTGGATGCGCTCATTACCCCAGCGCGGCCAACTGTGTGACGCAAACATAACCTCGGCGTCCTGGCCGAACAAATAAAGAGCATTGTTGATCTGCTTGGACCACTCCAGGGCATCACGGACCAGGGCGCCACGCAAGGTATAGATATTGTGAATCGTGCCGGTAATGTTCTCTGCCGCCCAGAACGCTTTCATGTCCGGGAAATAGGTGTTCATCTCTGACGGGGCTTCGGTTCCAGGAGTATTCTGGAAAACCATTTTGACACCATCGACTGTCATTTCTTCGATGTCGTCCTTGATGATGACATTCGGCGCGATCAGGCCCAGATTACCGGCGGCAGTATTTTTGCCGATCGACTGGTCGACGTGTCCGAAAGGACTGCGCGGTAGAAGAACACCATATTGCATGAACATACGACGGTTCATGGCGTTGCCGGCGTAGACGTTTTCCGCAACGGCATGGTCCATGAAACCGACCGGGGCAATGATCTTGACTTTGCCGCTTATCACATCAGCCTCGTCAACCACGCCGCGAACCCCACCGAAGTGGTCGGCGTGGGAATGCGAGTAGACAACCGCGGTGACCGGGCGCTCGCCGAGCTGCTCATTGATGAACTTCAGCGCCGCTGCAGCCGTCTCCTTGGCCGTCAGCGGGTCGAATACGATCCAGCCCTTTTCACCCTTGATAAACGAGATGTTGGCCAGGTCATAGCCACGGACCTGGTAAATCCCCGGGATGACCTCGAATAGGCCATAGTTCATGTTGAGGATTGCGACACGCTGCAAAGAAGGATGGATGCTGTCGAAGTCCTTCCCTTCCAGCAGCCAATCGTAACTGCCGATATCCCAGGCAACATGGCCTGCCTCGGCCATGATCTGCTTGTAGTCAGGCTCGGCGATAAAGCCTTTCCGGGCTTCCTCAAAATCACGCTTGTCTTCAAAGGGCAGGTTTTCGCGTAATTCGTTCTGCAACGCGATGGTGTACTGGGAGGGCATTTTGCCTTTGGGATGGAAATGTTTGCCAGGATCGGCCTTGACGATCTCACCGCCACCGGCTGCAAAACCGCTGATAGCCAGGCACATCAATATAACCATGAGCAAATTAACTCTGTATATATGCGACATTTGAAACTCCTTTAATCATATTTTCTGTTAATATTTATTGAAAGAATACCTGATTATTTTTGTAAGTTATTAGGTTGTAATCTTATAACATGCAAAGATTGAGATGCAAGCCCAGGTGTTCTTTTTCTGGGATAGATTTCAAGTTCGGCCAACAAAAGAGATACCCTCCGCAAGGGAAGGCACTTTGCATATTTTTGTTGCCGGACAAAATTATGGCGTCGGGCGGGACGACCCGCCGGTTTTTCTTTTTACTGCAAAACGAGAATGGCCCATCCGTTACGGATGGGCCATTTACAAATTGAGGTCAGTTTTTTTATATACCTGGGATACCTATCGGCCCAGGTAAGTCAGGGATGCAACCCGTTGCTAGCAGTAGAATGATCAGCAAGAGTAAAGCTAGAAAAATCTGTTTCATGAATGACTCCTTCTGGATTTTCAGACTTACCCAAGCGG
>JARRLH010000414.1:0-2722 GCA_037387205.1 Desulfofustis sp.
ATTTTTCCTGGCACAAATGGTAGCACACCATTCCCTGGATATGGGGAAAGGGATTGGTCTCTAAAATGACCTGGTGCGCCCTGGCATCGTCACCCCTGGCCGTGTAGTACATATAGGCGGGAATATCCTGGCTGACGGGGCAGGTGGTCATGCAGGGCGCCTCGATACAGTCAAAAACATTGAGTTGCCGCGCGGTCTTGATGTTGTCATAGGGAAAACGGCTCTTTTGGTAAGCTGCGTTGGTGAGTACCGACTGAGCGTAGGCCTGCAGATTGGCCAGAGTGGCATGGGCGATTTCCTGATTCTCTGCGCCACGGGATCGGATGAATTCTTCCGGCGTCTCGGCGCCGACGTTCTCGCAGGCCTGGCCCAACTCCTCCAGGTACTGCGAGAGCCGGCCGTAGCCGCCGGGCTTCAAAATGTCGGAGCAAACCGTCACGGGTCTCAGATTACAGGCGATAACGTCGGCAACGTTAAAGCAATCGGTACCGGCTGAAAAGGAGATGTCCAGCTCGCCTTCGAATTCGGCCTGCAAGCGGGCGGCCAGGTGGATACTGATAGGGTGTAAAGCACGGCCGCTCATGTAAACCATCTGCTCGTTTTTAGGAAGATTCTGCTCCTGGTTGGCGGTCTCCAGCGTGTTGGTCAGCTTAATATTAAAGGCCACCCCGTTCTTTGCAGCGTCGGCCAGAAGCGCACGGATCAGGGCCACGCCGTCGCTGTATTTGAGATCATGTTCAAAGGCCAGATCCGGAACGACAGTTTCAAAGCCCAGTTTGTCGTTGAGGATGCCGCGCAAACGCTCAGGCCCCAAAAGCGTGGGATTGAGCTTGATGGTGGTATTGAACTTGCGCTCCACGACGAAATAGCGGCCGATTTTCTCCACCTCCTCCGGCGGGCAGCCGTGCATGGTGGAGATGGTAATATTGTCGGAGATGCAGTCGGGGATATCCAACTCCGTGACCCGGGGGTAAAATTTTGCCAGGCATTCGATCTTAGCGCTTTTCTCCGCTGCGCAATCCTGCATGCGGTCCAGGAAGCGCTGGACGGTGGGGCTTAGAATACCTTCCAAATTGTAGCCGACACTCATATTGAAGATGAACCCCTGCTCCTCGGAAGTGCCCCAGCCGAATTTATCCTTGAGAATGTGTAAGATGATCCAGGCATTGAGGTATTCGTCGAATGATTGGTCCAGCTTCAACTCCTGGGACCATTCGCAGTTATAGCCTTCGTCGGTCATATCGATGCAGGGTTTGGTCACTTCCAGTTCATCCAGCACCTGCACGGTTTTCAGCTCCAGATAGCGGGCCCCGGTCAGCCAGGCGGCGATCAAGTTCTGCGAAAGCTGGGTGTGTGGGCCGGCCGCCACACCCAAAGGGGTTTCCAAAAGTTGCCCGTAGCGGCGCATCCGGAAAGGGTCCGTCTCCTTAGGGGTGAAAAAGAGTTCTTTGCGAATTCCGAAAATCTGTCCCTGCTTTTCCTCTTGCAGGATCCACTTGAGTAGGGTTTCGATGTCACAGCCCCAAAATTTGTCACTGCTCATGGCATCATCTCCTTCTTACATCTTGTCCCAGAGCTTCTTGCCCATTTCCCTGGCGTAGGCCAGTACCTCGGCCTCATCCACAGTGGTCATGCAGCGGTCTTCTACGATAATCCGGCCGTTGCAGATCACGGTCTCCACATGGCGTGCATCAAGACCGTATACAAAGTGGCCTAAAAAGTTATCCGCTGTCACTTCGGTGGGGGCGTCGTAATCGAGAACGACCAGGTTGTTCTCATCATCCCCTGAGGCTCCGAATTCTCGGGTGTAACGGTGAACATCGCGAAAGCGCCGGTAAAGACCGTCGAAACCGATACCCTCGGTGTCCTGCCCGGCCAGAAAGGCGGCTTTGGCGCTGCGCAGCATGTCACAATGCATGCCGTCGGTGCCCAGTATGACGTTGTCTGTGATGGCGGCATAACCGGTCAGGCCCACATTGTTGTTCTGGTTGCTTTCCACATTCTGGGCAACCCAGACAGCGGAGCGCCTCAGCAGTTCCTTTTCGTGATCCGACAGGTGAATGCAGTGGCATAGAAGGGATTTGCTGAGTTCCAAGGCGCCGGCGTCCGCAAGGCGTTCCACCACCCGCTTGCCGTATTGGGTCAAAGCATCCTCCTGATCGGCGCGGTCCTCGGCCACGTGCATGTGAAGCCCGGTGTCATGCTTTTTTGACAGAGCAATGGCTTTCTTAAGGAGTTCGTCCCCTACTGTGAAGGAGGCGTGGAGCCCTACATGGCCCTGGTAACCTTGCGCCAGGAATGCCGCGGTTTCGGCCAACCCCTCTTCCCGGGGCCCCTGGCCGTCACGATCGGAGATCTCGTAGCACAACATATGGGCAAGCCCCACCCGGTCGAAGGCTTTGGCGATGGTGAATAAGGAGTCTTGAATCGCCATGGGCGAGGCGTGATGGTCGATGACAAAGGTCACGCCATTCTTGGCGCAGTAGACAGCCGAAGCCAGGGCACTGGCTTCGATCATTTCCAAATCCAGGCGTTTGTCTATATGCCACCAGACGTACTGCAGCACCTCAGTGAAATTGGTCGGTGTCTTCCGCGGCGCAGGCATGCCACGTGCCAACGTAGAGTAGATATGGTGGTGGCCGCAGCCGAAGGATCTGGTGACCAGCTTGCCGGCGCAATCGATCACGCGATCTTCTGTGGCCATCGTATCTTGCGGGGGTAT
>JARRLH010000415.1:0-2709 GCA_037387205.1 Desulfofustis sp.
GAGATCTTTTAATATTACATTCTTTATTGAGTTATTCAAAGTGAAGATACATCCAAAATATCGCAACCGCATGGATATAGGTATCGTGATTTATGAGTCGGGTCAATATATTAGGGAGAAATCTTGACTTCAACGCAGAGTTCACCGGCGAGCTTGCGAGTCCGTGTGCAACGTTTTGTTGGGCGCTCTTAAACCCTGTCTTTAACATTCTGAATACGAACCCTTCCCAAGTGCCCCATCAAATCGCACAGATGAGCCTATTTAATAAATCCCCGGAATCAACCGATAGCGCACGCGTCGCACATAGTCGCGATAGCCCGGTAGTTCGTCCTGTAGAGTCTGATCTTCCAGCACCGTTCTAATCACCGCAATGATTAGCGCCACCGCTACCGGAATAAGTGTCCACATCGAACTTAAGGCCAGCACCATACCTGGGAGCGCCACCATATTTCCCGCATAGCCCGGATGCCGCACAATCCGATAGGGACCACTGTCACACACCACATGCCCTCGATCTGTCTGAATGCGCACCACGCTGGAGAAAAATCGGTTCTCTGCTAATGCCCATGCAGCGAAAGCGTATCCCAGCGAGATCAAGAGGAAGCCGAGCACGATGAGCCACATCGGAAATATGGGCGACCAACCAAAGCGATGATCCAGCCCGGCCACAATAACCAGTGGGAAACTCAGACTCAGCGCCATCAAGGGCGCAAGCACTTTGTCCCAGGCTTTAGCACTTTGAATCTTCTCCATATTTTGTCGTTCGGCCAACAACCCAGGATGCCGTCGTTCCGCCCAAATGCGTCCTCCCGGGCCAGCGGCAACAATCAGCAAGAAATAGACCCATGCTTGCCACCAAACCAAATCCCCTCCGGACAGCAAGAGAACCATTGGTATGAAAAGATACGCTACAACCAGATTGATCCACTGGCGATGGGGTGCTGCTTGAGCTACTTTAGGATCATCTGCATTCGATGACATGCCATTCCCTCAAATCACATGACTTTTACTGAGCGCCCAATATTGTTGCTATGTGGAATGTCCTTTTGGCTTTTGCCACTTACTACCAAAACATCGTCACAAGCTATTAGGGAGATATGTTGACTTGGGCACCATGGAAAATAAGTAAGTATGGTGCCCCGGAATCTTTCCACTCCATGCTATCTTATTACTTACTCGTATGGAGTGAGCCGAAGGAGGCGGCCACCTTTCTTATCCTCCAGAACCCAGATTGCATCTCCTGGTCCTTGCTCAACTTCCCGTATACGTTTACCCATTTTAAATCGTTCAACCTCATTGGCCTGGTCACCTTCAATCTCGATCCTTATCAGTGACTCTGATCTGAGCCCACCGATAATGGCATTACCCTGCCATTTTGGATACATCGAGCCATTGTAAATGATCAGGCCTGAGGGAGCCACGGTCGGCACCCAGTAGACCTCAGGCGTATGAAATTCAGGGCGCGTATCATGATCGGGAATGGGAACACCCGTGTATTGATCACCCCAGGATACTATTGGCCAACCGTAGTTGTCTCCGCGAATGATCTGGTTGAATTCATCACCGTGCCTGGGTCCCATTTCGTGTGTCCATAGTTTTCCCTTTCTGTCGAAGGCAATACCAAGCAGATTGCGATGCCCCAGGGACCAGAAGGTTTTTGCCAGCTCCCCCTTGTCCTGAAATGGATTATCAGGAGGGATTGATCCGTCCTCGTTTAACCTGATGACCTTGCCTAGATTTTGCGTCCAGCTTTGGGCTGGCGTCTGTTTTTGCCGTTCACCGGAAGTGATGAATAAATACCCATCCGAGCTAAATGCCAGGCGGTGTGAGTAGTGTCCGCTGCCTGATACTTTGGGTTTTTGCTTCCAGATCACTTCAGTGTTTTCCAGTTTTGGCTCGGCAGACGCAAGACGTAACTGTGCCCGGACAACCACGGCCCCTCTGTTGCCTGACGCATCCTGCTCGACATAGGACAGGTATATCCAATAGTTATCCTTGTATTGTGGGTGGAGAATTATATCACCCAAACCACCCTGACCGCCATATGCTACCTCGGGAACACCTTTGACAACCATCCGGGAGCGGTCATCCAGGCGGACCAGGAGCAAAGACCCTGATTTTTCGGTTACAAGGAGGTCTCCATCTGGTAGAAAGGTCATGGCCCAAGGCTCATTGAATTCCCCGAAGCTCTCGGCCAACAGCCTTGAACCGGCATTACCGTTAATCGTCTTTTCTGTGGTATCGGCGTTGGTGGTGCAGGAAGGCAGAAACATAAACAGGGTCAAAAAAGTTATTAAACTTAATGATTGCATAATTCTCCCGACCTAAAGATTGGACAAAAACAAATTCCGGTTACGCAATACAGCTATATTCCCTAACATCAGTTACAAACTCACTCTGCCATAAAAAAATATGAGAGGCAACCATCCATGAAAAATGGTACAGGTTGTCAAAGGATAAAATGCCCTGGGTTAGTAATTAAGTATGGTATCCCCAGAATTTATTTGTTCGTTTTATGCAACAGTCAAATTAGTAGGGAGATATGTTGATTAAAAAGTTAAGATGTATGGAGGATATATTGATAGTTTAAGAACGATTCCCGAGTTTATATTTATAGACATAATGTCTGACAGGTAGCCAAGCAGGCCCGCCTCCTGTTAAATTAGGTTGTTTCGAAAGAACAATAACCAATTAAACAAAGGAGGCAAG
>JARRLH010000416.1:0-2701 GCA_037387205.1 Desulfofustis sp.
GAAAAAAGTGTGGATTTGCCCTGGCTAATCTACAAATTCATAAACCACAAATACTGAATGATTTTTCCCTATGTTGGACCATGATTTAGGTTCACCAATAACACTTGATCATATGAAAAAGCTACCTCCAAGGGGATTCGGTGTTACAATGAATCCCCAGGAGAAGAAAACAAAAAGGAGGTAGCCAAAATGTATTATACCGGAATTGATCTTCACAAGAAAACATCTTTTATTACCACCGTTGATGAAAGCGGCAAGGTTGTGTTCAGACGCAATTTTGCAAATCGGGAACAGGACATCATAGACTATTTTGTTAGTCTGGATGCTCCTACTGAGATTGTCATCGAATCTACGTGCTCATGGTACTGGTTGCATGATCTATTAAAGGCACATAATTTCAATGTGGTGATCTCCAACCCTTTAAAGACCAAGGCAATTGCTTCGGCCAAGATTAAAAACGACAAAGTGGACTCTCATATGTTGGCCCAGCTGCTCAGAGCCGATCTGATCGCCACCGTGCATGTGTGCAGCCTCAAAACCCGAAAACTCAAAGAGTTGCTCAGGCATCGACAGCGGCTGGTTCGAGATGCTACCCGCATGAAAAATCGCATCCATATGCTGCTGATGAAAAACAACACTTCCATTCCGGTCAGTGACTTATTCGGGGCAAAGGGCATGAAATACCTCAAAGATGTCCAACTTCCAGGTTACCACCGAAAACAGCTCAAATCATATCTTACACTTTACAACTGCCTGACCGAACAGATTGAGCCGCTGACCAAACAAGTCAGGGATATAGCACAAAAAGATCCGATTGCTAAATTGTTGATGACCATTCCTGGAATCGGTCCCATTACTGCAATGTTCATCATGGCCGAAATCGAGGATATATCCCGTTTTCCATCTTATAGAAACCTGTCTTCCTATGCCGGGCTGGTGCCTTGCCTGGATGCCAGTGCCGACAAGAGCAGAACTGGGCGAATCACCAAACAGGGCTCGCCCTATCTTCGCTCCGCCCTGGTTGAGGCTGCCCATGTGATCCCCAGAATGAAGAAAACGCGTTTGAATGTCTTTTTCCGTAAAAGAATTGTGCGCGCAGGATATCAAAAGGCCATTGTGGCAACGGCACACAAGATGCTGCAGGTTGTATACTATGTCCTTAAAAACCAAACTCCTTATCAGGAGCAATATTCAGCTAGTGCGTAACCCGAGATATCACATGGCCCGATGACGAGGCCGAAAACTTGATTGGGACGCCGATTATCGTATGCATGATATTGTGACACCGGATAGGTGAACACGAATAGGTGTTTGGCGATGAACCCGCAGCTATAATCAAGGAAGCCCTCCCTGCGCCAGACAATTAAGGTCTGGCTGCGGTCGGGCATCTGATTTAATTTAAATTCTACCTTGACAAAGGCTTTTTCATAGGTGTGATATCATAAAATATCACAAATTACCCCAAACTACAGTATGTAGATGGTATCACAGCAATAGCAAGACTTTCGATATGCTGAAATAAGGTTTGAAATTCAGGTGTTGTCCGATTTGATGGTAAGCTCCGAACAAAATATGTCTGGCTATTGCAGCTACTAATTATTTCCGGCAGTCATGCGAAATGATTTTCCCGGTGCGGTCTCCTCCCTTGGTGGTCTCGTAGGATATGCCGCAGACGGAATCTTTGCCTCTTTCTTTGACGCTGAACATGGCCTGATCTGCCAGCGCCAGGAGCTCTGTAAGCGTGTCGGCATCATCCGGAAAGGTGGATACGCCCAGACTGGAGCTAATTGAAACTTTTAAACCCGCTTTTTGAAGATAGATGGTTTCTTTGATTCGTTTCCGGATGGTTTCCGCCATATCCAATGCCTGCTGCTTGTCAAATCCGGGCAATACCAGCACAAACTCATCACCGCCATATGCCACGCCGTAAGCGGGTGCTTGAAGGTTTGTTTTAATCGTGGCGGCAATTTCCTGAAGTGCTTTGCTGGCGTTAAGATGGCCATGGGTGTCGACCACCTGTTTAAAATCATCAATATCCATAAACACCAGAGAAAAAACCCGGCCCAGAGAAGCGCTTTTCTTAATCAGCTCATCCAGGGCGCGATACAGGTATCGGGTATTGTAAAGACCGGTTAAATTATCGTGAATTGCCTGTTCCTTAAACTTTTGCTCGCTTTTTCTCAGCGCTTTTTGAGCCTGTTTAAGATGTTCCTCGGCCTCCATTTCTTTGGTAACGATTGTCAGATTGCCGATCGAAATATAGATATTATCCGTTTCAAAAGGCTCCAATTTAGCCTGGTCTTTTAACCAATAGGTTTTACAATCAACAGCGGATATTTTATAAACCGCTTCGAGAATCCCGCTATCTTTAACCTCTTCTCTGAGCTCGGATTGGCGCTCCATGACCTCATTGCTTTGCAGGATCATCGCCTGAGAGTCCTCGGGTGTGCCCATTTTTGTATAGATACGGCGCTCAACAATACTGTTTCTGAAAAATCCTGGGGCATCTGGATGGTTACAGCCCAGAAGCTGTAACAACTGCCGACTGACAAACTCATACCAGATCACATTGCGCTTTTCCTGCCATGCGGCGATGTAAGGTATCGCCGGGGTTTCCAGTTCATCAAATACTTGAAAATGCTGAATGCATTCTGCAATGCGGCGCTTGAGCTCGCGACTGTAGTTGCCGTTTAAAATTCGG
>JARRLH010000417.1:0-4125 GCA_037387205.1 Desulfofustis sp.
AAGACCTAACATTATAGGCGTAAGCATGTCACATTTCCATATAAAGAAGAAGAACGGAAGACCCTATCTGTACGTGCGAGAGATCGCCCGGGTCGGCGGCAAGCCAAAGGTCGTTTCTCAGGTCTATCTCGGTTCTCCCGACAAGGTTCTGGCCCTCGCCAGAGGTCAGGTACAGGAGCTTTCAACTCTCAAGGTAGAGGAGTTCGGCGCCTTATGGCTTGCCGGGGAAATAGATCGGGATATTGACCTCTGCAGTATCGTAAATACCATTGTCCCGCGGGAAGAAAAAGAGACAGGTCCTTCGATTGGAGAGTACATTCTCTATTGCGTGATGAATCGAATGGTGGAAGCAGTCAGTAAGAACCGGCTGGCTCAATGGTATAAGGGGACTGCCATTCAGCAACTGCGCCCGGTTGATCTTGGGGAATTGACGAGTCAGCGTTACTGGGAGAAGTGGGATCGAATCAGCGAGAAGGCACTTCAGGATATTTCCGAGGAGTTCTTTCGGCGCGTATGGGACAGGGAACGCCCCTCAGCCGATTGCCTGCTGTTTGACACGACCAATTACTACACCTTCATGTCCAGCCGAACCGAATCAGAACTATCGCGCAGAGGCAAGAGTAAGGCGGGCCGGCACCACCTTCGCCAAATCGGACTCGGTTTACTCGTTGCGCGGGATTCGAGGCTTCCGCTGCACTGGTCGGCCTATCCCGGCAACCTGCACGACAGCACGCAGTTTGCGGCAATCATGGACGAGATGTTCGGGGTAGTCTGCAGCCTCGACAAGACCAAAGAACGGCTGACCGTTGTCATCGACAAGGGCATGAACTCCGAGGATAACTTCTCATGGGTTGATGAGCATTCCAGGGTTCATTTCGTTACCACCTATTCAACGCACTTCTCCCAGGACCTCGCTGCCATCCCCATCGAGCAGTTCGAGATCGTCGATAGTGCCAGAAACAGGCTATTGATAAAGGATAATCGGCGAAGGGACTGCCTTAGGGCATATCGAACTGCCGGGGAATACTGGGGCAAAGAGCGAGCGGTGGTGGTCACCTACAACCCACGAACTGCCCGCAAGAAAGCCCACACGTTTGAGACCAAGCTGGAGACGATCCGGGAAGAACTCCTGGTAATGCGAGCCAAGGTACGGGAGCAGGCTCCGCATTGGCGCGATGGCGAGGCGGTCATGGAAAGATACTTGCGGCTCTGTGAGAGGCTGCATGTCCCTTCCGATCATTTCGTGCTGCAGTTCGAGCAGTCGGAGACAGGTCTTTCCATGCGTTTTCGAAAGGATCCGTACAAGCTCAAGCAAAAGAGGGCAACGTTCGGGAAGAACATTATCATCACCGACAATACGGACTGGACAACGGCCGACATCGTTCAGGCCAGCCTTGATCGATGGCAGGTCGAGGATCAGTTCCGCCTCAGCAACGATGATGATCTGATAGGTGCCCGGCCTGTCCGCCACTGGACCGACAGCAAGATCCGGATTCACCTCTTTACCTGCGTGGTGGCGATGACCTATGTGCGAATACTTGAGAATCGTCTTGTTCGCGCGGGTATCCAACGCTCTGCCAATGACGTTATGACAGAGATGCGTCGTTTCCATTCTGTGCTGTCTCTTCGGAAAGGGGCTAGAAAACCAGAGCGTCGCCTGGAGACCCCTAGCGAGACCCAGGCCGAAATCCTAAGGGCTTTCAGGTATCGGGTGGATTCTGATGGGGTCTTACGTCACGAGTCGGCTTGAACTCTTGCTGGTCATGGCTTTAGGAGATTTTTCCCCTGCAAAGTCTTAAACTCCTGTCAGACTGACCAGACCTTTCCAAGCAAACAAAGCCAGCGTGACGATTTGATCGTCAACGACGACGGGTCGATTGATCTTTATTTTGGCCCCAAGGCTCCGGCCGGCATGGAGGCGAATTGGACCCAGACGGTTCCAGGCAAGGGTTGGTTTTCTCTTGTACGTCTTTATAGCCCCACCGAGGCATGGTTTGACAAGACCTGGCGACCAGGCGAGATTGAGCTGGTAAAATAAACACGCGACACATACCAGCTAACAAGCGCATAGTGAGGCACGGCGGAACCCTTACCCTGGGAGTATTTGTCCCGATTTTCGACTGATCAGGAAGAGCCTTCGCGCGGCCGCCATACCTGCTGGCTTGTGATGAGCAGGTTAAAGCTTAATGCTCTGCATCTGAAAACACTTCCATTAAAGGCACGCCCGCTGATCCGGATGGAGGCTTGATACCCAAATATGCTGCCAAAGTCGCTGCGATATCGACCGTTTGCACCCTTCGCACCACATGTTGGGCAGGAATATTCATGCCGCTAAAAGCGATGGGTACATATGTATCGTAACTCCACGGCGAGCCATGGGTGGAAGCAACTTCAAGGCCATCAAAATCTCTGATGAACCAATGAGGTTCAAATACGATATAGATGTCCCCTGAACGGTTTGCATTAAAGTTGTTGAGGATGGACTGATTAAGAGGAGTGTCAGGCAGATTGTCCTCTCTGAGAGCACTGCTGGAAATTGCCTGGGCGATTCCCTCGAACTGAATCAGCTGTGCGGCAACCGCCTTCTCTACCTGGGCCAGATCGAGGTTTTTTTGTTCTATCGTGTCCCGGTCGAGATAGACATAGGGGTGATCGTAGCCGACAATCAACTCTTTATCTATGCCAAACTCCTTTTTCAATCGGGCTGCCATGATCAGCTGAGAGAACGATGAGAGTGTTCTCAAGGCCGACGTGCTCATCGATATAAGAAAACAGATCAGCCAATGTCCGGTCGAGATGGAGGATATTGTCCTCACTCTCAAGGCTTGACGGTCCGAAGATATGGCCAACATAATCAGTTGAAGAAAAACTCACCCCTAGATAATCAGGGACATCGTCTTTTCCCAGCTGTTCATTGGCTATCAGCGTCTTGGCAAAAGACAGGGTCAATTGATCTCCTGCCGGGCTGAGCGTTAACAGCGTGGTAAAGTATTTCCCGTCAGCAGTGCCAAACGGATGGGGAAAGGTACGGCCGAAACCTGCAAGATCTGTTTCCCAGGGTCGATCGTCTGCATCGCCGAACAGATAATTTTCCTGCTTATCCAGCAGGGTCCAAGATGCCCCGGAGTAGACTGCAGTTGGTTGTGTGGCGTTCCATTCACTGACCCATTCCGGATAGCTTTGGTAGTAGTAGTTGCTGGTAACAAACTCACCACTGGCTTTTGAAAACCAGAAGGCTTTCCCCGCATGACCAGCCATCGATACGGCTCCCCGGTCCTTGATCGATACAGCGAAAATCTTCGCCTTTCCCGCTGTATGGACAGCAAGCTCATCACCCAGTGTCGTCACCATGATGGCAGAAGGTGAGCGGCCGTCACTTTTGGCCGCCTTCTGAGTCGAATCAATCTCGGCATCCTGGTCAACACCGGCACCGGCAGTGAGCAGCGTGTAACGATCATCTTCGATGTTATAGACTGTGCGGCCAAGCGTCCTGTCGAACCAGATATTACCAATCATGCCATGAACCGAAGGGTGTGCGCCCGTTGCCAGAGTAGCATGGCCAACGATAGTCTCGGTGTTTGCATGCCCATGATGGGCATTGACAAAGACCGTCCCACTGTCCCAAAGATAGCGGAATCCCTTCTCGCCCAGTCGGTCATAATAGCGGGTTGGCAAGTCGCCTCGCAACGCATCGACGGTGATTTGAAGTACCAGTCTGGGCGCCTTGGTATTGCTCTTGCCGACAGTGTGCATACCTGCTGCAAATGCCGAGGATATAATAAGTGCCGAAGCCGACCCAGCAAGTATGGCAAAAACCATAATTCTCTTCATAATCCTGGAACTCTTCACGTATATTTGATTTTTCACGACAGTTTACTCCCCGTTTATCTATTAATCACTCAACCAACCGGCCGAACTCAGGTGGGAATAAGCGTCCCTGCTCCCAGATGAACAGCTGCATTGAACAGGCCCATCTCCAGGTTGCTGAATATAGAACGATCTGTTGACCCCGTTCTTTTTTCTTGGGAAAGAGTATAAGACAGCCGGGAAACATTACCATTGCAGATTGCCCTGACCCATCAAGTAGCACTTCGCTTTCAAGATAGTACCAGCAGCAAGCTTAGG
>JARRLH010000418.1:0-2698 GCA_037387205.1 Desulfofustis sp.
GAATAGAGCAGAGGGAGCAGACAAGACCTGTCCTTTAGAAAAATTGCGGGGTAGAATGGTCCCGTCTGGTGCTCGGGTAAGCCCAGGCGGGCGGGGATAAATTTATAGTTTCTGATAACAGGCTCTAAACCTGCGCACCGGCGTTTCTTCAGAGCGATCCAGATAATCCTCGAAAAAGAGTTTCCGAAAACCGAGTTCGGGTATAACGTCCACTTCATCTCGGGTAAGCGGCCATGGCATGGTCCCTGCTGACTCTGATGCGGTGCGGCCTCGACTGATCAGTACGAGTAATCCGCTGGGGCTGATTAGTTCACTGATCCTCAGCAAAGCTTCGTTGCGCAAAGAACCTTTGAGAACCTGCAAGGTGTAGGATTCCAGGACAATTTTGAAATGGTTGCGCCAGCTATCCGGCGGATCAAAGAGGTCGGCTACGAGATAGTCAACGGGAGAATCGGGAAACCGCGTGCAACATTGAGCAATGGCGCTGGGGGATATATCGAAGGCGGTGACTGCGTGGCCCTGGCGGGCCAGCCATTCGGCATCATCGCCAAGGCCGCACCCCACGACGAGCAGGTTTGTGGGAGGCCGCAGGTCTGGAATACGCTCATAGAGTTCCACCAGGTTGGGGTTCGGCTTCATGTCGGCCCAGGGTATGGGGTAGCCTTCAGCAAGGGCCAGCCGGTAAAAGCGCTCGAACCAGGCGAGCGGGTCTCCCTCTGCTATGGCCTTTTCAGCCAGCAGTCGGGGGAGCGATCTCGGGTCTTGTGACTGGGGGACCATGTCTCAGTGCCGCATTCCATTGACAGGATATAAATACTGATTAGCAGTTACTTCATTATTGGTGAGCAAGTAGGCCATCTTACCATTTTCTGGAATACCGGTCATCATTGCGCCCTCGACTTCAGGGCGCCTCTATTTAGTCGCCTGCCTGAATAGATACAAAATCTTTTCTGTTGAGCCTTTTGCAAAACTAAGATTTTCGTTCAAAATCAAACCATGCGAGAAATTTTACCACAGGCATATGATTGATATTCCAAGGATAAAATTTTGAGCATAAGGCAGAGTGTGGGCGAAAAGATCGTTTTGCACATGGCTCTGTTTTGAAAAAATGACATTGGTACCGCTTGCTCCGGGTATTTCATTCCCTTCAACAGATCCGCTTGAGCGGGTCTCATTTTTATCGAGGTAACACAATGACCAGCGCAGCTCCTAAACATTACACCCCGCAACTGGATCCAGAATCGGGCAAGGGGTTGACCAGAGAAGTGGCGGAGTTCATTCTAAGTACCAGATTCGAGGATATCCCCATTGCTGCGGTGAGGCTTGCCCAAAAGTCGATCCTGGATGGCTTTGGTCTTGCTCTGGCCGGCTCTGTTGCCGCCTCAGGAACCATGGTGCAAAAATATCTGGGCACACTGGCGAGCCCCGGTGAGGCGGTTGTCATAGGCACCCCACTTCAGACGAGTACAAGATTCGCCGCTTTTGCCAACGGTGTCGGAATTCATGCCGACGATTATGATGACACGCAGCTGGCCGTTGCCTGCGACAGGGTATATGGTCTGCTGACCCATCCCACGGCCCCCTGCCTTCCTGCCGCTTTTGCTGAAGCACAGGTGCTGAACCGGAGCGGCCGAGAATTCCTGGCGGCCTATCTCGTGGGGGTGGAAACAGAGTGCAAAATTTCCGAAGCGATATCGCCCCGTCATTATCAGCACGGGTTTCATTCCACGGCCACCTGCGGTCCGTTCGCTGCAGCCGGCGCCGCGGGTAGATTGCGCGGCTTCGATCGGGAAGTACTCGAACGGGCTTTGGGAATCGCAGGAAGCCAGAGCGGTGGTCTGCGCGAAAACTTCGGCACGATGACCAAGCCATTTCATGCTGGCAGAGCTGCAGAGTCGGGCATTGTCGCCTGCGATCTCGCGGAAATGGGCTGGACCGCGACCAGCGAAATTCTGGAGGCCCCCCGCGGCTTCTTTCAGGCCCACGGTGGCGGTTACGCCCCGGAGGCAATCAGAGGAAAGCTGGGTGCGCCATGGACCTTCTCGGATCCAGGCATATCAATCAAACCACATCCTTCAGGTTCGCTGACCCACCCTGCCATGACCCTGGTGAGCGAGTTGATCGAGAAACACTCGATCCAGGCCAAAAACGTGGTGCGGGTAGAAGTCGGTACCAATCACAATATGCTCAATGCTCTGATCCACCACCGTCCCGTCAATGAACTGCAGGCTAAATTTTCAATGGAATTCTGCCTGGCTATTTTATTGCTGGAGGGCAGAGCTCACCTGCAGGAGTTCACCGATCAGGTAGTACTGCGGCCTGACGTGCAGGAGCTGATCAAGCGGGTGGATTTCAAGGAAGATTCTGAGGCGGAAGCGGCTGGATACGACAAGATGACTTCCTTAATCACTATTCATCTCGAAAATGGAGAGAAGATAGAGGGCCGCTCAGACTACGGCAAAGGCTCGCCCAGCAATCCTTTCACCTACGATGAAGTAGCTGAAAAGTTCTACGGCTGTGCTGATTACGCGGGCTGGCCCAGGACAAAAGCTGAAGAGATCGTATCACTGATAGCCGAACTGGATTCTCTTACCAGTCTTGCTGAGCTGACCAAGGCTCTGTCCGTTTGAGAATTTATCAATCACCCTGAATGGAGGATACTACGTTGAAAATAAAACAAGTAAAAGCAAGCGTGCAT
>JARRLH010000419.1:0-2694 GCA_037387205.1 Desulfofustis sp.
GACCTATAAGGCCGCCCTTGGGCTAAAACATGATGGATCAATAAGCGTAGCTCCCGAGCTACTGAAACAATTATATCATATGACAAAAAACAATCAATCTTAAAATTATAATAGATTGAATATATTAAGGATATGAGAATATTTGGATAGCCGTCAATGCCTGCTCAAAAACGGACTCTCATCAAATAGTGAGGGGTTAAAAACGTAGATAAATTGTAAGGGCAGTCTTTCGAAGCTAATGTTTGTAAACAAATCATAAAAATAATTATAAGCAATAGGCCATCAGTGGAATATTTATCCAGAAGCAGCGGCATTGTATGAAGTTTAATATTTTACCAAAACCAAATATCATTAAAGTACAGATGAGATAATCGGTAAAAAACCACCGCCCCGAAAACCTGAGATATCATAAAATATCACAAATTACCCCGAAGTTGAGATATGTAGATGTTACTCCAACCTTGCCCAGACTTGTGATACCATAAAAACCGGCTGCCAAGTCAAGAAAATTTCAAGTTTAATTATTGTAGAATCTTCACCGCTCACTGACAACTCAGACAGACACAATCCCCCACTAAAACCAACTTTAGCGGCATGAAATTCTCAGATCCGGATTTGGATATCCATCCGCCACTGAACTCACCCACAAGTGGTTATCAACGCGTTTAAGTAGGTATTTTGCCCCCTCCTGCTTGTCAGCACAAACGAAATTAACAGCTATCGTTGCATTAACGAAAATCATCCCAAATCCGTTCCCGCATACCTCAGCAGACCGCAACTTATGATAGAACACATGTTTGGGATTCGACTGGCAAAATTGATTTATGAGGATTGTTGGCGGGGTTCAGGGAGTCGGCATGATTTGACGAAACCTACAATTTGGCAATATTGTAGATGGCATCAGCAAATCTTAAATATTATCGGTTGGTTAAAAGTTTAAGAGGAGGCACGTAACCTAAAATATCAAAAGGCCATGGATAGTTTGAATGTGGTGATGAAATCTATTATTCCGCTACTAGCGGCTGGCATTGGCATTGGCAGGCACGTGTCTCCGAGGTATTTGTTGCTTTTACAGAAGAAATAATAGTGGACATCCCGACCAACAAACCGGTTGGCATTGACAAATGAGATAACTTTATTAGGTTTATGAATATTTCCAATCAATACACCTCCCTATGGTCATACATATAATCAAACCCAAATAAAGGAGGATAGAATGAAAAGACCACACTTAAGAACGGTTGTTTATTTCCTGGCAATGATGACATTATTGTTCAGTGCAACGGCATTTGCTGCCGAAAAACCCAACATCCTCGTCATCTGGGGCGATGACATTGGTCAAAGCAACATCAGTGCTTACACCCGGGGCTTGGTTGGTTACAAAACCCCCAATATCGATCGCATCGCCAAGGAAGGCATCATTTTCACCGATTACTACGGCGAGCAATCATGCACGGCGGGGCGTTCCAGCTTTATCCTCGGCCAGAGCGTCTTCCGCAGCGGCCTGTCAAAAGTCGGTCTGCCCGGGGCGAAAGAGGGTATCAATACCCTTGACCCCACGATCGCGGTCCTTCTGAAAGATCAAGGCTATGCAACCGGCCAGTTTGGTAAAAATCACCTGGGTGATCGCGATGAACACTTGCCGACCAATCACGGTTTCGATGAGTTTTTTGGCAACCTTTATCACCTGAACGCGGAAGAAGAGCCCGAAAATGAGGACTATTTTAAGAATCCCGAGCTCAAGAAGAAATTCGGTCCGCGCGGCGTTATCCATTCGTGGGCCCAGGATGGTGGTAAACAGAAAATCGAAGATACTGGTCCACTGACGAAAAAGCGCATGGAAACCATCGATGATGTAACCTCGGATGCCGCCATTGATTTTATCCGGCGTCAGCACGAGACAGGTACGCCATGGTTTGTCTGGTGGAGTGGCACCCGCATGCACTTCCGCACCCATGTTAAAAAGGAACTACGCGGCATCAGCGGCCAGGACGAGTATGCGGACGGCATGGTCGAGCATGACATGCATATCGGAAAATTCCTGAAAGTGCTCGATGACCTGGGTATTGCCGATAACACGATCGTTCACTATTCGACAGACAACGGTCCTCACTACAACACTTGGCCCGATGCAGCTGCAACACCTTTTCGTGGTGAGAAGAACACCAACTGGGAAGGCGGCTGGCGCGTACCGGCTGCTGTTCGCTGGCCAGGGGTCGTTAAACCCGGCTCGGTCAGTAACGGTATTGTTCACCACATGGACTGGCTGCCAACCTTTGTTGCCGCTGCCGGCAAGAATGATATCAAGCAGGATTTGCTCGATGGCTATCATTCAAAAGCGCTCGGGCGCGACTACAAGGTGCACTTGGATGGCTATGACATCACTGAGCATCTGAAGGACCCGGACAATATGTCCAGTCCGCGCAAGGAAATTTTCTATTTCTCTGATGATGGCGATCTGACAGCATTGCGCTATGAAGACTGGAAACTCATCTTCATGGAGCAGAAGGCTACCGGGACCTTCCGAGTATGGATGGAGCCTTTCGTGCCGCTGCGTGTGCCTTTGATTGAAAACCTGCGGCGTGATCCATACGAAAGAGCTGAGATGACTTCTAACACCTATTTTGACTGGATGATTGATCGCGCCTTCCTGCTGGTTCCAGCGCAGGCATACGTCGGAAACTTTCTGATGAC
>JARRLH010000420.1:0-2693 GCA_037387205.1 Desulfofustis sp.
TTATCTTTATGGCAACTTCCCCAGAATAAGCGTTTTAAGTCATTTCATATTGATTTTCCCATCCAATCCAACTTGACTTATACGTAAGCGCTCAATAACCCCCTTCTTCAAATTTCACCCATATACCGTATGATGATATGCCAAACAGCCAGGAGGCATATCATGGAGACAAAGAGCAGAGAACAAATCCATCGAGAAAAAAGAAGATTCTGGCAGGCGCATATCCAGGCCTGGCGAAACAGCGGATACAGCCTGGCGGAATATGGCAGACACCACAACCTGGTCTATCACCGGCTGATTTACTGGAAAACCAAATCTGAAAACGAGCAGCCGAAACCGGTCTCGTTTGTCCCGGTGCCGTTGCGGACACAACCAACTGACACGGCCATTACCCTGAGTCTGCAACATGACAGATTCAAAATTGAAATCGGCACTGATTTTTCAGACGACCTGCTGGGCCGGCTGATTGTCACTCTGGAATCGCTCTGATGTTGGGCCAGCAGCATGACGTGCAGGTCTTTATCGCCCTGGGCGCCACCGACATGCGCAAATCGATCAATGGCCTGTCCATTATTGTCGAAGAGGAGCTGGGCCTGGATCTGTTCACTGGCAACTTTTTCGTCTTTTGCAACAGAAACCGGGATATCGTCAAAATCCTCTACTGGAACCTCAACGGCTTCTGCGTCTGGAAAAAACGATTGGAGCAAGACAAGTTCCGCTGGCCGGAATCTGAGCAGGAGGTGATGAGGATCAGTAGATCGGCATTGAACTGGCTGTTACACGGGCTCGATCTGAGCCAGGCGCATGGCCGCTTATCCTACCAGCGCGCGACCTGATAAAAAATATATAAATATATGATATTATTGTATTAATAATTGCATTTTTAAGGATATCATGGTACTGTTTCGACCATGATGTCAAGCCCCTCCACATTACCCGACGACCCGGTCGAGCTCAAGAAGATCATTGCTCAGATCAGCGCCCGGTGTGACCAATACGAATCACGGTGCAAACAGTACGAGTCGGAAAACGAGCTGCTCCGTGAGCAGATGCGTAAGCTGTTCGACCGATTATTCGGGCGTAAGAGCGAGAAGCTGTTCGGTGGCAGCCCGCAGCTGCTGCTGTTCGATATGCCTGAGGTCGACCCGGAAGCTGAGGCTGAGGCCGAAGAGACGGTCGAAGTCGAGCCGCATGCCCGGAAGAAACCGGGCAGAAAACCGCTGCCCGAGAATCTTCCCCGGGTGGACGTAGTCCATGATATCGACGAAGCGGAAAAGGTCTGCGGCTGCGGTGCAGCGCTTGAGCGTATCGGTGAGGAGGTATCTGAGAAGCTCGATATCATTCCTGCGATTATCAGGGTTATCAGACATATCAGACCGAAGTACGGCTGCAGATGCTGTGAAGGGGTGGAAAACGACGGCCCGACCATCAAGACCGCCCCGGTTCCACCGCAGATTATTCCCAAAGGGATTGCCAGCGCAGGACTGCTGGCCCATATTCTTACCGCCAAGTTTGCTGATGCTTTGCCGTTTTATCGCCAGGAGAAGCAATTTGCCAGGCTCGGCGTTGACATCGGCCGGGCGACCATGTGCAACTGGGCGATGAAGGCGGCACAGGCCTGTGAACCGTTGCTGGATCTGCTCACCCAGGAGATCCGCTCTGGCCCGTTGATCAATATCGATGAGACGACGGTTCAGGTGTTGCTGGAACCCGGCCGGTCTCCGACGACAAAATCGTATATGTGGATCTTCCGTGGCGGTGATCCGCTGAAGCCCACGCTCATGTATCGGTATGCTCCGACCCGTTCCGGAAGTGTCGCATCATCGTTCGTCAAGGGATACGAGGGCGCGGTTCAGACCGACGGCTATGTCGGCTACGACTTTCTGGATACAGACGAATCGATCGTGCATCTTGGCTGCTGGGCCCATGTCAGGCGCAAATTTATGGATGCAGCCAAGGCGGGTTCATCGAAATCGAAGAAACGAGGGAGCGTTGATGTTGCCCTTGATTATATCAGGAAGCTGTACGGCATCGAGAAGCGGGCCAAAATCCAGAAGTTGAAGGCAGAACAACTGGTTGCCGTGCGGCACAAAGAGAGCAAACCGTTACTGGACAAGTTCAGGAAGTGGCTTGAGAAGAAATCACTGCAGGTGGTTCCGAAGAGCTTGCTGGGCAAAGCGGTTTCCTATACCCTGGATCAGTGGCCGCGGTTGGTGGCTTATCTTGACGTTGGGTTTGCGACGCCCGACAACAATCTTGCGGAAAATGCGATCAGGCCGTTTGTAGTGGGACGCAAGAACTGGCTGTTTGCCGGAACCCCCGAGGGGGCCGCGGCCAGTGCTGCCATTTATTCGCTGATCGAAACGGCCAAGGCCAACGGGCTCGACACCTACAAATATCTGCGGTATCTGTTTGAGAGTGTGCCGTGTGCAGAATCAGAGGAGGATTATCGGAAGTTGCTTCCACAGCAGTTAGCCGCTGACGAGCTTGTTCTGCCGCAAAGTTATAGCGTTGTTTAATAACCGCTTACGGTCATTTAGCTCGTATAGCAGAAAAAGAACTTGGATAAAAATTGATATAGTTATGGCCGCAGAATTCCAATTGCAATTAAAGCAATTATTTTCAGCTCACCCAGTTCTAATAAAACTCCTAGTAGGTAGAATTATAATCTATGTTGGAGTAATCTTTTCGTT
>JARRLH010000421.1:0-3967 GCA_037387205.1 Desulfofustis sp.
GTTTAAAAGGGGCACGATGGGTATTGTGCCCCCCCACAGAAATGCTGCAAAACTTTGAAACTGATTATAGTAAATGGAGTCTTCCCTAAGAATAGTACTCGATGAATACTTCCTGTAAATCTGTATTCGCTGAGTAGAGGTGGCAATCGAAGGATGTTTACCTTTAGGGAGAATCTACTATCATCAACTAAAAGGAGGAGCTTATGTCTATCACAAAAATCACTCGCAGAGTGGCATTTGGACTCGCAGTTGCTACTTTTGCCGCTTTTTCAACGAATGTTTTAGCCAGCAGCCATGGCATGGACTTATCGGGCGAGACGGTCGAATTCGTAATCCCGTTTTCTGAATCCGGCGGCTCGGCTAAATGGGCCAACTTCTATGCTCCTTTGTTGAGCGAGGCCCTGCCGGGCAATCCGACCGTGGTGGTGAAATTCATGCCCGGGGCCGGATCCACCAAAGGAGCCAACTGGTTCCAGCAACAGAAGTATAAGGACGGTACGACGATTTTCGGTTCCTCCGGCTCAACCCAGTTTCCCTATCTGCTCGGAGATCCGCGGGTAAAGTATGAATATAAAGACTGGAATGTTGTCCTGGCCTCCGGTACAGGCGGCGTAGCCTACCTGCCGCCGGATCTGGCCAAGAAATTTGACGGCAGCGCCGAGGGCCTGAAAGACATTAATTTCATCTATGGCTCCCAGGGGGCAACCCGTCTTGACCTGGTACCAATGCTGGCCTGGGAAATGCTCGGCATGAAGGTCGAGCCGGTCTTCGGCCTCAAGGGCCGGGGTGACGGTCGACTTATGTTTGAGCGTGGCGAGGCCAATATCGACTACCAGACCTCCTCCAGTTACCTCAAAGGGGTTGCTCCGCTTGTTGCAGAGGGCAAGGCCGTGCCGATGATGAGCTGGGGCGCACTGGATGCCGCCGGAAACATTGTCCGCGACCCGACTTTCCCGGATATGCCAACCTTCAAGGAGGTCTGCGAAGCTACCACGGGATGTGAAACAAAAGGAGAAAAATGGGATGCATGGAAAGCTTTCTTCGTTTCAGGCTTTCCGGCCCAGAAAATGGTGTTTCTGCCCCAGGGCGCACCGGCTGACGCAATCGCCACCTATACCAAAGCATTTGACTCGATCAAGGCCCGCAGCGATTTTGCCGAGATCTCTGGGGTAACACTGGGTAAATATCCCCAGATGACCGGTGTAGAAGCCAAGAGCGCCTTTAAAAGCGCCACCGAGGGTCCCGATGAGGCCAAGGCCTTTGTCGTGAACTGGTTGAAAGAGAGATACGGGGTTACTTTAAAGTAGTCTCTTCTGAACCCCCCTCCCGAAGAGCAGCGGGAGGGAGGGTGCATTTTTTATATCTGTAGGTGGAGAGACAGTCATGGATATATTTGCACCCGCGATGCCTGGCCTTGATGGTAGGACTGGTTGCCGTCATCCCGACCTCCGACACCTTTGCCTCGGTGCTTATGGGCATCCCCGGCTCTTCTGCTTCCCAGGCCACCGTGCTTGACGGGTTTCCTCTGGCTAAAAAGGGAGAAGCGGCACGGGCACTGTCCGCGGCCTTTGCCTCCTCACTGTTCGGAGGGCTGCTTGGTGCCTCCTTCTTGACCTTTTTTATCCTGATTGCCCGCCCGATCGTGCTGGCCTTCGGCCTCCCGGAAATGCTGATGATCACCATCCTCGGACTGAGCATGGTGGCAATCCTCGCCGGCAGAATACCACTCAAAGGTGTCGCTGCCGCTTGCCTGGGACTTCTGGTTGGCACCATTGGTGAGGCCGATGCCGGCGGTTCATTACGGATGTCAACCTATGACGTTCCCTATCTGACCGATGGCCTCAAGCTGGTGGTTGTTGGCATGGGCATTTTCGCAATACCAGAAATCATCTCACTGCTGCGTCAGGACCGGGCCATTGCCAGGGATGCCAAGCTCGGAGCAGGCTGGTTACAGGGAGTTCGCGATTGGTGGAACAACCTGTATCTGTCGATCAGGTGTTCGTTAATCGGCGTTGTTGTCGGGGTTATCCCCGGTCTGGGCGGTTCGGTTGTAGATTGGATCGCTTACGGTCATGCCGTGCAGACCACTCCTGACAAATCAGGCTTCGGTTCAGGGGAAATAAGAGGGATCATTGGACCCGAGTCGTCCAACAACGCCAAGGAAGGAGGTGGGCTGGTTCCAACGCTAATCTTCGGTATCCCCGGGTCGGGATCAATGGCCATCTTCATTGGCGGTCTGGCCCTGCTGGGCTATGATGCCGGTCCCCAGTTAATTACCAATAATCTTAATATCACGTACACAACAGTCTGGTCGCTGGCCATCGCCAATGTACTCGGCGCCGGGATATGCATCGCACTTTCCCCCGCCATTGCTCGGTTAACCACGATACGTTTCACACTGCTTGCGCCATTTTTATTCATGCTGATCACTTTCGCCGCTTTTCAGTCGCGGCAGTCGCTGGGGGATCTGGTGGCCCTCTTTGCGATCGGCCTGCTCGGCATCTTTCTGCGCCGCTTCGAATGGTCCCGCCCAGCCTTTCTGATCGGCTTTGTTTTGAGCACCCAGGCCGAGAACTACTCGTTCCAGGCCTACCAGATTGCCATGAGCAAATTCCGCCTGGGAACCAGTGTCGGACTTGAATACATATTTTCGCCCATCGTGATTGTGCTGCTCATCATCACTGCTATTTCAATTGTTGTCGGGATCAGGCAAGCCAAACAGATCATGTCCGAAGGAGATGTGCCAATTGGTGGAAAACGGGCACCACTGTTGTTCCTTTTGGCGGTTACAATCTACTCTGCTATCAGCTTTTTCAATGCCGCGTCGATTACCATCCAGACCGACCGTATTTTCCCGATGACTGTCTCTTTTATCGCGATAATCGCCTGCCTGGTATTATTAATACGCATGTTACGGGCACCGGAGACGGATGCGATGTTTGCGGACCGTGAGGCTGCGGGTGAGGATGCCAAAGCACCGCACGGGCTCTGGACGACTCTGGCCTGGTTTGCAGCCTTACTCGTGTTATCAGCGCTGGTCGGCTTCATCCTGGCCCTGGCAATGTTCCTGATTGCCTTTATCAGGGTACGAGCTCAGCAAGCCTGGCCCAAGACGATCATCCTGACCGCTGCCGGTATCGCCCTCATGTGTTTCATGGCGGGCGCCTTGAACCGTGATTTTCCCTCCGGACTGTTGCAGACTCTCGTCGAACTGCCCTGGCCGATTGGAGGAATCTAACTTGATTCATCAGGCTTCCTGAAAGGACAAATACAGAGAACAAGGAACCTAAGAGCTAATGCAAAGGGCAATACCGTTTGTTTTCATGCGCGGTGGGACCTCTAGAGGTCCTTACTTCAACAGGGCGGAGCTACCTGAGGGCCGCGATATACTCAGCAAAGTGCTGATCGCCGTGATTGGCTCCGGGCACCCGCTCAATATCGATGGGATCGGCGGGGGCGCGGCGGTAACCACCAAAGTCGCAATGTTGTCAAGGTCGAACAGTGAGTGGGCTGATATCGACTACTTTTTTGCTCAGGTAAGCGTCGAAGACAAACTGGTTGATTATAAGCCAACCTGCGGCAATATACTTTCCGGAGTCGGGCCGGCAGCACTGGAAATGGGGCTGCTTGAACCGACCGGTGATGAGACGCTGGTCAACATTCGGGCAGTTAATACAAATGCGAGGATTGTAGCGAAAATACAGACACCCGGTGGACAGATCAGATACGACGGTGAAACGGCAATAGACGGAGTACCAGGCACGGCATCTCCCGTCGAGCTGCAGTTCATGGACGTGGTGGGCAGCGTGACCGGTTCGCTGCTCCCCACCGGAAACCCGGTCGATATTATCGACGGGATTTCGGTCACCTGTATGGATGTGGCCATGCCGATGGTCATCGCCAGGGCCGCAGATTTCGGCCTTAGCGGTTATGAAAATTGTGCTGAACTGGATGAAAACAGAACATT
>JARRLH010000422.1:0-3514 GCA_037387205.1 Desulfofustis sp.
CAAAATGTACCTTACCCTTCGCGAAAAAAGACCATTATCACCGAGTCAGAAGAGGCCATGACCGTTTACGCCCCCCTTATAGGAATGTTGTGGCGAACCTTGGAGTCCTATGGCTTCGACCCAACCCAGGTCATTCCCGACAATACCTATCGGCCCGGTGCCGAGCCGGGCATTGGTGACCGAATATCGCTGGAGGTTTACGAACGATTTCTGACTCGGGCCTCCGCACTCGTAGCGGATCCTGCTATCGGTTTGCGAGCGGCAAAACAACTCCAACCATCGCATCTGGGCGCTCTGGGCCATGCCTGGATCGCCAGTTATTCACTGCGCACTGCAATTATGCGAACGCAGCGCTTCCACCATATGCTGAACGAACGACTGACTGTTCAGGTGAGTGAACGACCAGGTTTCCTGCAGGTTGAATACCTGCAACCCGACAGTTCAAAGATGCGTGATGAACAGGCAGACGCTTTGCTGGGATCTCTGCTTCATATGTGCCGGCTTAGTTTTGGTTCAGACTTAGCTCCGGCCTACGTGTTCATGCAACGTACAGCGCCATCCGACTCTGGTGCCTGGAAGCGCTTTTTCGGCACGGAGGTGCAGTTCGGTGAAGATCTGGATTGCCTGGCTCTTCACGAGCAGGATGCAGACAAGCCGCTTACGGTATTTAGCCCCCAGCTGTTGTCAGTACATGAAGACATCATGTCACGCCACCTTGCCAGGCTGGAGCAGGGCAGCTTAGGCAATCGCGTACGTGTTGTAATGACGGATCAGCTGCCATCGGGGGGGCTGAAGGAGGGCGATGTCGCCGAGCAATTGCACATGACCCGCCGGACGCTTTACAACAAGCTGAGGAGAGAGGGCACGTCATTTCGCAAACTGTTGATGGAGTTGCGCAAAGATCTCGTACTGACCTATCTCCGGGACGAATCTTACAGCATCACGGAAATTTCCTTTATGCTGGGCTATGAGAGTGCCGGCACGTTTTCCCGTGCATTCAGGTCCTGGTTCGGCGCATCACCCACCGAATACCTTCGATTACGAAAATGGCGTTGATTAAATAGTCCCCCTGAAGATTTTTCTTTAGATTCCAACATAGATGACATCTAGGCATGCGCAGAAAATGCAAAGTAACATTTTACTATCAGGACGGTAACTTTTTATTGGCTGCAGAAATTCCGCTCTTTAGTCTTGCACAGATTTCGAAGACTAAGCGGGGCGAGGTGCTGAGTTCTCAAAAGTGTCGATAACGGCTAGCAGCGATCTGCTGAAGAAATCTTCCGCTATCGAGCGCACAAGAGAACCCCCCTGAACATGAAACTGAGGCAGGTCTGGTCTCAGGTCGATCAGATTTGGAGATGAACTCGTGAGCGACGAATCACCGTCGGTTTTTATCGCCTAGCCAGCCAGGCGAATCTGCTGCTTTTTTCAAAGCCTCTTCCAGACGCTGCTCCCCTGTTTTATCAATCGCTTTGGTTGGGCCGAACCTCTGTCCGACAGCAAGGATGACGAAAGCAATGCCCGTGGCAAACAGCGGGATATTCACGAGAATAATGGCTGCGTTGGCATCACAACACAGGTCCACATCCTTGAATGTAAGAACGATAAACGCTGAAACGATGCCCAGCGCAATTACCCAAGGCAAGGTGGGTCGTTGAGATTTGATCATTGCCCTGACGAAAGGAATAGCGGGTAGGGAGTACATACCTTGAACAAACAGCAGCCCCAATAGAAATGGAAATCCGCTTCCATCCGGAAGTATCCCAGTAACCCATTCCAAACCCTTATAAAGTCGACTGAGGTAGGGAAGTGCATTCAGCCAAATCAAAACGGCAACAGACCAAGCAATTTGTCTTGAACTCATTTTCATCACGTCATGATGCCACAGGCGAATTTCTTAGCCCTCATGATATGGTTGGGTCACTCTGACGAAGCAGCTTGAGGAAAGGTCGTCAATGATTTGAGCGCCTTTCTCCACCGTGATCGTGGAATTTCCCCAAATGGGAGTTGTTTATGCGCTGGCTGGCAGCCTAAAACTGTATGAAAGTCTATGGGTGCAGACAGCCTTGTCAGCAGGACTAGGAATTTTGCTAGCGGTACTCTGGGACCATAGAAAATCGATAGATAAAATTCAGATAATACTGATTCCACTGGGCTGTTTAATGGCGTTGATGTTGTGGGGCACGACTCAAGCAATAAGCAGTGGAAGTTTATCAGCCAAATCGGGATTCTCATTTTTGCTTACACCACTCGCGATAGGTCTACCCGCAATTCTCATTCCTATGCTCGCGGCGAGGTACCTGCACAAAGAGGGTAAATCAAGTTCACAAAAAGAACTGACGCTTTCATACTTTGAATCAAAAATTCTCGCTGAGAATAGTCGACAATCCGAGGGACTCGATGAAGGCATGGCAAAAACTGAAAAATCAGCTCCAGACAAAAAGGACAGACTTTTATGACACTTGTGCTTCGCGGTCATGGAATTTTCGGCTTTTGGGCGCGACTAAATAGTCAAAACTAAACTTCTCGTAAGTTCCGATTCGGGTCGATTCTGTTGAAAAACTCCGAATTTGAGAAACACCGATTTTTCGCAGGATTACTATAAATTGGAAAATTCATGCCTGGTCTCGAATCTGGGGGCATCAGCGGCTTTCTTTTGGATTTTCCACCTCAATTGGGGCATCAGCGGCTTTCTTTTGGATTTTCCACCTCAATTGGCGCCCCCTCGTATCTGAAAAATTTTGTGGCCTCTGAGAAGCTGAAAAAATTCAGCCTAACTCGAAAACAGAGTTTTTCAACACAATAGGTCGTTAGCGGAGATTAGCCGGATGATTTGACCAGGTTCGGCTTTGAAGCACATAAGAGAACTCTCCAGGACTTAAATCGCAGGGGAGTTCAGTTCTCAGTTGGCCAGAGGTAGAAATTCTCGGCAAAAAAGAGCCGCCAGTTATTTGACAGCTGCCGGATTCGAAGCCGTCGTCCAGCAAGCCATGGATCAGCTGCCCGACTGGGCACACGGGGCGCTGGAGCACCTCGAGATCCGCCTCACTTACGAACCCCGGCGGGGAAGCCCTGCCACTCGATGAGCTGCGCGAGGAAATCGCCACCACCCTGATCCATTAGATCGCCCACTCGCCGCATAAGCCTCACGGGCGGCTTCCGCGAAAGCCCTGGCCTCGGCGCGGTCGCCCGCCGCGTTGCGCCACAGCCGCGCCTGCGCTCGCCAGCGCAGCAGATCGGCCGTGTCCAGGCGGTCGCCGATGGCTTCGGCGCGTTCGGCGGCTTCGTCGAAATGGCGTTCCGCTCGCTCCCACTGCCCACCGGCCGCGGCCGCAATGGCGGCGTGCTTCCCGGCCAGGCCGAGGTCCCAGACGACGTGGGTTCCGGCGCCGTCGAGCTGCACCGCGCAGTCGTAGAGCGCGGCGCAGCGCTCGCGCAGGCCCAGCATGGCGGCGACCTGCACCGTCGCCATGCCGGCATACCAGGCGCCGAACTGGTTTTCCTGGCCGGCCTT
>JARRLH010000423.1:0-2660 GCA_037387205.1 Desulfofustis sp.
AGTAGCTGATGCAGGCTGAAAATGGTACTCAAAAGTCGAGACTTGGGTATACCGATTGGAAAGAGGAGGGGGGGCAGAGATCTAGGGTTAAATGCAATGACTGACATATCAAGTAATAATTATCAACACGGCTACAGTTCCAGAGAACTTAAACGACTTGGTGAACAATATCAGGTCTGGTCGAAAGAAAATCTCTCATTTCTGAAGAGAGCAGGCTTTACCACAAATCAGACAGTCGTTGATCTTGGGTGCGGACCTGGATTTACAACCCTTGATCTGGCGCGTATCGTCGGCTCCGGCGGCAAGGTCATAGCTGTGGACAGAGATGGTGAGTATTCTCTTCCACTTCTTGAGGAGCAGGCTCGAACTGCAGGGCTCACCAATATCGAAATCCACGCCTGTGAACTTGCCGAACTTGAACTTTCCCCTGAAAGTGTTGACGGAATCTACGGTCGCTGGGTTCTCATGTATCTTCCAGAAGATCGTGTAAAAGACATAATATTTCGAATGGTTTCATGGCTCCGTCCGGGAGGTGTATGCGCTCTGGCGGAGTTTTGTAATTTCCTGAATATCCAAATCCATCCTCCCACCCAATATCTCATGGATGTTGCCAAAGCACTCATGAGAAATGCCTCAGACGAGCGTGGTTGCAACCCGGAGATTGGCACTATGCTTCCTTGTCTTATCAGAAAAGCGGGACTGAAAACTGAGATCAACGTTGTGACGAAGGTTGTGCAGTCAGGAACAGCAGAATGGATATGGCCGGATAGACTGTTCAGGGATGTTATGCCGGATCTGGTAGGAAAAGGATTTCTTTCTAAAGTTGCAATGGAAGGTTTTTTACAGGATTGGGAGAAACGTTCAAACAATCCGGAGGCATTATTCTTCGGTTCACCGGTTATGGAAACGATAGGTAGATGGGAATAAAACCGGAGGTTCTTTGTTAATCAAAGCAATGTGAGGTGACAACTTGCGTAACAATATGACGGAGAAATATTGGAGCAGATTTCCTGATACCTACGACAAGAAAATGGAATACGTTGTTGGAAAAGAGCTCCGTGACGAGATAATCCAAGAGCTCAATCGCTTGCCTGAGCTAGGTGAACTCGTTGAGCTCGGCTGCGGGACAGGTGCTTTTACTGAGACGATCGCCTCGAAGACTAAGAGCATGTTTGCCACGGACCTTTCGGATAGACTCCTCGAGGTGGCCAGGAAGCGTATTGGCAATCACTCGAAGGTGACAATTCAAAAAGAAAACTGCATGGCAACATCTTTCCGATCCGAAGCGATAGACAGCGTCTTTATGGCGAACCTTATTCACGTCGTGGAAGGTCCCCGTGCATTAATTCAGGAGTGTAATAGAATCCTCAGAAAAGACGGCACTTTGGTGATTGTCACCTTTACAGACCATGAAATGAAACTCTGGGAGAAGATCAAGATGGGTCTGCGGTTCGTCAAGTCCTGGGGCAAGCCTCCTGCCCACACCCATTCCTTTTCCCCTGAAGACCTTACATCAATGATGAAAGATGCTGGATTTGCCATCAAGACATCGAAGGTAATCGGCAAGAAAACAAAGGCGTTGTACATCATTGGCCAGAAAGATAATAAAGCTTAACAAAATAGCAGAGAGGTATGGTTCGTGCTTACCCGACCTCAATTCATCGTATGGTAACAAAAGAGGAGTCGTAAAAATGAAAGTTGTAATATTTGGAGCATCGGGAGGGACAGGGCGAGAACTACTGAAACAGGCCTTGGAAAGGGACCATCAAATTATAGCATTTGTTCGTAATCCAGATAAAATTGCTGACATAAAAACGAGCGATATGGGAATCATTGTTGGAGACGTTTTAGATCCACAAGCAGTTGAAAATGCAGTTTCTGAACAAGATGCAGTGATTTCAGCTATAGGTGCCGGGGCAAACCGCTCTACTCTCAGAGAGGAAGGGACAAGGAACATAATTGAATGTATGGAAAGAAAAGAAGTAAGACGCCTTGTCAGTTTATCTTCTATGGGTGTTGGCGATAGCCGCTCAAATCTTGGATTTTTTACCAAATATATAGTTGTTCCAATATTTTTGCGTCACGCTTTTGCGGATCATGAAAAGCAAGAAACAGTTATTAGGCTGAGTTCATTGGATTGGACAATTGTTAGACCGCCTCATCTCATTGATGGTGCTTGTATGGGCGAGTATAAGCATGGGATTCAGATAGGGGAAAGAGAAATACAGGGGAAAATTTCCCGTGCAGACGTGGCTGATTTTATGCTCAATCAGTTGACAGAAGATACCTACCTTCGGCAAGAAGTTGGAATATCCTATTAACTCGGAGAACTGATTTGAAAGCGCATAACAAACCAGTCGCTGGAGGTGACCACCCCCACTTACGCTCGACTGTTATCCCAGTTTGAACGCTAACATTGCCACATCGAAGCCCAACAACCCTGCGTTTCTCCATAGCTTGAGATGTTTCCTGATAAGGTGCCCAACTCGTTAAATAGTTGGCAAAAAAGATGTCCATCGGCAAGGTTCAATTATCTGATAATTCATCAAAAAAAGTTATCAGGAGACACCTTCGAATTTGGTTCAAACCTAAATTCATAGTCTGCCTGTGGTAATCTACTGAAGCCATACCAGGCCAGTTTGAACGAATGTTTCTATTTT
>JARRLH010000424.1:0-2659 GCA_037387205.1 Desulfofustis sp.
TTATTATAGCGACTTAAGTTGGGCAGGTGGATTATGATTGATCCAGGGTGACGTGAGGATGGATTCATGGCGGCGGGCGCAGAATAAGCGCCGTGTCATCGGGGGAGAGGGACTGACGGGTGCAACGAAATCAGCGGCCCCAGGGGTGAGGTTATGAGGAAAACGGCAATTTTCAAGGATGATCTGTTTCTGATGCACGATCCCGGACCCAACCATCCGGAACGAATCGATCGCCTCAGGGTAATCTATGATTTTATCGAAAAACCTGAGCACCGTAAGAAATTCGTGTTTCCGGATTTCGGGCCGGCGGATCTGGGCCATTTAGAAAAGAACCATGGGGAGGCCTTGATCAGACGCGTGGCGGACACCTCCGGCAGACGATACGATTATCTCGACCAGGATACCGCCACTTCGGCCCAATCCTACGAGGCGGCCCTGCTGGCTGCGGGGGCGGTGATCAGCGGGGTTGATCTGCTGCTGAAGGGTGAGATTGACAACGGCTTTGCCCTGGTCAGGCCCCCGGGCCATCATGCCGAAAGAGACCGGGCCATGGGGTTCTGCCTCTTCAACAACATCGCGGTAGCCGCCTGGCATGCAGCCGCCGGCCATAATCTTGAACGGATAATGATCATCGACTGGGATCTGCACCATGGTAACGGCACCCAATTTTCTTTTTATGACACCAGCACTGTCCTCTACCTCTCCACCCATCAGTTTCCTTACTATCCGGGAACCGGTGCGTTACAGGAAACCGGTATCGGCGAAGGTGAGGGGTACACCGTCAACATCCCGCTGCCGGGAGGGTTTGGCGACCACGAGTACGCAGCTATATTCAACGATATCGTCATTCCGGTGGGGCGCGCCTATCAGCCTCAGCTCATTCTTGTATCTGCCGGGTTTGATATTTATCACGGCGATCCCCTGGGTTCAATGTCGGTGGGCCCGGCTGGTTTTGCCTATATGACCCGAGCGCTGCTTGGCCTCGCCGAGGAGGTCTGTCGGGGCCGCCTGCTGGTGACCCTGGAGGGAGGCTATAACCTCAAGGGACAAAGAGACGGGGCTCTGGCTGTCCTGTCCGAGCTGCTCGGTGGACCGCTGACCGACGATGATAGCGAATTCTACCTTGATGATGCAACGGCCGCACAGTTCATAAACAGCCACAACTCCCACGATGCTATTGGCCGCGCCATCGAAGCAGCGGGCAGCCACTGGAACATCTGAGGTGAAAGGGTAATGTCTGTGGAACAGGAAAAAGCAGCACGGATCATCGTCGCCGATGACGATGACCTGGTATGTAGCGCTGTAGTACAGATTCTGGAAATGTTTGGCTATGAGGCCGTTGGGGTCCTGGGCGGAAAGGAGCTTCTGCGGAGGGTGGATGAGTCCTTCGACGTCATTCTTCTCGATATCCACATGCCCGACCTCAATGGCTTTGAAGCCATTGAGGAGCTAAACAGAGGGGGCTCGGAAATTCCCATCGTCCTGTTGACCGGGTCAGGCTCCATGGCCGATGCTGTCAGGGCAATCAACATGGGGGTCTACGATTTTCTCTGTAAGCCCATCGAAGATCTGGATATTTTCAATGTGAAAATCAGACGGGCGGTTGAAAAGAGGAATTATGTCCTGCAGGAGCAAAGGTACAAACAGGCGCTTGAAGATGATGTCAGGCGCAAGACCCTGCAGCTCGAAGAACAGAACAAACTGCTGCGGGCCTACAGCGACAGTCTGGAAAATGCCACCGTCCAGTTGATGAGCAGCCTGCAGCGGGCCATGGAGGAAAAGGACTTTTACACGGCCGGGCATACCATGCGGGTGACCAGTTATGCGTCCATGTTGGGGACCGCCATGCATCTCGACGGTCAGGATCTCATCGTCCTGAGACGGGCGGCCCAGTTTCATGACATCGGCAAGCTGGTCATCGATCTCTCCTGTATCCAGAAAAAAGGCCCACTGAGCGATGAGGAGCGGCAGCTCATCAACGAGCATCCCAGCGTCGGGGCCAATATCATCAAACCGCTTGGCTTCATGGAGCGCGAGCAGCTCATCATCCGTCACCACCATGAGCGCATAGACGGGATGGGATATCCCGATGGTCTGGGCGGTGCAGATCTTGACGAGTTAACCAAAATCATTACTGTGGCTGACAGCTATGATGCGATGACATCGAGCAGAAATTACCGGCGCAATATGAACGTAGAGGAAGCCATCGAGGAACTCAACCGTTGCGCCGGTACCCAGTTCGACACAGATATCGTCGGTGTGTTTACCGACCATCTCTCCCGGTTCAGTCCGGAGTATCTGGCCATATCGGCCGGCTCAGATCAGTTCGGCCACAACAACCTCATTAATTAACTATTTAGTGATGCGAATAACCCGAAAAGAAGTCGAGCATGTCGCCCACCTGGCGCGGCTGCATTTGGCAAGCGAGGAGCTCGACCTGATGACCGAGCAGCTCGATATGATCCTCTCTTACGTTGCCAAGCTCGACGAGCTTGATACCGAAGGAATTGAACCGACGACCCACGCCTTTTCAATCACCAATGCGTTTCGGGATGATATCGTTGAGGCCTCGCTGGAGCAGAAGAAAGCACTGGCAAACGGTCCGGACCACAGCGGCGATTCGTTTATAGTCCCCCGCGTCATCTGACCTGAATATTTC
>JARRLH010000425.1:0-2654 GCA_037387205.1 Desulfofustis sp.
CATCAGTGTCGCAAGCGGCAAAGGCGGTACCGGCAAGACAACCGTCTCCATCAATCTGGCCGCCAGCCTCAAAAGGCCGTTGAAACTGCTCGACTGCGATGTCGAGGAGCCCAACGTCCACCTGTTCATCAAGCCCGGGGAGTTGGTCTCGAGGACGGAATCGACCTTCGTGCCGGTAATCGATGAGACACGCTGCAACGGCTGCAGGAAATGTGCAGATCTGTGCGAGTTCAATGCCCTGGCCGTGATCGGTGAAAAGGTGCTGGTCTTCCCCGAACTCTGCCACAGCTGTGAGGGCTGCCAGATGATTTGCCCCGAACAGGCGGTGAAAGATGGGCGCCGCGAGCTGGGAACAATTGAAACGGGGACCTGGAACCACATCACCTTGAGCTATGGCCGACTCCGTGTCGGCGAAGCAATGAGCCCGCCGCTGATCAGCAGAGTTCAGTCGATCATCGAGCCCGCTGATCTGGTCATCATCGATGCCCCGCCGGGTACCTCCTGCCCCGCCATCAACGCCATGAAAGTCAGTGATTTCGTGCTCCTGGTTACCGAGCCCACGCCCTTTGGCCTGCACGATCTGGTGCTCACCGTAGAGGCGGTCAAAAAGCTGTCCATTGCCTGCGGACTGGTAATCAACCGTGCTGATATAGGCAATGAGGACGTCTATCGCTATGCCAGAAAGGAAGGGCTGCCGATATTGATGGAGATCCCCTTTTCCAGAACCATTGCCGAAATCTACTCGCAGGGTGGTCTGCTGGTGGATCAATCGCCGGAGTGGCGGATCAGGTTCTGCCGCCTGTTTGACAGCATTACGGAAACAGCTGCGCTGGGGGAGGTCAGCCAATGAAGGACTTGGTGGTGATAAGCGGTAAGGGGGGAACCGGTAAGACGAGTTTGACGGCGGCCTTCGCTGCGCTGGCGGAAAATCATCTGCTCTGCGACACCGATGTCGATGCTGCCGATCTGCATCTGTTGCTCGCTCCGAGGATCGTGGAGACGCACAATTTCATCGGCGGCAGTAAAGCGGCCATTATAGCCGAGGACTGCAGCGGCTGCGGCCTGTGCACTGAGTTGTGCCGCTTTGCGGCGATCAGCGACGATTTCGTGGTCGATCCCATGGAATGTGAAGGCTGCGGGGTCTGCCGCGCTTTTTGTCCAGAAGAGGCAGTCGATTTTCAACCGAGAAAGTGTGGTGAGTGGTTCAGCTCAACGACCCGTTTTGGCCCCCTGGTCCATGCCCGGCTTGGAGTTGGTGAGGAAAATTCCGGCAAGCTCGTCAGTCTGATCAGGAAACAGGCCCAGTTTCTTGCCGAGCAGAGCGGGCTGGAACTGATTGTCACCGATGGCCCTCCCGGCATCGGCTGTCCGGTGATTGCTTCGATAACCGGGGCGACGGCACTGCTCATCGTGGTCGAGCCGAGCGTCTCGGGACTGCACGATATGCAGCGGGTGGCCGAGTTGGCCCGCCATTTCAAGATTCCAGCCATGGTCTGCATCAACAAGTATGACCTCAATGAAGAAATGAGTTCGGTTATCGAGGACGAGACCAAAAGACGAGAGCTGATGACAGTGGGCCGGATACCCTTCGATCCGGGTTTTACCAGGGCGATGGTCAAGGGAGAGACCATAATCGAATATGACCCTTCAGCACAAGTGGTGGAAACGGTGAGCTCCATCTGGAGGACGATCAGGTCCTCGGAGTTCATGACAAAGAAAGAGGCAAGGATTTTGCCGATAATGAAATAAACAGGAGAACAGAATGAAAAAAATACGTGTAGCGATACCCTCAGTGGGCAATGGTGGACTTGACGGACAGAGAGCCGGCCACTTCGGCCATTGCGATGTATTCACCTGTATTGACGCCGAAGATGGAGAAATCAAAGCGGTGACCACCATCCAAAATCAGGAGCACGTCCAGGGCGGCTGCATGGTCCCGGTCAACCTGCTTGCCTCCCACCAGGTCAATGCGCTGATCGTCGGCGGCATCGGCATGCGCCCGCTGATGGGGTTTCGACAGGTCGGTATTGACGTGTATCACGACGGCGAAAGGATTGACATCAGGCCGGTGGTCGAAGATCTTCTGGCTGGCAAACTGCCGCTCATCTCAGACGACCAAGTGTGCGGCGGAGGCGGCAAGAACTAGGCGAGGAGGAACCTTATGAAAGTTGCAATATCAGCCAAAGGCACGGACCTCACCAGTGAGGTCGATCCCCGGTTCGGCAGGGCGGCGACAATCATCATCGTCGACCTCGATACCATGGAATTCGAAGCAATCGATAATTCCGCCAATGCCAACGCCTTCAAAGGCGCTGGTATCCAGGCTGCCACCATGGTCCACGACCAGGGGGCCGAAATTCTGCTGACCGGATATTGCGGTCCGAAAGCCTTCCAGACCCTGCAGGCCGCCGGCGTAAAAGTAGTCAGTGACGTAAGCGGTTCAGTGAATGAGGCGCTCGAGCGGCTCAGGTCGGGTGAAGTAGAGTATCTTGACAACGCCAATGCGGAAGCGCACTGGTAGAAAATGGGAGAAAATCTGGGGACACCTTTGGTTTTGTGTTCCCTTATGGAGGTAAGATCATGCCCATGAGTGATGACGCATTCGATGCGTTGGTCGCACAATTGCAGAATCGGGCCTTTGCCGACGCGCGGGC
>JARRLH010000425.1:2728-4402 GCA_037387205.1 Desulfofustis sp.
GCGGCCTTAAGGGAGGATGCGGGGATACGATACATATCTATCTCAAATTCAGTGACGACCGGGTGGTAAAGGCTTCCTACACAACCGACGGCTGTGCTTCGAGTTCGCTGTGCGGCTCGTTCACCGCCGAGCTCGCCCACGGCCGGAACCCGGAAGAATTGCTTGAGCTGGAACCCGCTGATGTGTTAAACAAAATCGGCGCCTTTCCGGAAGGGGAGAAACATTGCGCGACACTGGCCATCAAGGCCCTGCAGGAGGCCGTCAACAATTACATGATCAGTGTCGCAGGTCACCACAGGCAGGGGGAACGCAGCGGTTGAGAACGCCCATCCCCCGGCGGGGATGCAGTATGATCACGAATCTGGTAATTGCGTGCGCATTGATTTTCGCGGTGGGAGCCGTCTGGTTTCTGCTTCATTATTACGGCAACCCGGTAATTGAAAACCCCCAGGGGCTGGCGAAAGTGTCGGGCAACTGCGGGGATACCATGGAGATCGGGCTGCAGATCGAGGACGGCGTGGTCACTTCGACCCACAGCTGGACGGATGGCTGTTCTTACTCCAAGTTGTGCGTGGAGGCGGCGGCTATGCTGGCCCGTGACAAACATATCGCCGAAGTCAAGAAGATCAACATGGTTAGCATCATGGATCTTGTCGGGCAACTGCCCGAAACCCACCTGCACTGCGCCCAGCTGGCGGAGATAACCCTGCAGAAAAGTGTCGAGGACTACATCTCCAGGGTGACCCCGCGCAAGACCTGAGGCCGTCCAACCACGGGTCAGGTCTGACTCTTGCGATAGAGGGGAGCACCCTGCCGATCGCGCCCCGCCGTGGCATGCTGGGCAGGGTTGTACATCACCGTAATACTGAGTAAATTATAGACATGACCAACCGAGCTGTGCGAAGCTACCCGCAGCAGAACCGAGAAAAGGTGGACTATGTCTGATAAGAAAAAGGGCTGGGACGAAATCCCTTCGCTGGAAGGGTTGCAGATGGACTGGGACTACTCGGGCTACGACTCCCTCGGTAATAGGAGGTTCGAGCGTTTGACGTTCGGCGATGTCACGGAAATCTTTGAGGTCAAGGCGGTGCCGGTGCGAGTGGCGACAGCGGGGTTTACCATCGACGGCACATTAAGCGACATCAGCGGCGGCGGAATAGCGGTCATCCTGGAAAAACCACTCGAGGAAGGACAGCAGGCCAAGATTGGACTGTTCATGGGACGGCGCAAGATCGTCTGCCGGGCCGTGGCCAGGCAGACGGCAGAGATTCAGAACGGCTATCGAATCGGTTTCCAGTTCAAGGATATCTCCGAAGAAGACAGCACCTACATCAACGGCCTCTATTCCTCCAAGGTGCTTAGTCGCTGATTCCTTCACGCCTCCCCGCTTTTGCGCAATTGGCGCTGATCTGGCGGTGATTGTCACTGTGTTGCTCTTATTGCTTTTCTTGTCCATGACGAAAAGGCTAAAGGAGGCTCGATGACACACCACGCTGGACTTACGGATACCACACTCAGAGAAGGTGAGCAGACTCCCGGGGGTTTTTTCTCGCTCACTCAGAAGAAAAGAATAATCGATAGCCTCGCCGCATCACCGTGATTGTGGGCCTGAGCAGGGAGGCACCGTCGGCGCCGACCTATAATGCGCGCTATTTCAGAGGAGTGTCACCGACA
>JARRLH010000426.1:0-2652 GCA_037387205.1 Desulfofustis sp.
TCTACTACCCACTACCCCCTCACCAAGGTTACCTCAATCCACTGGTCACGGCGCCTAATCCGATGGATTCCACAGGGGCACTCCAGATAAAGGTACTACGGACAGTGGGCAGTCCCTTTGTCACAATGCCATAAGGCCATTATTGAATTTGGAAGGTGGCGGGCACGCCAGGACTCGAACCTGGTATCAAGGGATTATGATTTTCACAAACAGAAATCATGAACATCAGTAACTTGAAGAGTCCCTAGGGGGTTCCCCGTCCGATCCATCGCAGTAATTCCCCGACCGAACGGCGATACCGAGCTCGGTTCCGGTAAGCTGAAGAAAACTAAGGGTTCGGTGAACCGAGCCCGGATAAAACCGGACACATGCCCATCACATTCATGTGAGTTTAACAATAATCAAGCCCTCTTAATGCGTCTGAGGGCTGTGTAGCAGGAAAATGCGTATTTCTCATGGAGCAACAGCATATCCTATTTTTTGCTATTTATCTGGTCATGCAGTGATTCCAGTTTTTCTCCTAGCTCACATAATTCATCACGTTGCTGCTTTATCTGCTCCTTCATACTGGCTTCATTGGCTTGGTATCTCATTATTTCTATCGAAAGCTTTTCGTTTTCTGCACGTAATAAAGCCAGCTCATCATTATGTGATTCAGATCTGTTGCAGGCTTCGATGCTGACCACATCATGATTTGCGGACTCGTCGGAGGTCTGTGAGTCCAGAGTCGCAGCATCGATCAAGGAGCAAGGTATTCCACCCTCCAGCACATACACGTCAAAGCCTTTGTGGCTCAACAAAAAACCGGCCAATTCGCTCCGCTTGCCGGTATCACAACAAACAATATATTTAGTATTGAATACCAACTCGGCAATTTCATCACGCAGGTCCGAAAGCGGGAGATTGACGCTGTCTTCGAATGATCCACTTTCATATTCATCTTTATTTCTAACGTCTACCCAGACTGCATCCTCATCGACCATGGCAAGTGCTTGTTCGTATTCAACATGCCTGACAAGCTGATTCTTCAGTAAGTCGAGAAAATCCTTGCTTGAAAGACGCATCAGCAAACCTGCTGTCAACATGGTTACCGTTGCATTACGCTCTGCGTCTGATACAAGTGCATCCTCACCGAATGAAGCGCCGCTATCCAGCTCAGCCAGCTGTTGGTCCTCCGAATCAGGAGAATCCTTGCGTGTTACAAGGCAACGCCCCTCGCGTATGGTATAAAAGTAGTCACCTGGGTCTCCCTGCCGAATAATTACTTGTCCGGCCTCTACTGGATATGGCTGCATCTTGATCAGCAGGCTTTGTAGCATTGCCGGAGGGATATTTTTAAAGGCCTTTGTTTGCAGGAGGCGTGTCATCCAGTCCGTATTGTCATCAGCCCCGATTTCAACAACTTCGGTACCACCGGATTCGTCACAGGTCAAAAGTACATCCAGCAAGCCAGAATCTATCCGCGCAATGACGCATTTTTTAAGGGCACGCGCTGAAAACTCTCTTGGCTGCTGACAGGTGATAGCATAACGGCTCTCGTCCGTACCGCTTTTGATCTCACCGGTCACTTTGTCGGTGCCATCAATCAGATTGATTTTGCCTTCAAGTAAGTAGATGGAGTGATTGTCTTTGTCACCCTTACGGAACAGGTACTTTCCCTTCAGTACCTCTTCAATAAGGATATTTTTTGATATTTCCCGGAAGCGTTCCGCGGGGATTGCATTCAGGGGTACGAGTTCCCGAAGGAGATTCTTATCAAAGAGGGCTTTTTCCGAAATACGCATATATTTTTATTCCAGTATCTTCCTAAACTGTAAAAAGACATTATGTCGAAAGGTATTTAATGAGAATTACTGCATAACGATTATCGGCTCAGGATGGATAGTATTTAGAAATCAAGACTGAGTATGCGTCTATCTGGTGCGTATCAGTTCATGCAAAAGGACCCGTGGCTTATTCTCATAAATACTGCATGATATCAACATAATATAGAGTAAAACCCCGCCACAGAAGGCGAAGTAATACATCAAGGGTGTCCTAATCGATATCGGGAAAGCCATCTACACAAATATACTATCGGCACTACTCCATAATACTGAACAGTCAAAACTACCTGATTATGTCTATGAAGTATTTGACCGGTCGTAACCGAATTTGACCGATCGATCCCAAACAGGACCCCCGGATGATGCATGCGGGCGGCAGCAACACGCATGACTATCCTGGGTGTCATTCACGGTGTTGCTTTCACTTATACGGATCGAAAATCAGCGCAGATATGACTTCGCGAGCGATTCCTTGTGAAAACGGCGCGTGATATACCAATAACTCTATCAAGGACAATGGTTTCCCGACAAATGCGGGATATTCTTAAAAAGTGTATTAGACACAGGAGACGTCTGCGTGGCAGGGAGGGCGCCCAGGAACTACCCGTATGGGCGAGCCGGGAACGCCCGGGAGGCGGGTGCTCCGAGTTTTCAAGAGGTTAGCGTACGCTGCAGGAGGAAGGAATTGAATCGATGATCGGCATCCCTCATTGAGGGTAGCCATTGAAATGAGCAGGACGGGAATAACCTAATATGCTGATTTCCGGATCCAGGGTACTCGCCAGGGAATGGCAACTTCCGGTGATAATCCGGTCATTCCTGAAAA
>JARRLH010000427.1:0-5772 GCA_037387205.1 Desulfofustis sp.
TACGCTCTCATCGCACTCGGCTACACCCTCGTCTATGGGGTTCTGCGCCTGATCAACTTCGCCCATGGCGATATCTTCATGGTCGGAGCCTACATCTCATTTTTTCTCGCCGGCTTTCTGCTCGGCCCGGTGGTCGGGCTGTCCCCGGCGATGGTCTTCCTGATCACCGTACCCTTGACCATGCTGCTGACCTCCTGCGTCGGCGTGACCCTGGAGCGGATCGCCTACCGGCCTTTAAGGCGCAAAGGGGCGCACCGCCTCTACGTGGTTATAACAGCGCTGATGTGCGGCCTGATCCTGGAATACTCCAACCTGGCGGTGCTCGGCGCCAGCCGCTTGAAATTCCCTGAGCTGATCGAAAAACAGATCTGGGATGTCGGCGGTGTCGCCATAACCAACCTGAAGGTACTGGTCATTGCCGCAGCGATCGTGGTGTTCCTGTTCCTGCAATGGGTGGTCACCAGGACCCGGGTCGGCATGGCGATGCGGGCGATCTCCTACGACAAGTTTGCCATTCCGCTGATGGGCATCCCGATGGACAACATCATCGTCGTCACCTTTGTCCTCGGCTCAGGATTTGCCGGCCTCGCCGGCCTGTTGTTTGCCATGAGCTACCCGGTCCTGGAACCGTTCATGGGCATGCTGATCGGCTGGAAGGCCTTTATCGCAGCAGTGGTCGGCGGTATCGGCGACATCAAGGGGGCTTTTGTCGGCGGCTTTCTGCTTGGTTTTATCGAAGTCGGCGTGGTCACGGTTTTCCCGTCCTCCTATCGTGACCTGTTCGCCTTTACCATTTTGCTATTGATCCTGTGGATGAAGCCGACCGGATTGTTCGGCATGCCGCAGTCGACCAAGATATAGGTTGGGAGAAAATTTATGAAAAAATATTCTCTCAACGTTCTCATGGTCCTGTTCGCGGTCGGGTTGCTGGTCGCGGCTCACTACCGTTTCATCGACAGCTACATCCAGATCGTCGCCATGACGATCGGCATCAATATCATGATGTCGACCAGTCTGAACCTGGTTAATGGCAACATGGGCGAATTCACCTGCGGTCATGCCGGCTTCATGTGCGTTGGCGCCTATATCTCGTCGATCCTCTCGGTGGCCTGCTTCGGTTCCAAGTTCGGCGACCCTCTGCTGCCGGCCAGTTCCGTACTCTTCGTGTTCCCGATTATCCTGCTGATCGGTGGCGCGGTGGCCGCCGTCTCCTCGCTGCTGGTATCGATTCCATCGTTCAAAACCCGTGACGACTACCTGGCGATCATATCCATCGCCGTCAACTACATGATCATATCGGCCCTCGAGAACATGGATTTCATCGGCGGCTCGCGCGGCTTCCAGGGTCTGGGTGATCCTTTTCACCGCACTTACGGTCTGGATTATCCGGCGTTTCATCAGCTCCACTTACGGCAAGGGCGTGAACGCCATCTGCCAGGACGAGGTGGCTGCCGAGATCATGAGCGTCAACACCAACAAGATTAAAATCATTAACTTTATGGTCGCTGCCGGGCTGGCAGGATGCGCTGGTGGACTTTACGCACACATCATCGGCTACGTGAATCCGCAGTCGTTCAACATCCTGAAATCGACCGAGGCTCTGGTCATGGTCTATCTCGGCGGCATGGGGTCCCTGTCCGGAGCGGTCATCTCCGCCATCATCTTCACCGGACTGCTGGAGGTGCTCCGTTCCCAGGCGCTGATCGATGGTCTGCTCTCACCCATCACCATGATGTTTCCGGACTGGGAACCCTCGGCAGGCGTGATCAAGTGGGTGATGATTCCCCTGCTGCTGGTCATTGTCATGCAGTTCCGCCCGGAAGGGATCATGGGCAACCGGGAACTCAGCGATGTCTTCCCCTGGCTAAAAAAGTTCTACAGGTTTAAGTGATGACACAGTCTCTTACACAGACAGAGAATGCCCCGGTTCTCGAGATACGAGGACTTTCCCAGCGCTTCGGCGGCCTGACTGCAGTCAGCGATTTCAATGTCCAGCTGATGCCGGGTGAGCTGACCGGCTTGATCGGCCCGAACGGCGCCGGCAAGACCACCGTGTTCAACCTGGTCAGCGGTTTTTACCAGCCGACCGAGGGAGAGATTCTGGTATGCGGCGTGCCGACCGCCGGGTTGCGACCGCACAAGGTCACCGCCCTCGGCGTCGCGCGCACCTTTCAGAATATCCGTCTCTGGAACGACATGACCGTACTCGACAACATCCGTGTCGCGCAGCACTACTGGTTGGGGTACGGATTCTTCCATTCCGTGGTACGCACCAGACGCTACAAGACACGTGAGGATGAGATTGCCAAAGAGGCAGCCGAGCTGCTCGATGTCTTTGACCTGAAACGCTATGCCGAGGAGTTGCCGAAAAACCTCCCCTACGGGACCCAGCGCAAACTGGAGATTGCCCGAGCCCTGTCAACTCATCCGAAGCTGCTGCTGCTCGACGAACCGGCCGCCGGTCTTAATTCTGCCGACGCCAAAGAGCTGATTCGTCTGATTCGCTGGATTCACGAAACCTTTGACGTGACCATCTGGATGATCGAGCACCATATGGATGTGATGATGGAACTCGCCACCCAGATCAAGGTGATCGATTTCGGCGAAACCATCGCCGAGGGGACCCCGGAGCAGATCCGTAACAATCAGGCGGTCATCACCGCCTACCTGGGAGATGATAATATCTGATGCTTCTGCAAGTCGAAAACCTCGAAGTCAAGTACGGTAATATCCAGGCCCTGCATGGAATCAGCTTTCATGTCAACGAAGGCGAGATCGTTACCCTGATCGGCGCCAACGGGGCCGGCAAAACCACCAGTCTCTATTCCATAACCCGGTTACCGCCGCCCGAGGCGCCGCGTGTCGTCGGCGGTGACATCATGTTCAAGGGGGAATCGATCCTCAAGACCCGGCCAAGCGACGTGGTGAAAAAACTCAACCTGGCGCTATCCCCTGAAGGGCGGCGCATCTTCGGCAACCTGACAGTGATGGAGAACCTGAAGCTGGCAACCTACTCTCGCGAGAAGGATGACGACCTGGAAGCAGAATACGAGCGGATCTTCGATCTCTTCCCGCGACTCAAGGAGCGCCGCTCCCAACGCAGCGAATCCCTCTCCGGTGGTGAACAGCAGATGCTCGCTGTCGGCCGCGCCCTGATGACCGGATGCAAACTTCTGCTGCTCGACGAACCGTCGATGGGCCTCGCACCAGTGCTCAAGTACGAACTGTTCCGCAAGCTGAAGCAACTCAATGAAGAGGGCATGACCATCCTGCTGGTCGAACAGAACGCCAACCTCGCCCTGCACCTGGCCCACCGCGGTTACGTGCTCGACACTGGCAATATCGTCGCCGAGGGAACCGGCCAGGAACTCCTAGAAAACCCCGAAGTCAAAAAAGCCTATCTCGGCGGCTGATTTGATTTCGCTGCCATTTCTTCCCTGGTGACATTAACTCCCTACAATACAGTTGTTATTTAGCTTAAGTAGATAAACATCATATATCTCGTCTATTTATTAATTACCGCTTAATAAAATAAAAAAAGTTTGCTAATTTAATGACTTCGGCTATCATATACCGTATATGATGTAATGATTAACAGAAAGGAGAGAAGCATGCAGAAAGACCTTATAAAAAAGACCAACCAGAGCAAACTCTCCACGAAGACCCCGAATTTCACAAGGCCCGTATGGGGAGAGTTGAACATGTCATGCGAAGAGTGCAAGTTCAACGATCAGGACATAGACACCTTTCCTTGCGCCAAGTGCCACACGCGCCACTAACCATATTTTAATATGTTTTACTATTTTTTTAAATAAGCAAAGATTGTGAGTGTATATATCCGGCCAGGTGAAAATCTCGGCGAATCCAGCACTCACGCTCATCCGCTATTGATGACAACCGGAAAAACAAACTTATTCCTGCAACAAGGAGCCATAGATGAGCCAGGTTTATTCTGATAATTCACTGACCATAGGGCGGACTCCCCTGGTGCGCCTGAATCGTGTCGGCGCTGAAGGAGGCGCCACAATACTCGCCAAGACCGAAGGGCGCAATCCGGCCTATTCGGTCAAATGCCGGATCGGCGCATCGATGATCTGGGATGCCGAGGAAAAAGGGCTGCTCGGCCCCGGACGGGAACTGATCGAGCCGACCAGCGGCAACACCGGGATTGCCCTCGCATTCGTAGCGGCGGCACGCGGCATCCCGATCACCTTGACCATGCCCGAAACCATGAGCCTGGAGCGTCGCAAGGTTCTTAAAGCGCTCGGTGCCAACCTGGTCCTGACCCCCGGTGCAAAAGGAATGGGGGGAGCCATTGCCGAAGCTGAAGGGATTGCGGCCAGTGATCCGGAGCGCTACCTCCTCCTGCATCAGTTCAAGAACCCGGCTAACCCGGCCATTCATGTCAAGACGACGGGACCGGAAATCTGGGACGACACAGAAGGCAATGTTGACGGAAATCCGCGGCAAGCAAATCATCTCGGTAGCAGTAGAACCAAAAGACAGCCCGGTCATCACCCAGAAACTTGCCGGCGAGATCCTTGAGCCCGGGCCACACAAGATCCAGGGCATTGGCGCCGGGTTTATCCCGGACACTCTGGAGTTGAGTCTGGTCGATCGCGTTGAACAGGTCAGCAACGAGGAGGCGATCGAATATGCCAGGCGGCTTGCCCGCGAAGAAGGTATCCTGGCCGGCATCTCCTGCGGTGCAGCAACAGCGGTTGCCGCAAGACTTGCGGCGCTCCCCGAATTCAAGGGGAAGAACATCGTGGTTATCCTTCCCGACTCAGGGGAGCGTTACCTGAGCAGCGTACTCTACGAGGGAATAGTCTGACATTTTCACCAGAGATACGGGAATTGACGTTGCTCAATGATTACTTTTTTCGTTGACAATTGCCTTTCAATTCTTTATTTCTGTAGTCAAATAGCTGCTTGCCAGCAGCGTCTTTATCGAGAGTGGTGGAGGGACAGGCCCTGCGAAACCACAGCAACCGATCGACCATAGCTTGCAGCGATGGTGGATGACAGGTGCTAATTCCTGCTCCGGATTTCCGGAGGAAGATGAGGACGGAGCTTAGAGGACGTCAGATGATTGTCTCTTCAGCCCCTTCTCACAAACCGAGAGGGGGCTTTTTCATGCTCTTCTCCATCAGCTTGAGGAGGTCAAATGAACAAAGTAAAACCTTACACCCTTGAAACCAGCCTGGTGCAGCTTGGTGTCGGCTTCGACGACCGGACCGGAGCAATCAGCATTCCGATCCATCCGAGCGCCACTTACCGCCATCCTGGGGTCGGTGAATCGACCGGGTATGACTATACACGTTCAGGCAACCCGACCAGGCAGGTGCTCGAAGAGGGCCTGGCGAAACTCGAAGGTGGTGCCCGCGGGTTGGTCTTCTCTTCGGGGATGGCCGCACTAACCACTTTTTTCCTGCATTTTTCCCATGGCGACCATCTGGTCGTCAGCGAAGACCTTTACGGCGGGACCTATCGCGTCCTCGACCAGAGTTTCACCGGGTTCGGACTGACTGCAAGCTATGTCGATACCACCAGCACGGCAAAAGTCGAGTCAGCGATCAGGGAGAACACCAAGGCGCTTCTGCTTGAAACCCCGGGGAACCCGCTGCTCGGGATCTCCGACCTGGAGGCTCTTGGGAAACTCTGTCGCAAACACAACCTGCTTTATGCCGTCGACAACACCTTTCTGAGCCCGATCCTGCAACGCCCCTTCGAATTCGGCGCAGACCTGGTCATCTACAGCGCGACCAAGTA
>JARRLH010000428.1:0-5029 GCA_037387205.1 Desulfofustis sp.
GCGGCATAATCGGTCTGCTCATCTGCTATCGACATGCACCCCAAAAAGTGTCCGTCACCGGAGTGGAAATGCAGTCCGAACTTGCTGCTCTGGCCCGCTGGAACAGCGGCATGAACGGTTACGCCAGCTGTTTTTCGGTAATCGAGGGAAACCTAGAGCAGCACCGATTCCTCATCAAGCCGGAAGCCTACGGTCTGGTCACCGCGAATCCTCCTATCCACAGTGAAGGACGCGGTCGACTGAGCCGTAATGAAGAAGCAATGGCGGCTCGGCATCAAGGCAAAAATGGTTTGTCCGCTTTTGTAGAAGCTGCTTCTTATGCGGTCAAGAATAGAGGCAAGGTTGTATTCATCTACCCGGCGCAACAGGTCGCGGAACTGCTTTTCTGTTTTAAGAATTGCCGGATAGCCCCCAAAAAAATGCAGATGATTTACTCTTATCCGGCGAGCAAAAGGGCCTCTTTGGCAATCGTCGAAGGGGTCAAGAACGGCGGCCCCTCGATGGAGGTGCTCGACCCGCTCTACATCTATCGATACCGCAACGGTCCGTATTCAGATGCGGTGGAGAAGATGTTCCGGGCCGGGGAATTCTTTTCCTGAGTTGATGCTGGTAAAAGTAGACAGTGCTGCACTGCATGGGATAGACGGGATGGTGGTCGCTGTAGAAGTAGATGTCAGCCGGGGGCTGCCGTCGTTCACCACCGTTGGCCTGCCGGACAGTTCCGTTCGGGAGAGCAAGGACAGGGTGAAAGCGGCGATAAAAAATTGCGGGTATGAGTTCCCATCACGGAAAATAACCGTCAATCTCGCGCCCGCCGACATCAAAAAGGAGGGCCCCTGCTTTGATCTGCCGATCGCCCTGGGTCTGCTGGCCACCAGCGGTATTCTTCCGGTTGATACGCTGAAAGGATACCTGGTTGTCGGGGAATTGTCACTGGATGGGTCGGTGCTGCCAGTATCGGGTGTTTTGTCCATTTCCATTGCCGCGGTAAAAAACGATAAGGGCCTTATCGTCCCTCGTGAGAACGGCAGAGAAGCCCTGCTGGCCGCTCCCAGAGAAATAATTGCGGTGACAAACCTGTATGAAATAGTGGAAATATTAAACGGGGTAAGAGAAAAAGAGCCATACCTGCCGGAACCGATACAGGCCCAGCCCGAATCCTACGAGGTTGGATTCGAAGATATAAGAGGACAGAGCGGTGCCAAACGGGCCCTGGCCATAGCGGCGGCGGGCATGCATAATCTGCTTATGCAGGGCACCCCTGGAACGGGAAAAACGATGCTGGCCAAGTCAATCCCGTCGATCATGGCTGACTGGACCCTTGAGGAGCGGCTGGAAACCACCAGAATCTACTCTCTATTCGGAAAAGACAAAAAGACAGATTTAATCGCCCAACGACCCTTCAGGTCGCCCCATCACACGGTCTCCGACGCAGGCTTGATCGGCGGGGGTACCTACCCGCGCCCCGGAGAAGTCTCACTGGCTCACCATGGTGTACTCTTTCTGGACGAACTGCCGGAGTTTAGAAGACATGTCCTTGAAGTGCTTCGCCAGCCGCTTGAGGATGGGGCGGTCACCATTTCCAGGGCCCAGAGCAGGTTGACCTACCCATCACGATTCATGCTGGTCGCAGCGATGAACCCCTGTCCGTGCGGCTACCTGGGTGACTTTCAAAATCGCTGCCGATGCTCGGAACAGCAGATCAGAACGTATACATCAAAAATATCAGGTCCTTTACTCGATCGCATTGACATGCATCTAGCGGTGGCCCGTATTGATTTTGACAAAATTTGCCAAAAAACAGATACTGAAACATCCGCCCAGGTGAGGAAACTCGTTAATATCGCCCAGTCAGCCCAAGCAACACGTTTCCGATCTCATGGGACACTTTTCGCAAACGCCCATATGGGTGTGAGAGAGATTGAAAATTATTGCCGGATCAATTTAGATTCAAGACGTCTACTGCAAAGAAGTGCTGAGCGGCTCGGGTTGTCGGTACGGGGGTGCCATAAAATTCTCAAAGTGGCCCGCACCATTGCCGATCTGGCCGGGACGCCGCAGATTGAAACCAACCATGTGGCCGAAGCAGTGCAGTATCGCAGGGGTGCAGTACTCAACCAGAGATCGTCTTAAACAAACAGGAACTTTATGAAACAGGCAATTGTCGTCGTCCCGCTCTTCCTGCTGCTGCTCACAATTCTCTACCTCTTTATTCCCGTCTCCCCAGAGAAAATAAGCCATGAATCATTGATCAGCCCCGACGCTCAGGTAGTCCTGACTCAGTATGACTTGAAGGACAGGGTAGCGGAATTTTCCGCTTCACCACTCGGGCATGCCATAGCAGATCTGCGTTACGATATTGTCGGCAAGGAATTGGGGATGACCGACGAGGAAATAGATCACTTCCAGCAACTCAAGCAGGAGATTACAAACACCTACCAGAACCCCCTCGTCCAGATGCTTATCGGCAGGGAGATAAGTGTGGCGCTGTTCCCCTTCGTCGAAGAGGAACCTGGCGAGTTTGTCAGGCAACTATCCGACCATCTCCTGATCTCTAGAGGCGACAAGGACAAGGAGAGGGCAGTCGATATGCCTAAGGTTTTCCAAGCGCCCTGGTAAACCCGCGCGACCCGGTTGTACAGACGCTTATCTGTCGCCAGGGTTAGGGATCTTGTTGTGATGAGCCTTAATGAACAGATCCTCAGGAATAGTCTGGACCTCTATGATGGCGATCAGCAAGGGTTGAGGGAAAACGAGGAATACCGGAGCAAGATTGATCAGTTCGATGGGGCCTCCTTTATCGGCTATTTTAATTTTGACGGCCTGCCTGATCTAATTAACAGCGCCGTACTCAACACAGCCAATGCAGACGCCCAAGTAAGGCTGCTGGACAACAAGCAGATGGAGGCCTATTCGTCAGCAATTTTTGGGGCCTGGCGCGAAGAAGACACCATTATGGACAAGGCCGTCATCAGTATCAGGCCCGAACTGCTCGACGATCATTCCAGATCAGTATTTTCAATCCAGGGGGCGCTGCCTCAATCCCACACGAGGATCGCCCCGGACACTATCGTCTATCACTGGTCCAACCAGTTCAACCCGGAAACGCTGATCACCATGATCGGCGGAGAAACATCCGGCTCTGGCACGAGCAGCGAGCTGCCACTTTTAGGAGATCTGGCGCAGATCACGGGACTCACTCCGCCGCAGTTGTTCAATCTTTTTGACAATGAATTGACCGTTGCAGTACGAGGAATAAACGAAAATCAGCTGGTACCTCTGCCTCGCTTTCTGCTATCGGTCAAAAGCGGCGAAATGGATACACTTAAAGAGGCGGTGAACAAGCTGATCGATCACTACTCCATACCCGTGCGCCGTAAGACAATCGAAAAAGCCGAGATAATTTCCTGGGGTGGAATAATCGGCATCAGTTCTGTACTGCCGACATTATCATTTACCGATGAGTCGGTCATCATCTCGAGCAGCAGGGAACAGATCAGAAAATACATTGATCCGCAGCGCCTGCAGAGTCTTGCAGACAACCCCTCTTTTAAGAAGATGAGCGCAACGCTTTTGAAGCCTTCCAACTCTATAACCTTCTTCGATTTTGCCCGTACTGCTGAGATGCTGCAGGAGATGGTAAGCTGGGGCGGGACGATGCTGGCCCTCAAGGACCGGGAACTGGCAAGAAAATCTAAAGTATTGATAGACGATCTCATCAATCCTCTACTCGAGGGGTTGGCCATGTACTCGATCATCGGTTCCAGAAAGTACCATGACGGCAACACCATCGTCCTCGAATCTTTTACCCGTCTTGACAATGGAACCCAATAGCCTGGAAAAGCTCGTTGAAGAGCTCAGATCCATCACCCCGTTCAAGGACTCAACAGATGTTGGCGACGTGGTGCTTATTGCCTCTGAGCAGCCCCGCCTGATCCTCTATGCCAAAGTCACCTCGATAGATCGTGACCAATCCAAAAAGGAAGAATGGTGGAACATCGGCTTGACATTTCTCACCGTTCCCTTGCAGAATGTGCTCTGGACCTTGCGCACAGCGCAGATGACCGGTCAGGAAATATTCAGCATGGGCGGTGAGAAACGATTTTTTCAGGCGGTGGTCATCGGTGAACCGCCAGCCTCAGTTGACGAGCTATCCGGACAGCGGAAACTGTCGCGTCAGAAAGGATCTTTGAAAAGAATCAAATAATCGGTGGGTCGAGATGCGAGCAAAATGGTCTGAACTTGACATGATAGCCCTTTTTTCCGGCAGGACCGGAGCCGTCGATACGGCAGGGCTGATCAAAGGAATAGGTGACGATTGTGCGATTTTCACGGGACTTGATCAGCGCCACTGGCTGGTCACCACTGACATACTGATAGAATGGATACATTTCGATCGATCCTGGCATCCTCCCTATCTTCTGGGCCGTAAATCGATTGCGGTCAACCTCAGCGATATTGCCGCCATGGGGGGAACGCCTCACTATGCGCTGGTTTCCATTGCTCTTCCTGAACAAATCGAGCGCGACTGGGTTGCACAGTGGTCAGCCGGCGCCGCCGATATGCTCGAAGAGTTTGGCTGCACGCTCATTGGCGGAGATACCGTCAAAGGCAAGGACCTGGCCTTCAACATAGTCATTCTGGGCAGCGGTGCGAAGGAGGAGACAATACTGCGCAGTACCGCCGGTGCTGAGGAAAATATTTATGTCAGCGGCGGTCTCGGTTTCGCTGCCGCCGGCCTGGAGATCTGCAGGAACCCAGGGCAGTTCAAATCTTTTGCCAAAAACGAGTTGGAACCGCTGGTCAATAAACATCTTGATCCCATGCCGCGCATTCATCTAGGGGAGATTTTGGCAGCCAGCGGCATGGTAAGCGCCATGCAGGACATCTCTGACGGTATTGCCACCGATCTGGCTCATATCTGCACCCAGAGCGGCGTAGGGGCAGTAGTAGAGGAGGTTCTGCTTCCTGGGACCAGTGCTCTTCAAGGTGTATGTCGGGCCCTGAACTGCGAAGCCGTCGAACTGCA
>JARRLH010000429.1:0-2635 GCA_037387205.1 Desulfofustis sp.
GCCATCATGTACGCCGGCGTCATCGTCGAGACCGCACCGGTCAAAGAACTCTACGCCAACCCCAGACATCCCTATACGCAGGGGCTGCTGGCCTGCATTCCGCGTATCGGTGAGCAGAAGCAGCGCCTCGTCCCTATCGAGGGAACAGTCCCCAGGGCCGGGGCGACCAACGAAGGGTGTTCTTTCCTGGAGCGCTGCTCTGAATCTTTCGCTCCGTGTCGAAGCGAACTCCCCCCACTCAAAGAAGTGCAGCCTGGGCATTGGGTGCGCTGCTGGCAGGTGCAATAATGTCGATACTTCTCAAGGTGGAAAATCTGCGCAAAGCCTTCAAGGTCAGCGCCAATCGCCCCGGCGCGGCGAAACAATCTCTCATTGCCGTAGACGGCGTGTCCTTCGAAATCAAAAGCGGCGAGACACTCGGCCTGGTTGGCGAATCGGGATGTGGCAAATCGACCACCGGCAAGCTGTTGCTGCGGCTCATCGAGCCGGACTCAGGCTCGATTCAATTTGACGGCAGGGATATCGCCGGCATGGGCCATCGCGAGCTAACAGCCGTTCGCCGTGACATGCAGATGATTTTTCAGGACCCTTACTCATCGCTCAACCCCCGCATGCGGGTTGGAGAGATCATCGGTGAACCCTTGGTGGTTCACGCCCTCGCCAAAGGAAAAGAAGTCAAAGAGAGAGTTCTGACCCTGATGCAGAAGGTCGGCCTGGCACCCGAACACTACGATCGTTACCCGCATGAATTCTCCGGTGGCCAGCGCCAGCGCATCGGCATTGCCCGAACCCTGGCCGTACAACCTCGACTGGTCGTCGCCGATGAACCGGTTTCCGCACTCGACCTCTCCATCCAGGCACAGATCGTCAACCTCCTCAGCGACCTGCAGGAAGAGTTCGGCCTGACCTACCTCTTCATCTCTCACGACCTCGGCGTTATCGAGCATGTCTGCGACCGGGTCGCGGTGATGTACCTTGGGCGGATTGTTGAAGTTGCCACCGCAGAGCAGTTGTACCAGCAACCCTGTCATCCCTACACCGAAGCCCTGCTTAACGCTGTGCCGATTCCCGACCCGCAGAGGGTCCGCGAGCATCAGGTCTTGAGCGGTGAGATCCCGTCACCGATTGAGCCACCGTCTGGCTGCCATTTCCACCCCCGCTGTCCTTATGCGCAGGACATCTGCCGACAGAAGTATCCGGAGTTGAAAGATCACGGCGAGGAACATCAATCGGCATGCCATTTCAGCGGTGAAGTCGGCAGATTCCGTCAGAGCACAAAACAATCAAACACCCTCTGATCTGGCGGGTATGTTTAGCATTCGCGTTAACGATCAGTGGCGAATCGTGTTCCGTTGGCAAGACAGCAATGCTTATGATATTCGCCTTACCGACTACCACTGATAGCCACCAAGGAGAATCACCATGATCCCGACTAATCGCATTGCGACGCATCCCGGCAAAATCCTCAAAGAGGAATTTCTCGATGAACTCGGTGTAAGCCAGAATGCCTTTTCGGCTCACATCAAGGTTCCTGGCCAGCAAATTAACGAAATTGTGCGTGGCAAGCTGATTTTGGTTAACCAAATGCTCAATTGGACAGGTTGATACGCTGGTGGCTCGCGTAGAGGTTTCAACACACTTGAAAAGGACCAACTCCAGCCCGCTTAGTTTGGGCCGTTAGGCGCCTGAGGAAGTCATGGATTCCTTACTTCAAAAAATACTATCTGAACTTGAGCAGTTTGGCGAAGCCAATGATCAACAGACAACTGAACGGTCAGAGCGAATGTTGAATATCACTCGTGACACGGGTGAATTCTTATCGGTTTTGATACGAGCAACAAATGCTCAACGAGTATTAGAAATTGGGACATCAAATGGATACTCTACCCTCTGGCTCGCAGATTCTTGCAAAGCTATTGGTGGTGAGGTCACCACTATCGAAATCTCCGAATATAAATTCAAATTGGCAACAGAGAATTTTTCACGGACCAATTTATCCTCAGTCATCAAGCAAGTTCACGGCAATGCCGGCATTTTGCTTTCGGAGTGCCAAGATAGTGCCTACGATCTAATTTTTCTTGACTCGGAAAGGTCAGAATATCCAGGATGGTGGGCCGATCTGAAACGAATTCTTCGGCCAGGCGGTTTGCTTGTGGTAGACAATGCCATCTCCCACTCCGACGAAATGGCACCTTTTACTTCAATAGTTGAATCAGATCAAAATTTTACAACGAGTTTAGTTCCTGTTGGTAAAGGGGAATATCTGGCGACTCGTTCATAATGCTTAATACGCCTTAAAACTCAATCAACCGGAAAAGCAAAAATTTAAAATGACGGTGGACTGCAAGCAGTTCGTCGCGACGGTTATCACGAACCGTCAGTCTTTACACATGGCATGGAAATCAATTCTTGAGACGGGCATTGCGCTGGCAGCTAACCGACGAGAGATTCGACAACCTGACTGACCTCATTGAGGCTTTTAAAGATCGTAAAAGAACACAGTGAATACCGAATTCATTTTTGTCTATGGAACGTTGAGAAAAGCAACAGCAACCGATATGAATCATTTGCTTGCCCGGCACTGTGAGTTTTTTTCTGCAGGGCAAATGTTCGGTGAGCTCTATGAAGTTGACGG
>JARRLH010000430.1:0-4305 GCA_037387205.1 Desulfofustis sp.
CGCCAGTTCCGAGTTTACTTTTGCTGTGCGAGGCCATGGCTTCAACCTCAGGGGTGATCTCGTCCACTGTATAAATTGGTCGCGCCTGCGGATCGGAGGCTGGGTTGCCGGTATATAAGCCCACCACATCTGTCAAGCAAATGAACATATCTGCTTCTATGAGATTGCAGATGTGGGCACCGAGCATATCGTTGTCCCCAAAACGCAATTCTTCGACGGAAACGGTATCGTTTTCGTTGATGATTGGGATTACGCCGAATTTGAGCAGGGTAAACAGGGTGTTTCTTGCATTTAAGTAGCGCTTTCTTACCGCCAGATCCTTGTGAGTGAGCAGGACCTGGGCAATGGTCTTGGACATTGAACTGAATACCCGGTCGTAGATCTGCATAAGACTCGATTGACCAATGGCGGCCAGTGCCTGTTTTTCTTTAATACCCAGCCCGGCGCCGCCATTGTTGAAACTGATTCTGGCTCGGCCGGCGGCCACTGCTCCTGAACTAACCAGGAGCACCTCCCGTCCACTGTCCCTTAGGAAGGCTATCTCTCTGGCGATATTTTCAATTACCTGCAGGTCAATCCCTTTGTCATCGGTCAGCACAGCACTGCCCACCTTGACGACAATTCTGCGTGATTTATCAAACAGGGTCTGGCGCAGGTAAAGACCGTCATGAACTGATAGATCGTCAATCATCGCGGGCCGCTTCGTGGTTTTCTGTTGTCAGTGCTTCTGCACGCTGCTCAATATCCTCCATCATCTCGATGAGTATACTTCGCAAATCTCCAATTCCATCCCCTGACAAGGCGGACACGTGCAGCGCACGAACACCGCTGTTTTCATATTCATCCTTGATTTCTGCCACCATTTCCGGATCGACGAGATCGGTTTTGTTAAGAACGACCAGTTTGACCCTAGCGGTCAGCTCATCGTTGTACTTTCTCAGCTCCCCTTCCAGAACCTGATGGTTGTATGCATGGTTATCTTCCGATATATCTACTACATGCAGAAGAATGGATGTCCTTTCAATATGTTTCAGGAAGGAATGACCAAGCCCGGCGCCTTTGTGCGCGTCTTCGATGAGACCGGGAATGTCAGCGATTATATAAGGCTTTGAGAATTTTTCTTGCAGTACGCCAAGCTGCGGTTCCAGTGTGGTGAAAGGGTAATCACCTATTTTGGGGTTGGCGGCGGAAAGCATTGCCAGAAGGCTTGATTTCCCAGCATTTGGCAAGCCGACGAGCCCGATATCGGCAATCAGCTTGAGCTCAATCGTCAACCACCGCTCCTCCCCTGCCCTGCCGTCCGTCGCGGTACGCGGCGTGCGGTTTGCGCCACTGGCAAAGTGAGTGTTGCCAAGCCCCCCTTTTCCGCCCCGGGCAGCGATAAACTCCTGCCCTTCATCGACCAGGTCAACAAGAGTTTCGCCCGATTCGGCATCCTTGATCACCGAGCCGGTGGGGACGTCGACAATGAGATCACTGCCGTTGGCGCCATGCTTGTCCTTGCCCTGTCCGTGCCCGCCACGGCTTGCCTTGAAGTGAGATCGATATTTGAAGTCGATCAGCGACTGCACTTTTTCGGTGGCCCTGATATAGACGCTGCCTCCCCTTCCACCGTCACCGCCGTTGGGGCCTCCCTTGGGAACATATTTTTCCCTTCGGAAACTCACACAGCCATTTCCGCCGTCCCCGCCTTTCACATAAAATTTGGCTTCGTCAACAAAGGACATATCTTTCCCCAGGGGGTGATATTCAACTAGGCTGCCGGATAGACACTTACCCGTTTTCTGTTCTTGCCGAATTCCTCAAAAGTGACAACGCCATCAACCTTGGCAAACAAGGTGTAATCTCTCCCACAACCGACATTGGTACCCGGGTGGATTTTCGTACCAAGTTGCCTGACAATAATGGATCCGGCGGTGACCGCCTGGCCACCGAACTTTTTGATTCCCCGCCTCTGGCCTATGGAGTCGCGTCCATTTCTGGAGCTACCTCCCGCTTTCTTGTGAGCCATCTTGAACTCCTTTATCTTCTGAGGGTTTGGGTTAATCCCTTAAATTTATTTGCTTATGTCTGCTATTGTCAAGGCGGTATACAATTGCCTGTGGCCTCTGGTCAACCGATACCCCTTTCTTCGCTTTTTCTTAAAAACCTTGATTTTTTTGTGTTTGCCCTGATCGGTAATGGTGGCGACGACTTTGGCACCCTCTACCACTGGCTGCCCTACGGTAACCGCATCACCTTCGGCGACCAGCAGCACCTCATTCAATTCGACACTGTCACCGACATTTCCCTCAAGTTTTTCAACCAGCACACGGTCCCCGGTTGACACCTGGTATTGTTTTCCACCTGTTTTTATAATTGCGTACATAACAAAGCCTCTGAATTGTAGTCCATTTATAGATTAAAGAAATAGCAGGCGACAATACCTCAATCCATACACAAAAGTCAAGTGCTTCCTGGCCTTGGATGCATCATGGGGCAGCGGCATGCACTGCAGCCACCAATGAGCCGGTCGCACCCTACTCTGTCTGAGGGGGCAGGCAGAAGGATATGGCTTTCAGACGGCCAGGCGAGCGGTTTCCCGCTCACGGCGAATTTTGCAGGCTCTTTCGAACGCGGCTTTTTTCCCGTGCTTCTTTATGGACACGGAGGTCTTGCCCTGTTTCCCGTGGGGAGTGACCCAGCTGACTTCGTAACGATTCAGTTTTTCGTTCAGCCTGACACCCACGACGCCGGTTCCAGAGTTGCTCACCGTCACCATGTGCTTATTGGTTCTGACTTTGCCCAGTTTTCTCTCGGTCTGGTCCCGCCACGAAATAGCTGAAAGAAGACTCGAATACCTGCCGCCGCATTTTCGATCAGAGAAAAATTTGGAATGGGTCTTACCCTTGAAGCGAACCCGCACATACCAACCGTGCGTACGCTTTGATTCCTGGTCGATGCGAGCTATATCCTTGTGTTTTTCAAGCAACAATTTCTGCTTCTTGTCTTGGTCGATCACGTCTTTTGCCTCTTTTATACAAATGGTTACTTCATGTTATAATGGTAACTTTCAATGATCATCAGTCAATGGGTGAGGCCGAAAATCATCTGCCGTCAGCCTTTTTCGGTTTCACTACCGCTTTGTAGTAATAGTGTACAGCCACAAACTACATAGTTGGTCAGGAGACCGTTGTCAACCTTTTTTCATGCTTCTACATCCACAAAAATAATTCAATTTGAACGTTATTCAAATATACTGCCCCTAACCTCAACCACCCCCAAAAAGCCATGCCTAACACAAACTCCAGTTTCCAAGCCCTCATAGAGACAATACAGCAGTTGAGAAGCGACCGGGGATGCCCCTGGGACAGAAAACAGACAATCCAGTCTCTGAAGAAATATCTCGTTGAAGAGTTCGGTGAAATTATTGACGCGATAGACCACAACGATCCGGAAAACCTGTGCGAAGAATTGGGTGATTTTCTCTATCTTATCCTGATGATCGGCGAGATCAGCACAGATGAGGAATTATTTTCCACTGAACAGATAATTCGTACCATCAACGACAAACTCGTACGCCGGCATCCCCATGTGTTTGCCACAAAAAAGGACTTGGATGACACAGAATTGCGTCGGCAATGGAAAGAAATCAAGAACGCTGAAAAGACGTGCAGGAATAAAACTTGACCTAAGAAAGACGATACATTAATAGTATAAGGTTGCAACACCATTCATCATCGTGATGAATGGACCACATACCTCTTCGCTCTCCGCTTATGAATAGCGAGGGCCGAAACGCGGAATTACCCGCACCTGATAAGTCCGAGAGGAGGATCTTATGAGACGATACGAACAAGTATGCATTCTTCGCCCATCCCTGAGTGAAGAAGAAATCAGCCGAATTATCGACAACACCACCCAGTTGATCCAGGACGATGAAGGATCTGTCATTTTCCTGAACAAATGGGGGATGAGGAAGCTGGCTTACCCGATCAAAAAGGAAATTCAGGGATATTATATTCTCTGTGATTTTGCCGCCATCCCTTCTGTTGTGGCCGAGATCGAAAGAAAGTTCAGAATAGACGATGCAGTCCTCAAGTATCTTACGGTGAAAATCTCTGACGCCATAAGTGCCGAAGAAATTGAAATAGCCCGCAGTGAGGCCGAAGCCAGCGCCATCGTTCCTGAACCTGAAGAGGAAGCAACCGAGATCATAGAAGAGAAACCTTCGGAACCGGTCAACAAATCAGAAGCTGCGCCTGAAGAGGAAACCACTGAAGCTGACCTCGGGGAAGTAACCGTTGAAGCTTCTGAAGAATCGGG
>JARRLH010000431.1:0-2609 GCA_037387205.1 Desulfofustis sp.
GGAACGCCTTCGCCTTTTCTGTAAATGTCCCCTAGGTTAAATTGCGCATGGACATTTCCTTGCTCAGCTGCCCTCCTGAACCAGGTAACTGCTTGGGGGTAGTCTTGCGGAACCCCCTCGCCTCTGAGGTACATGTACCCCAGGTTTGACTGGGCACGGGCATGTCCTTGTTCAGCTGCTTTTCTGAACCAGATAGCGGCCTTCTGATAATCTTGCGGTACTTTTTCACCCAGGGCATAAAGAAGTCCCAAATCATATTGACTGTCAGCAGTCACCTGCTCTGAAAGTGCTTGTAGTTCATTTATGTGGTGTGAAGGGGTACGTTTTGCAGGTACGGACCGTATACCCAGCAGGATGGTGACCAGAATAATTGCCCAATGCTGGATTCGAACATTCATAGGAATTCCTCCTGCAAGAGGAATTGAATGAATCTGACCGGGGCACCCTAACGATTAGATTCTACCAATATGATATGGCTAATTGGGAGATTCTCAATGCCACAAAAAGACACCCCATGGGCTATAAACTGAGCGAACCAACCAGGTATGGTGAAAGCCGTCCATTATTCGCCCGGGGTTAATGAAAAATCAGAGCGGTATGTTGTGAGAGCGATCTGGAAAATCAACTTTTTCAGCGCACGCTCTCTCTACGATAATTTCTGAACATCAACCCTGTCGTTCTGCCGGCTATGAAGCTTTAGCTCTGCTGACTGGCGCTAAACCTCACAACGCTAATGGGACAACGGCATCTCTGAAAGATCCCACAAAATTTACTCTGGTGATCGTATCGTTTTCAGTGTGCGATCTTAAACCTGTGGACTGCCTGGTGCTGGAAAACATGAGGTAATTAAGCTAAGATGTCCTCTACAATGGAGCTCCATTAATAATGGAGGGTGAGCAGCAGATGTCCAGGCCGGTGCCTGGTCTCACTTCTGCCTGCACAAGCCCGGTGATATAGCTTTGATGCAAAACGTTTTCTAAGATCGAATGTCATATCTTCAAGCGCTGAAGCGCGTGCGACACTTCCTCGAGTATCAGTTTCTGGTAGGCATCGGTTTTCTCATCCGGGGCCTGCCGAGGGCTTCGATACTGAGACTGGGCCGCCTCGTTGGCGATTTCATCTATTATTTCGTCCCCGTCCGCAAGGCCATCGTCCTCACCCATCTCACGCAGGCCTTTCCCGAAAAATCGGTTCAAGAGATCAAGAAAATAGCCCGAGGCACTTACCAGAACCTGGGTATGAACGTCCTCGAGCATCTCCGGCTGCCGACGCTATCCAGCGAAGAGATCAAGAGTATTGTCGACCTGGCCGACGAAGAGCTGCTGGTCCAGGCCCTTAAAAGAAAGCGCGGAGTAATCATCGTGGGTGGACATTTTGGTAACTGGGAGTATTCCAGCAGTGCCTTATCCGCTAACGGCTATCGTTTTGGCGTGGTGGTGGCAAAGATATCAAATAAGTACCTGGACAAGAAGCTTAATGAACATCGAGAAGCAACCGGCGGTGAAATGATTCCCAAGAGATCCTCGACCAAGGCCGTACTTAAGATTCTACGTGAAAACGGCACAGTCGGCATGCTGATCGATCAAAATCAAAAAAGGGGGGGCGCCTTCGTCGACTTTTTCGGGCGACCCTGTTCGACTCCTAAAGGGCCTGCATTACTCGCCCTGAAGACCGGCGCATCGATAATCTTTTTTGCGGCAATCCGCCAGCCCGATGGCACCATAAAAGTCGTCTTTGAGCCTGTAGAAATCGATTACCAGGCGGGCGCAACTGAAGAAAACATCCATGATATCATCCAACGCTGCACATCTCGCCTGGAACACTACAGTCGGCTCTATCCTGACCAGTGGTTCTGGCTGCATCGTCGCTGGAAGACCCGTCCGATTGATAACATCCACACGGAGTTAAATTAATGTAGAAGAGAAGTTTGCCCAGGAGAGCTTAATTCTTCGGTCAATACAAATATTTAAGGTGTAGGTCATTCAAGCAAGGCATATGATGACTGTCTTATTGTTTTGCGGCTGGTTCATCTGCAATGTCAGGTTGAATCTCTATTTCTACAGCTCAAGATTTCAGCCATAAAGTGTTTCACCGCAGTGCAAGCACTCTGCATCACCCGCCCTGTTCTTCTTGCCACAATTTGCGCAAGTCTTATACCCGGGTTCGTCTTTCTTTAATGTCTCATATCCGCCTTGATACCCCTGCATTTTAACAAGTTTACTTAACTGCCTATTCATTTCTATTACCTCGTTACGAATACGGTAAACCCAGAATGGTATAAAAAGAGCCATTACTCCGGCGATAAACAAGAAGATACTGATTATTCCGCCAAACATCGGAAAGCCATAGTCCATAATTCAATCTCCATTGAAAAGGTTACTTCCGCGCTGCTAATAAAATAGCAGCCAAGAACATAATGCCAATATCTATTTCATAACTGATGGATGGTATTCAAATCGACCAATAAAGGACTGCTTTTCTTGAACTGATGCCTCCTGATATATCCGGTTCGCTGCCAGCAGAATATCTTGACAAAGTAATGAAGGAAATTAAAAAGATGAGAGTACCAGGCAAGATCTACCCAGGGATGTTTGGGGTGAGGTGTTATG
>JARRLH010000432.1:0-2608 GCA_037387205.1 Desulfofustis sp.
CTCGCCTCCCCAACATCTAACTCTCGGAAAGGTACCAGGTATCACAAGTCCGCGATAAGTTGGAGATATCTAAAATTATAGGGCCAGTGATTACTTGCAGCGTAACACAAACTTGCCAAGTTAGTGTCGTTGTGCCTCCTGCCGTCAAATCGACCCTATTGTTTACGACTGTTCCTGTTTTTGTGGAATACATTTACAGCAACCTAAGGGGTCTTAAAACGATAATAATTGGCGGTTGGAATGAAATCCAAGGTACAGACATCTCGAATCGGTCCATAATATGTAGGAACTAACAACTGGAAGGAATGCCGTGCCTCCATCTTGATATGTTTATCGGTTAAATAATTTGGTGCTCTGTGACAACCCCAGCGTGTAGAGCGTGTGGTACCATTGACATCGAATCGTGCACGTATGCTCCAGAAGTAATGCGTTTCTGGCTCAAGTGACTGATCGATAGTATGCTTCGGATCGGTGAGCTCTCTGCGCTCATAGACGAGTTGCGGGGGAAAATCACTGACCACCTTCCAGATGCGGAGGTCATAACGGATATTTGAGACCGTATTCAACAATGCTGAATATTTTGAGTGCAGATCGAGGAAACGCGGAAAGGGTTCCCATTCCAGCGTTGGTGTTAGTGTGGAAATCTCATTAAAGCAGTGCATTTTGTTTAAATCCTGAATAAGAGAAAAAAATGGGCAAGACTCGCGTGGCGGTTTACGCCCGGCAATCCCGCATGCATCAAAATAATCAAGAAAGGATAGAGAATTGGGTATTTCCTGCTTATGATCTCGGAGGCTGGTCACCAAAGGAAGTTTCGTCAATAGAAAAACCTGTTCCACTATGCTTTCCGCAATACTTGCATAGGCGCTATGTAGTTCCGCTTTAAACAGCGCCGCGTTGTTGGCTGCCCAGCTTGTTCCATCGTATAGATCACCTTCATAGACAAATTCACGTTCATACAATTGTTTACCTTCACTTAGACTAATAAAGCGGGCACGTACAACCATAAAGAATTTTAGTTTTTTTCCAAAGTTCTCAAAACCGACCTCAGTAGTTGCGATTTCCAGCACACCTCCAAATCCTCTTTGCGCCAGATCACTGTAATCGACTTTTTCTTTTTGGGTAGCCGGTCCTACATTCTTATCAATAGATAGCACCAGACCGGCATCGTCATGTGCGCATTCGCCGATCAACTCAGCCAGAGTTGTCTGGATATTGAGCGCTTTGAGATTTTTTTGTATCATCGCATTAATGACCTTGGCCTCTTCCGCTGTTACTGATGAATGGGCTCCTGCCACGCCCCCGATTGTTGCACAGACAGGAACCGAAATGACAGCTAAATAAGGTGCAATGATCAAAGAATAAGGCAAAGCGGCTACCGTGAGGGCAGCAGCAGCACCTACTCCTACGCCAGCACCTTCAGCCGCTCCCTCTGCCGCGCCCTTCGTTTTGCCAATGGTGAATGCCTCAAAATTGGTAGCAGGTGTGAATCGCGCTGGAGCTATGACTACCGAGCCCCATTTCTCTCTGCTTGTTTCAGTCGGGGGTTTGGGAAGTACAGTGCAAGAAATCACTGCACTAAGCAAAAAGCTAAGCCAGAATAAGCGAAAAACAGCAAAATGTGAGTGACGCAATTTTAAGAAGATCCGTAGTCTATGAAGTATCATGATTATCCACATTTAGAGTTGTCATTCTGTTTAACCGATAGAATTATGCAAAAATCATGCAGAATCTAAAGTATTATTTCAAAAAAGGGAAAAACGCTGAGAATATAATAGGTTAGTCAGTTAAATCGATTCCTCAGAATACCCGTATGTGAAATGCAGATGGCAATTGTTGCCAGATTAATTAGTCGATCCTGAAAAACTCATATTTTGCCAGGAATTTGGCAAAAACTTGTTCTTTGACAAAATTGAAGCCAAAGGAAAATTCGGTGTAAAAAGTCAGCTGCCCTCTTAAGCAGCTTCCGGAAGTTCATTCCAGCTGCGCTAAGTATCGCGTTGATTCGGTCTCCTTCGACTCCTTTGAGACGGTTGCGATCCATTCGATGCTCTCGTTTCAAATGACCGATGCCAGGCTCTATCGCTGCCCGGCGTTTCATCCAGCGCCAGAGGCTTTTAGCTGTTCTTCCACGCCGGCGCTTGTCTACATGTACTTGAATGTCGCCACGGTAGTTATGGCCCCGATAGCCCATATCAACAAATGCATGCTCGGGTTCTCCGGCTATCCGGTTTACTTGTTCCAAACTATCCTTCAGAGTGTGGCCATCATAAGGGGTGCCATGGTAAGCCTTTGCTCCGACAAACCAGCCCCCACGACTGGTAGCTGCCACACTGACTTTACAACCAAATTCATATCGCTTGTGCGCTTTTCCTTTGCTGATACACTCAACTTCCGGTGCATGAACGCTGTAGACCTTATTCTTGTCATTTCTTTGTTGGTGATAGATCCGGGTCCCGATATCCATTAGTGATTGCAGTTGATGGTCCGGCTCAGAACAGTTACGGTCAATATCTCGAAGCACTCGTCCAAGATAATTTTTCAATTTGCGGGTACAGGCTTTGGCTCGTTTCATCTGCCGAGCATGAGAATATCGACCTTGCCAATA
>JARRLH010000433.1:0-5217 GCA_037387205.1 Desulfofustis sp.
CTTCAGCGACCGTAACAGGCTGCTTAAACTGGCGCTCGGAACCATCTGGTAAAGTAATCGTTATCATCAGTTAGTCAAATTTAGTGTGAAATTCTGCATGTTGCGGGCCCCGATCTGCAGCACGTCCGCGTACCGGCAGATCGTTTCAAGCTGTTCAATGCGCATGACTTCAGTAATCACCGGCAGACCTTCCGCATCACCGGCCTGGCGCAGGTACTTCAGGCCCTCAACACCGAGGCCCTGGAAACTATGCGGCCCGGTCCGCGGCTTGAACGCCCCGCCGCGCAGCATGTGCGCACCAGCCTCTTTCACCAGCCGGGCGGCCGCCAGCATCTGCTCTTCGCTCTCCACGGTGCAGGGCCCGGCAATCAGTACCGGTGGCTGGCCACCACCGAACTTGACACCGCCGGCCTCCACCACCGAGGGGGCTGGATGAAAATCACGGGAGACCAGTTTGTAAGGCTTGCTGACGTGAATGACTTCACGGACACCAGGAAGTTCGCGGATCGTCGTATCATCAACATAACCCTGGTTGCCGAGGACTCCGATAGCGGTTCTCAAGCTCCCCGGAATCGGTTCCGCGATCAGGCCCATGGCTTCAACAGCGTCTGTAACCGCCCGGACCTGCTCGTCGGTTGCCGAGTGATGCATAACTATCAGCATTAAGAGAACTCCTTGAAAAGGTTATGGATGGTCTGATAACTTTATCGCGCTAGATTACTTGGCCAGTGGCATGATTTCAAGCTCTTTCACCATTTAGCTGCTTGGCGAACAGCACGATCTTGGTTATGCTGTTGAAGCGATTTCGCTTTTGTTCCGGAGACCCGATGTCACGCACCTTGTTTATGATCGGCGGGTTGGCCCTGATCATCGTTACATATCTGCCTTTCGACAGTCTGGCCAAGGACACCGCGCTGGCGCGGAAGCTCCTCAACTCCCAGGGCTGCAAAGCCTGCCATACCTTCGAGGGAGATGGCGGCAGGGATGCCGGCAGCTTTGAGGAGATGCGCGAGCGCCTGTCATGGGCGGAGATCAGGTTGCAATTGGTCAACCAGCCCGGGACGCATGCCGATGGCAGCATGCCCGACTTCAGTCACCTTTCCGATGAAGAAATAGAAGCTCTGATCTACCTGATAAAACCAAGGTAACAAGAGCAAAACCCCTAACCAACAGACCCGATATGACCCAACGTGTAATACCGATCCTGTCCCCCAACATTATCAACGACACCGTCTTTGAAAGCCCGCCGGACTGGGCTGGGATTTTTCGCAACAGCAATCCCCTCGCTCTCGAAATCGGCTGTGGCACCGGCCACTTTGTCTTGCAACGGGCCCGCATGCAGCCGGAGATGAACTTTATCGCCATTGACATCTACAATAAGGGTTGCCTGAAGACCTGTGCCAAGATTGATCTCTCGGGCTTGGACAATATCCGGGTCTTACGGGTCGAGGCACGCTGGTTGCTGGCCAGGGGACTGCAACCGGAAAGCCTTTCCGCCGTGTATATCAACTGCCCTGACCCATGGCCCAAGAAGCGGCATCGGCAACGGCGGTTGGTCAACCGGAACTTCCTTGCAACTCTTGCGCATTATCTCAAACCCGGGGGAGATCTTTATTTCAGCACTGACTTCGATGACTATGCCGAAGATGTCGCCGGACAGATTCACGATCTGGCTGGTTATCGCAACATGCTGGCGACAGCATGGACCACAGCCCTTACCGGCTACCCGGTTTCCAAGTATATGCAGCGTTTTCTCGACAGGGGCCAGAAGATCTACTTCATTCACTATCAGAGGGACATGGCCGTGTCGCGCCACAACCTGCCGATACCGGAGGTGCAGCGCGGGTTCCGAATTCGCTGGCAGATGGCAGAAAATGACTGAGTACCTGACCGACCAGATCCCGGGGATCGGCGGAACGATCCGTCATCAACCTGAGGATTTCCGGGTTGAGGAAATCCCGCTTTACCCGCCTTCCGGGGAGGGGGACCACCTTTACCTGACGATCGAAAAGCAGGGGTTGACCACCTATGACCTGCTCAGGGAACTAGCGACAGCCCTTGACTGCAAGGAGCGTGATCTCGGATATGCCGGCCTCAAGGATGCCCAGGCGATTACCCGGCAGACCGTTTCCGTGCCTTCACGCAAGCCCGGCGACATCAAGGGGCTGGACATTCCCGGTGTGACAATTCTTTCGGCGAACCTGCATCGCAACAAACTGCGCCCCGGACACCTGGCCGGCAATCATTTCCGGATTCGCATCCACCAGCCGGAACCAAATTCGTTGCCAAAAGCACTGGAGATCCTGGCACTGCTTGAGGAATCCGGGGTACCGAACCGCTTTGGCGAGCAACGCTATGGTTCACTGGACAATTCACACCGGATCGGTCGGGCGATCCTCAATCAGGACTTTGACGCAGCGGTTGGCGAGATCGTTGGCGACCCATTGTCAATCTTGCACCCCGGCTGGCGTGAGGCCGCTGCAGCCTATCACAAAGGAGATATAGAGACCGCAATTGAAAAATTGCCACGACACTGCCGCCCTGAACGCACATTGCTCAGGCTGCTCAAGCAAGGCACTCCCCCCAAAAAAGCGGTGCTGGCCATTGGCCGAAGCACAAGCCGGACTGCTTGAGGAGGGCCTGCTCGACAAGGAAGGGCTGACGCCGCGATCCTTTCGTCTTTCCGGCGGCCTGGCCATGGAGGGGGAGAGACGTCCATTGCGGGTGCCGATCCAGGCGGCGACATGCGTCGCGGACGGCAACAATCTGCTGCTGTCTTTTTCACTGCCGAAAGGCAGTTTTGCAACCACGGTCCTCGCCGAAATCATGAAAGCGCAGCCATGAAACCGAGATTGGCAAAGTCCATGGGTTAATGTATCCTAAGCAATGTTCGACTTATTCCCGTCGCTGTCGCAAGGCGACTCCTAGAGGAGAACCGCACCATGCCTCATCGCAATCACCAGGATCCTGAGAACATGGAGGACCTGCGCATCAACTTCTTCCGTCCACGCGCCGGGTTCATGCGTAAAGAGGTGACGATCATCTGGATCACACTTGCTGCCTGGGGAGTTATGACCTTCGGTATGCCGATTCACCTGGCTTTCACTCATAACGATCCAGCCCGCACCTTGTCAGAAGTTCCTTATATCTTCGGTATACCGGCCTATTTCTGGTACAGCGGGCAGTTTTTGATCCTCTGGTTTATTTTTCTCTGTTTTTTCTTCAACATCCTGATCGACTGGCTGGGTTCCAGCTATCGCAGGCGGCGTTAGGAGAGGGTCCATGGAGTATTCGGTCAGGTACACGCCGTTTTTCATGCTGGCATGCGTGCTGATTGTCTCCCTGGTCGTCGGTCTCATGTCACGGCGACAGGACAAGGGCGGCTACGGTCTGCAGGTTCGCTCGATCGGTCACGCCAATATCGGTGCGGCCATCGCATCCAACTGGATGAGTGCGGCTTCGTTTCTCGGCATTGCCGGGGTGTTTTTTCTCAATGGCTATTTCGCCTTCGCCTACATCCTCGGCTGGACCGGCGGTTACGTTCTGCTGCTGGTCCTGATGGGCAGCCAGATTCGCCGCTTTGGCAAATACACGGCACCTGACTTCGTCGAAGCCCGCTATGACTCCTCGGTGGCCCGGGTCATTTCTGCCGTCATCGCGATCATTATTTCGCTGATATACTGTGTCGCCCAGTACAAGGGGATTGGACTGGTCTTTGCCTGGATGTTCGGTATCGAGTATACCCAGGCACTGGTATTCGGCATCGTTGTCACCCTCGCCTACCTGATCATCGCCGGAGCTCTGAAAGCGGCGCGCAACCCGCAGATGCACTACCTGATCCTGATTCTCTCCTTCGTCATCCCCTTGATGATGATCGCCAAAAAACTCGACTACAACTGGCTTCTGCCGCAGTTCACTACCTCTTTCCCTGGACTTTCGGCTCGCCCTCCGAGTGGATTGCGCTCTGCTTTACCCTGATGGTCGGCACCGCCGGGCTGCCGCACGTTTTATCGCGTTTCTACACCGTGCCGAATACCCGTGACGCCCGCTGGGGCGTGGTCTGGGGAATCTTCTTCATCGGCCTGCTTTACTGGAGTGCACCGGCGTTCGGGGCCTTTGCCCGCAACTGGATGGAGCGGTCCGGAGCAGCATTCGACCCGCTCGAAGCGCAGGCCATAGCAGATATCATCGTCATCAAAACCGCCGAATGGGTGGGGGTCAATGAGCTGCTGGTAGGAATTCTCGCCGTCGGCGGCATCCTTGCCGCAATCAGTACCATTACCGGTCTCCTGGTCACGGCGGCCGGGGCGGTTTCCTATGATATCTACTACCGCCTGATCAATCCGAATGCCAACGAGCGACACCTGCTTCTGGTCGCCAAGGCGGCGACCCTGGTCCTCGCCGTGATTGTCCTGGTGATAGCGGTGAACCCGCCGGGACTGATCGCCCAGATCACGGCGGTCGCCTTCGCTCTCGCCGGCAACACGCTGTTCCCGGTCTTCCTGTTGGGCATCTGGTGGGACCGGGCCAACAAGTACGGTGCCATCGCCGGAATGCTGGTGGGCATCACGATCACTTTCGCCCCGATTCTGTTCGGGCACATCTTCCCGACATTACGCGCTGTACTGCCACCGACATCGTCTGCCCTGATTGGCGCACCGGTGGTCGTCCTGACGATGATCATCGTGTCGCGGCTGACGCCACCGCCACCGGAACATTTGCGACGCTTCCTGGTTGAGAAAGTTCACAGCCCCTGAAATTTTCACCCGGTAAGGATCGGCATTGATCGGATGATTGGCTCTGCCGTAATACGCGAGCTTTAAAATGATGTTTTATTATACACAGCAATTTTACCGATGAAGTTGATACTCTCAGCAGGAAGTCTATACACCTTGCCCTCAACCCAGGTCTTTGAAATGGCCAGGGATGTAGGCTTTGACGGTCTGGAAGTGATCATCAACCATGACTTCTCCGGATCAAGGGCGTTGGACCATCTGAAGGAACTGCAAAGCATCCACCCGGTCCTTTCGCTCCATGCACCTTTTTTTGAAATCGACGGCTGGGGCAGCAAGATCGATCAGCTCAAGCGCTGTGCCGAATTGGCTCTGCATGCAGGTGTGCCATTGATCAATTTTCATCCACCGAGCTGGCTGCTCTTTGAATTCAAGTTTTGGCGCTGGCTGAAACGAATCAAGGATTTTCAGGCCGAGATCGGAC
>JARRLH010000434.1:0-4317 GCA_037387205.1 Desulfofustis sp.
CTTTACGGAGGATCCTGGCGCTTCATCACCGGAGTCCTGCCGCAGCAGGGGATCTCCTGCAGCCTGGTCGATACCACGGACACAGACGCCGTCAAATCAGCGATCACACCACGGACCAGGGCGCTCTTCCTGGAAACTCCGTCCAACCCACTCTTCCAAATCACTGATCTGCGAGCGATGGTTGAAATTGCCCGGCAGCACGGCCTGATCACCATACTCGACAACACCTTTATGACCCCTCTGCTGCAACGACCATTGGACCTGGGTATCGATATCACCATCCACAGCGCGACCAAGTTCCTCGGTGGCCACAGCGACATTCTTGCTGGCATGGTGGCAGTCAACGACAGGGACCTTGGCAAGCGGCTCAAATATTTTCAGAATGCTTTCGGCGCGGTCCTGTCACCCTTTGACTCCTTCCTGCTCTCCAGGGGCATCAAGACTCTTCAGGTGAGGCTCGATGCAGGCCAGCGTTCCGCCGGGGAACTCGCCCGACGCCTGACAGATCATCCGGCCGTCGGCAGGGTATGGTACCCGGGTTTGGATAATTTCAAAGGTCGGCAGCTGCATTTTTCGCAGGCTTCCGGAGCAGGAGCGGTTGTTTCCTTTGAGCTCCGCGAAGAGCAGCAGGTGAAAGAGCTCCTTGGCAATGTCAAACTGCCGATCATAGCTCCGAGTCTCGGCGGCGTCGAAACCATCCTCACTCATTGCTGGTCAATGTCGCACGGGGCGATCCCGGCAGAGGACAAAATCCGCCAGGGGATCTCAAAGCGGCTGCTGCGTCTATCAGTCGGTCTCGAAGACATCGAGGACCTGTGGGAAGACCTGGAAATTGGCCTCTCCTGATCCTTGCCATGCAAATCATGAAGACCGCTCAGGCCCCTGAAATTGATTGAAAGAGCAAGGAGATTATGCTAAGTATCTGAACCTTGTCTATGTTTGCCGCTGTAGCTCAGCTGGTAGAGCAGCTCACTCGTAATGAGCAGGTCGTCCGTTCGAATCGGATCAGCGGCTCCATAATAAAAAGGCGGACCCGTTAACTATCGGGTCCGCCTTTTTATTGCTCATGGCTGTAACATTAGGCATAAGGATTTTTTGTTTTGACCCGCAATCCGATTTAACATGCTCAAGAAGCAGCATCGGGAGTCGAAACCTATTCCCTGACGACCTCAACCAGATATCCGTCCGGATCTGACAGGAAGTAGAAACGCGCACCCTGGCCCGGCAGGCCCTTGAGAGGCTTCGGATTCAGGCCCATCTCCTCGTGGCGCTGGTGTGAAGCTTCCAGGTCGGCAACGGAAACGGCAAGGTGGGAGTACCCGTTCCCCAGTTCGTAGGGCTCGGCCTGATCGTGGTTCCAGGTCAGTTCGAGTTCGAAGTCACTGCCCGGCGAGCGCAGATAGCTCAAGGTGAACTTGTGTTCTGAGTAATCCTTGCGACGAGCCACTGTAAAGCCAAGCGCCTCAGTATAAAACTTCTCCGATCTCTCCAGATTCATAACCCGGATGCAGGAGTGTATCATTCGATAAGTCATAAGCATCCTCCTTCGGTTGTTGGGTGTCTGATTTATCTGGGATTATAACAGATCATTGATATAGACGGGGTGTTTTCATCCGGACAAGGGATCAGCCTTTTTCTTTACCGGGCTGGTCCTTTTTCTTGATAATAAACGGGTGGGCCTGGCGGCTGACAATGTAATCGGCGAAAACCTTGAACCAGATCGTCACACCGGCAACCGCACTCCAGTTCCTGTAATCTTTGAAGACGGTTGAGATCCCGGTTGCAGGGTAGAGCAGGACGCCGATGATCGTCACGAGCGCGGTACCGCCTGCCAGAAGGTTGACCATACCGGTCGCCGGCGCCCATTTTGCGGGGTCTGATGGCGCTTCGCCGCGTTTCAGCGCGACCTCGGAATAATCCTTCTTGATGAAAATCCGGTAGGCCCGACGCAGCCAGATAAATGCCATGGGGAAAAGGGCCAAAAAGAGTATCCAGGTAATCGCTGAACTGATGTCAAACTTTAACATTCTTTGCTCCAGGGATCCCAAAATAAGGATTGGGATAAATTTGTAATCTTTTTACCTGAGGTTGTCGGGTCGATCAATGAAATTCTTGAAAAAAACCCCGCCAGACTGGCTGGCGGGGTCAAATGATCAGACAAAAGCCCAATCAGAGCATTTGCACTGAAACTTAGTGCACGTGAGAACCATCAACAGCCTTGGCACCGCGCGGGATACGCACGCTTTCCACCAGGTGCTGAATATGCTCGGGCGGATCAGGAGTGACCTTGCTGACCACGTAGGCGACAGCAAAGTTCACCAGTGCACCGATACCACCGATCGCGTTCGGCTCGATGCCGAGGAAGAAGTTCGCTTTGCCACCGAAGAGGCCGAGGAACTCGGTGCCCTTGATGAAGAAGAGCCCTTTGTGAGCGAACACGTAGATCATCGTGAAACCGATACCGCAAAGCATACCGGCAATCGCGCCTTCCTTGTTCATCTTCTTGTTGAAGATACCCATCATCAGGGCGGGGAAGATCGAGCTTGCAGCGAGACCGAAGGCGATCGCCACGGTACCGGCTGCGAAGTCAGGCGGGTTGAGGCCCAGGCGGGTTGAGGCCGAGGTAACCGGCAACCACGATCGCACAAGCCATCGAGATCTTACCGGCCATCAGCTCGCCCTTCTCGGAGAGATCAGGCATCCACATGTCCTTCAGCAGGTCATGGGAAATCGCTGACGAGATGGCCAGCAACAGACCGGCGGCAGTCGAGAGTGCAGCAGCCAGACCACCGGCAGCGACCAGAGCGATAACCCAGTTGGGCAGTCTGGCGATTTCGGGGTTGGCCAAAACGATGATGTCGCGGTTAACGCTCAGCTCGTTGCCGTTCCAGCCAGCAGCGACAGCACCCGCAGGCGGATTCTTGTCATTGTAGAACTGGATGCGGCCGTCGCCGTTCTTGTCTTCGAACTTGAGCAGGCCGGTGACTTCCCAACGCTTCATCCAGTCGGGTCGCTCATCGTACTTGATGCTGTTTTCAGCTGCGAACAGGTCACCGCCGCCTTTGACAGCCTTGTTGACGGTGGCATGCAGGTTCAGTTTCGCCATGGCGGCAACGCCAGGAGCGGTGGTGTACAGGATGGCGATAAACACCAGTGCCCAACCAGCGGAAGCACGTGCGTCCTTAACCTTGGGAACCGTGAAGAAGCGGATGATAACGTGCGGCAGACCCGCAGTACCGATCATCAGGGAGAAGGTGTAGACGAACATGTTCAGGGTGCTGATACGGGTCGAGGTGGTGTACTGCGGGAAACCGAGGTCGGTAACAACCTGGTCGACCTTGCCAAGCAGGGTCATGTCGGTGCCAACAAAGTCACCACCGAGGCCGAGCTGCGGCAGAGGATTGCCGGTCAGTGCCATCGAAATGAAGATTGCCGGAATCGTATAGGCAACGATCAGAACGCAGTACTGGGCAACCTGGGTGTAGGTGATGCCTTTCATGCCGCCGAAAACCGCGTACATGAAAACGATACCCATACCGACGAAGATACCAACGTGGTTGGAAACGCCCAGGAAACGGGAGAAGGCAACACCGACACCAGTCATCTGGCCGATGATGTAGGTTGTCGAGGCGATCAGCAGGCAGATAACGGCCACTGAGCTTGCGCCTTTGGAGTAGTAACGGTCACCGACAAACTGAGGCACGGTAAACTTACCAAACTTACGCAGGTAAGGTGCCAACAGCATGGCCAGGAGAACGTAGCCACCGGTCCAACCCATCAGGAACAGTGCGCCACCATAACCCATACCGGCGATCAGGCCGGCCATGGAGATAAAGGACGCTGCGGACATCCAGTCAGCGCCGGTTGCCATACCGTTCAGAACCGGATGGACACCACTGCCTGCAACGTAGAATTCGCTCGTGCTACCTGCACGAGCCCAGATGGCGATACCAATGTACAGAGCAAAGGTAAGGCCGACAACGAGATAGATAGTCGCTTGAAGACTCATTGATAACTCCTCTCTTTACTCTTCGTGAACGTCGAATTTTTTGTCCAGATTACCCATCAGCTTGGCGTAGATGAAAATCAGGGCGATGAAGACATACATGGAACCCTGCTGCGCCCACCAGAAACCCATCGGGTAACCGCCGAGCTTGATGCCGTTCAGTGCCGGAGCCAAGAGGATGCCGAATCCGTAGGAGACGACGAACCAGACAACGAGAACGCCCGCAATGAGCTTCAATGTTGCGTACCAATAAGCTTTTCCTGCATCTTCATTCATAAAAAACCTCCTTCAGGTAGTTAAAAAATTATGCG
>JARRLH010000435.1:0-5198 GCA_037387205.1 Desulfofustis sp.
CTGACGTCAGCGATGATATAATCGATGGTGGTGCCGGTGACGATGTCTTGATCGGTGGATTAGGCACAGACTCTCTTTCCGGGGGTGACGGCGATGATGTGTTGGTAGGTGATCTCGTCGATTTTGACGGTACGGACCCAGTTCTCTCTACCTCTCCAGATATAATTGATGATGGAGTAGAGGATGTTATTGTTGGTGGAGAAAATGATGAAGGCGGTATTGACGGGAGTACTTTCACCGGTGATGTTTCGGTCGATGCAAATGACCCAGGGGCAGACGACATTCCTGAAGACGTCTCTGAAGTTGAACACGAGATCGTAGAAGGGAACGATATCGATCCTGGTGGCGAGGAAGTTGATCCTCTTATCTACCTTATTCCACCGTCGGAGGATGCCTCCTAAAACTGATTTCAAACCACACTGGGCATTTTTGTCCATAACGAAAGCCGGTCGAGAATACTCCCGACCGGCTTTCTAATTTGTATGGATTTGTAAAATTTTGAGCGAGTTCTTAACTCTCAGGTAACCAAGCGATTTCACTGACACTTGAAACTCACCTACGTTAAGAATAATTGCATCAATTAACCTTTGCCAGCGCCTCGTCAATCTGGGCCTGGAACCCCTGCAGCGAGCGCTGCTTGAGTTTGGAGCCGTTGATGAACACGGTCGGGGTGCCGGTCACGCCGAGTTGGCCCGCATCGGCGGTGTCCTGGGCGACGATCTGCTGTAACTGCCGTGAATTCATGTCCGACTTGAATTTTTCGAGATCCAGTTCAAGCTCGGTGGCAATGCGGTCAAACGATGCCGGGACAATCTTCTGCTCACCAAAGAGCTTGTCATGATACTCCCAGAATTTGCCCTGTTCGTTCGCCGCCATTGAGGCGAGTGCTGCCGGCCGGGCCATGTTATGGCTGCGCAGCGGTAGATGTTTGTAGGCGATTTTTACTGTTTCCGGATTTTTCTCGAACACCTGTTCGAGGAGCTCCTTTGAAGGCTGAATTGGTGATGTCGATATCGACGATGAAATCGATGGCCATGGTCGTGGTCACCTGTTTTTCGGTGTCGATCAGATAGAGAAGCTGACCCTGGGGGGCAATGTCCAGATCGGTCACGCCCGGGTCGACCGGTATGGAGCCCTGCAGGTTGTTTCGCTGGTCATAGACGAGCACTCTCTGATCCTCGGTGAGGACAAACAGGTACTTGCCATCCAGGGAGCGCTTGAAATGCAAGGCTTTGGCCGGCAGTTCCATGCTTGTCACTGTCCGCCACTCGAGGCTGCCGTCGCTGCCGTTTGGTGGGGCGGACGCGATCGCCGACGCTGCCGTCAGCAGCATGATTCCCACCGCCCCCAAGGCGACGTTTCGAATATATTTCATACTGATCTCCTGTGATGTAGTTTTGATATTTCTCTGATTTTCCCGACAAATAAAACCCTTCTTCCAGTCGGTATTGTTGATACTTATAAGGACATAATCTCTGGAGTACAGTGGAGGAGCGGAAACTCTTGATTAATTGCGAAGTGTTCCCAGGTAGTTACAAAAATATATCTTTAAATATCCCCATCACTGCCCGGCTGGCAATTATTATGGATCGATTGAAAAAATTTGAACTTCACCATGTTTCGGTGATAGCCTGAAAACGAGTTCTGCTGTAGTTAATACGAGTGTGGATGAAGATTAATTGCTGGTCGAGATTATGATAACGTTGCGAAACCTATTTCCTTTGTTCTGTGTGATTCTGCTGACCGGGTGTGTGCTTAAAAATGTCGGGACAACGGTCGAACACACCTTCAAAGGCGACTATTACCTTACCAGTGGCAAGTATGAAAAGGGCCGTGAGAGCTTCGCCAGGGAAGTGCAGGAAAATCCGGAGAGTGGTCTGGCCCATTACTATTACGGCCGATTTCTTCTGCAGGACAACGATTATAAGCTCGCGCTTGAACATCTCAAACAAGCCAGAGACCTAGATCCCCTTAATGCGGACTATCATTTCTGGACCGGGGTGGCGTTTGGCGGGCTTAGTGATATCAAAAATGAAGAGTCCAGTTATAAGGAGGCGCTGAACCTTGATGATGATCACCTGCAGTCTTTGATTTACCTGGGGCACATTAAACTCCAGAGAAAAGAGTATGAAAAGGCTCTCGACCTTTATGCACAGTCACTTGCTATCTGGCCGGACAGCCCTGCTGCGTTGTACAATCGTGCTCTAATCCTGCATCAGCTGGGCAGAGCCCCGGAGGAAAGGCGCGGCTGGCTTGAATATGTCTGGCGCTATCCCTCGGGTACGATGGCGCGCAAGGCCACAGATTACCTGAATGTGCTTGGCGATTTCACCTTCCGTAATCATCGGCTTGGCACGCGGACAATTACCATTGAAAAAATCTGGTTTGAACCTTTCTCTTCAACTCTCGATGCATCCAGCTATGAATCTTTAAATGTGATTGGCTCGAATTTTGAAAATTTCGATAAAGAAACGCTGCAAATCGTTGTGTATCAGAAAAACAACAAGGATCTGGCTCGCAATAAAGCCCATGCCATCAAGCGCTACCTGGTCGACCAATTTCCAGCTATAGAGCCGGATAAAATTGGTATCAGCTGGTTTTCCGAGCCTCACAAGCTGACGATCAGGAAAAGAAACCTTTTTTTGTGACCAATCCTGTTGGCAGACGTTTATTAAACTAAAGAGCAATCACGTTTATGGAGATTTCTGACGACACGCTTGTCGATAACATTCGAGGAGGCGATAGCGATGCCTTCGCAGTTATTGTCGAGCGTTACAAGATCCAGATTTACAACCTGATGTACCGTTACAGCGGCTCCTCTGAGGAAGCTGCGGATATGGCCCAGGATGTTTTCTGCAGGGCTTTTGAGAGACTGGGACACTACAGAAAGCAGCATAGCTTTTTTGCCTGGCTCTATACCCTGGCACTTAATTATGCACGAGACTGGGCCAGAAAAAGAAGCAGGCGAGAACAAACCATCGATACATTCGTACGGGAAAGTGACGCTCACGAAACGATACAGCCGGAACACCTCGTTGAAGCTGGCCAGCGGGCAAAGGGGCTCATTGCAGCCCTTGGAATGCTTGCCGAAGACCGCCGCGAAATGGTGCTGTTGAAATACCGGCACGATTGTTCGATTAAGGAAATAGCAGAGATATTTGAAATCTCTGATAGTGCGGTGAAAATGAGGCTGAAGCGGGCCCTGGATGAACTTGGTCAGAAACTGAAAAACTAGGAAAATGGCAACGAATCCTCTAAACAGCACAGAACAAGACCTGATTGAGCAATTGCAGGAGCTGCCGCTCAAGGAGGTCCCGGCTGATCTGACAGGCAGGGTAATGGCTCGCATCTCATCGCCAAAACCATCGCTGATAAGCGTTGCCTGGAATTATGTGTCGCAGTCACAGACCATCTCTTTCAGGCCGATCTACGCGTTCGGGGTTGCACTGCTGATCGTGGGATCGTTTTTTCTGGGTCAAATATCTCAGCAGCAACCTGTGCCGATTGCCGCCAATACCAATTCTGACCCACAAATTCAGCCGGAGATATTGGAGAATCCGAAGTCTGCCTATATGATCGGCCGCGGTCTGCTGCAGGCGGACAACAGCGAGGCGCAGGCCCTTGCCTTTCTGCGGCGGGCGGCGCTGCTTGATCCGCAGAACCCTGAGTTTGCCTATTGGGAAGGGGTGGGGCACTGGGCCAGCGGGGACAAGGAAGGGGAGCGGCGCAGTTATCTGAGGGGCCTTGACGTTGATCCGAAAAACATTCCGCTGCTCATCAACCTAGGCCACAACTATCTGAGCGACAAAAATGACCAGGAAGCTCTAGGTGCCTATCAGGCTGTTTTGGCCTTGTCACCCGCTGATCCCGTCGCACTCTACAACAGTGGACTGATTTATCGCGCCCTTGGCCAGGTTCCCGAAGAGATTTCTTCCTGGCGTTCCTTCCTGCAGGATAACCGGATGGGAACCAAACCGTTTAGAGCCGTAAAAAGACTCAATGGGTATAAGGATTATTCGTTTCGCACCTACCGGGTCGGGCCTCAAAAAATAATCCTGAACCAGCAGGCGCTGCTTGATGAATCGTTGCCATTGGATATTCGCCAGGAAGAACTTGTTCCGCTGGCATTGATCCTGGAACAGGATGAACGTTTGCATCTCGAGGTAGTGGTGTTTATCGAAAATGATCGGGAAGCGGCCAGGTATCGGGCTTTAGAGATTAAAAAGATGATCGTACAGATGAGTGATAAAAACATAAAAGACCAAGTGAGGCTCAGCTGGTTTGACGTGTCCGAAACCATGCCGGTGAAGGATGGCGAGCCAGCTGTTGAGCTCACGGAAGGGCTGCTTTTATTTGGTCGTCAGATAAAGAAACAGGAGAGGGAGGTTTCAATATGAAATTGTGTAACATAATTACGATACTATTAGCTGCGTTTTGCTTCATTGTTCCGGTTACTATTTACGCTTTTGAGGAAGAGCCAAGCTTCACAAATCCTGCCCAGGCTCAACATGCGGAAAATATCGCCGAGGCGTCTTTTTCAGAATTTGATTTGGCGGATGCTCAAGAGCGTGCTCAAAAAGCTTATGCAGAAGATATGGCCGAATCATTTATCGAAGAAAAAGCTCAAAATTATGCTGAGGAAGTTTTTGAACAAAAAGCGGAAGAATATGCAGAAGATTTTGTTATTCAAAAATCTATAGATCATGCAGATAATGTTGTTGATGCTGAGAACAGAGCTACGGAATACGCAAATAGCAAAGCTGATAGTGGAACTATTGCATGGGATGAAGAGTACCAATACGCGTTAGATAGATTAAGGTCGTCTGAAGAGTGGAAAGAAGCTAATAGCTATGCATATCAGAGATCTACAGGAGAAGGGTACAAAAATCTAAAGATGACCATTTATGAAAACTGGATGGCAGATCCCGAAAATGCATACTTTAAAGAGGAAGCTTATGAATATGCCAAAGAAAGAGCATATGGTGATTTCGGTCCCGGGCATCAAAATGCTTATCAAACGGCACTTCAAAGGTTTTATGGAGAAGATATTCCAAAAGAAGTATTTGAGGAATATTTAGCTGAAAAAGTGGCTGAAATTACTGGTGAGAGATTAGAAGAGATTCATAGATTGAGATATGAGGAGAACAAGGGTTGGGGACAGATCAAACAGATGTATCCGGTTCCAAAAGGTGTTTTAG
>JARRLH010000436.1:0-2589 GCA_037387205.1 Desulfofustis sp.
GCGATGTCCCTGCCCACATAATTCTTGATTTGGAGTCAATGACTGCCGATTGGTATTCACTCGCCGGGAGTGATTCACGGCAGCTTATGTAACTTTACTATTAGTAATCCGGTATATCCCGTTTACTATTTCGTCGTACCATAACTTTTGTTTTTTGCTGATTTAGTAGTGTTTCGAGCACATCGTCCACCATACCCAGATGATCGTGTCCTTCATACTGGTGCTTTATATCTACGAGATACTGATTCAAGTTAAACAATCGGAGGCCTAATATCTGTGACATATGCCAAATCAACTTAGGGTGCTCTTCCAGATATTTCCTAGGGTTTTCGATGGCAATGAATTTTGAGTCTTCGAGACAGCGAATCAAGGCAGAACATTCAATATCAAGTAAAATAGACATTTCACCGAAAACGGCTCCCTTATCTGACACACTAGCTACCTTATAGCCATCTCTTATAACCTCGACAGAACCATCAACTAAAAAGTATATTGTGTCGTTTGTCTCCCCCTGTGCGAGTAGTTTTTCGCCTGCTTTCACTGACATCACAGGGAAATCTTTCAAGCTTTCTAGAATCTCTATCATTTTAATTTCAGGCTGGTTAAATACTCAGTATCTAAAATTTACATCCAATAAACTTCGCGTGCGAATGATTCACCCGTTGATACCATACAAGCACCCTTCTTGCATAGACCCTCTGAAATAGATTCACATGTAAACAACACCCAGGGTGCAACTAAAGGTGTGGGAGTGGCTGCCTAATGTGGACGGCATCTTTTGCTGTTTGCTGGTCGTAGATGCCTGGCCAGGGAACGGCAGCTTCCGGGGAGATTTCGGACCTGGAGAAGAAATACCTGAGTGATTTGCTCGGGTGACTGGCTCGTGTCACAGTCGGTCATTCAGCATAAGTACTTGCCAGGCGAGAAAGTCCTGAAAATTGCCATTGCCGGGTGGCTCGCAAATAGGCGACGATCAGTCTATTTCAGACTTCTGAAAAAAATCCGGGAAGGCACTATTTTATTAGAGCGTCATAATCAAGCATTTCCTTATAGCAGGCATTTATAACCCACTCTTGGTTGGAGTCTTGAGGATTCGAAAGAACCACATCGTACCGATTGGACCAATCCCTTGAAGCAGCAAGGTGTAAAACCAACTCAAAGCACGCTTCAAATCTTCTGTGGCGTCAAAATCAATTCAAATGATGAAAACAAGGACGGGCAGGGGAGTAAGAAATCCAACAAATAGGCGAGTCTTACAACTACCCTTGATTGTTCGAAATGAAATTACCCCATAGGAAGCCAGGAATCCCCATTATGCGAGTATACTTATGAAGGGAGATGCGTACATAACGACAAAGGCAATACCGGTTTATAGTAACATCCACGGGTATTACGCGCCCATAAGTAGCAAAATTCGCCACATGAATCTCTAACCCGTTATCGGAAACGAATGACATCCATCATTACTGCATCCAATAGTTAGCCTATTGATCGTCAGGTTTATGAAATGGCTTTTAGTGAGTTCGAAATGAAAAGAATCGAGAAAGAGGTTGGCGCATTCATGGAACAAAGGCGCCCTCCAGTGCATGTGCGTCCAGAACTTGATCTTGGGTATCGGATCAAAGGACAAAGCGTCGAGATCTTTGAGGTTCGTCCACTCTGGAATAATCCAGCCAAGAAAATTGAAGAACCGGTGGCAAAAGCAACGTACGTCAAGGCAAAGAAAGTATGGAGGGTGTATTGGCAACGGGCTGACTTAAAGTGGCACAGGTACGAACCAGATCCAGAGGTTGATTCTTTGCAGGAGTTCCTGGGCCTGGTGGATCGCGATGAATACGCATGTTTCTTTGGTTGATCACATCAACACTTAATCAGCGTTAGTAGCGAAAGATCATTTTAGCGAAATTTCGAAGGTAGCAGCGTTGCCAGGTGACGGAAAGTATCGCAGGTGTTTCAGGTATTAAAGAGCAAGGCCACCTGTGATGCATCCGGCAATTCGCACCTTTAAGCGTGCTTCAGACCGTTTCATTTCTGTTCCCCTGCTCACCGCTTGAAAGGCTTGCTTACTGTCTGAGCACGCATCCCTGTGCCTCTGGAGAGGGGTTTTTCCATCTAGCTGTATAGCAGCTCCGACCATCGACCCTGTTCCATCATCTCCTCGCGCGTCCAGCGCCAGCGGGCGTTGGAGCCGGCGACTACCGCCATGGCACTGTAGAAGTCCTCGGCGGTCTTCGGCAGTCCGGCGATGTAGACGTGGGTCTTCGGGTCCTGCATAAGTTCCCAGATCGCCTCGGCATTGTTTCCCACCACCTCGCCCAGGCCGGTGTCCTCGCGGTCCATCCACGGCCGTTTGCTCAGCCCCTCGAAGGCCTCGAAGGTCTCGCGTGAGTAATAATTCGTCAGGTCATCCCTGAGATCATTGCGGTACAGGGTTTCCGTCCCTGTGCGCGCGCCGTAGAACAGTCGCACCTTGCCGTGCCAGTCGGGTTGCTGTTCGTAGATGTGCTGGATAAAGGCACGAAACGGCGCGATGCCGGTGCCGGAGCCGACCATGAGCAGGTTGGTCTCCGGGTCTTCCGGGATGCGGAA
>JARRLH010000437.1:0-4817 GCA_037387205.1 Desulfofustis sp.
GACCGGTTCCCTTCCCCACCTCTTTGGTGGTGAAAAAGGGTTCGAAGAGTTTGTCTTCGATGGCCTTGGGAATTCCGCCGCCGGTGTCCCTCACTTCCGCGACAACTTGCTGACCGTCTTGCCAGGTTTTGAGGGTTATTTTCTTTTCTCCCGACTCGCTCCTCGCGGCACTTTTCTCCTCGATCGCATCCCTGGCATTCAGCAGCAAATTGATAAAGACCTGCTCCAACCGACCGGGGTCGGCCATTATCTTGGGCAGCGTGCGGTCGATATCCCACACCACCTCGATACCCCGGACTTTCAACTGCTGACTGAAGATGTCGAAGGCGTTTTTCAAGACATCGTTCACCTGGACCTTATCCAAGGACAAATCCGATTTGCGTGCGAACTGCCGCATGTGGTTGATGATATTGCTCGCCCGGTCGACGTTCTTGTCCACTTTATTCAGCATCGAATGCAGGATCTGATGGTCTATGTCTTCACCCTTGTTTATTTTCCTCACGAAGAAGCTGCTGGCGGTCTTGATCACCGAGAGAGGCTGATTCAACTCGTGGGCAATCCCGGTCGCCATCTCGCCCAGGGTGGCCATTTTGCTGGCCTGAATCAACTGCTGCTCGGCTTCCAGACGCTTGGTGATGTCACTGGTCGTGATCAGCAGGACTTTTTTTCCGGTAGATTCCGAGGGCGAGATCCGGATGTTCACGAAAAGGGTTTTGTTACCCTTGCCTCTGTGCTTGACCTGATTCAGCATTGTCGAGGACCGCAGCAGGCGCCGGTATTTCTCCTTATTCTGTTCCGCGAAAAGGTCCAGAAAGGAAGTGTTGAGAACCTCGCCTCTCGTAAAAGCGTAGTCGGTGGTAACACTTTCGTTGCAATCGAGAATTTCAAGCGTGTCGAAATCGAGCACAAAGACGGGGTTGGGGATGTTGTTGAAGATTTCGTGGTATTTGCGTTCCGACTTTTCCAATTCCTTTTCGAGCAATTTACGTTCGGTGATGTCCAGGTTCATCTCCATGGCGGCGACGATTTCTCCCGCGGCGTTTCTAATCGGCGATGTCTTCACGAGCCAGTGGGTGGGCTTGCCGTCCTTGGAGAATCCGGTCTCTTCACTCACGTGAGAGCAGCCGTCCGAGAAGGTCATCTCAACCGGGCAATCGACGCATTTTTCCGACCGGCCCTTGTAGGCCCGGAAACACGAATCGCCCGGCTGGGGCGCGAATTTCTCGGCGAATTCACGGTTGTACTGCACCAGTTTGTAATTCCGGTCTTGAACCGTGATGAGGCACGGGACCATTTCGAACAGATCCTGGTATTCGTTTTTCTGCTGGTTCAACTCGACTTGTTTTTTACCGATTTCCTCGGCCATCAGGTTGACGGCGTTGGCCAGAGGATCTCGTTATCGGTTTCCCGCAGCGACACCACGACATCGAGCGCGCCGAGAATCTTTTTGCCCTCCGGATGCACATGGCAGGCATCGGTGGCACACCCCGGTTCGTTGCGAATTGGGCTGATGATGCCAAGCAGCCTGAAGCCTTTGCCCGAATCGAAGATCCGGATTCGCTCGCTGACATTGAGATCGGTCAGCGGCGGTGTGGTGCGGTGACAGATATCGCAGGCTTCGGCTTTGATGTTGGTCTTGCTGTCGACCTCCGTGGTCTGGTTTGAAAACTTTATCTCACCCTCTTTGTTGTAAATGCGGATATTTTCGATTTCCTTCTGGCGGGCGATGTTGTTGATGATCTGGTTGATGTCATCACGGGAATTGAGCATCATCGAATAGTGGGCGCCGAGCTTGATGGTGTTGGTCAACCGGTCGGTCCCCTGGACGATCTCATCCATGAGCTTTTCTTTCTGGTAATCGATATTGAAATACGCCCAGGTCGAAATCGACAGCAGCAGCGTCAAGCCCACGGTCAGGATGAGCTTGGTAACCAGTCGATGATGAAAATATTTGATAATATTAACCATTCGAATATTCCGCCATTAATGCCTCCGGCCGTATGGCCCCCTTGAGCCCCGGCTCAAGCAGGGACGGGTTCGGAGTGGCGCAGTTTTTGTCGAAAGCCGGCCGTCACGGCCAGATTCAAATCCAGCCGCATCTCCTGCTCCGAGAGACCCAGTGCCAGTCCCAGCAGCTGGGGCAGGTAGAGCACGGTAACGGCAAGGTTCTCACCGCCTAATTTCGAAATCTTGCCCTGGTAGGCCTCCAGGTTCATCTGGCACATGGGGCAGACCGTCACGACGGCATCGGCCCCCCTGGCCCGCGAGAGGATCGAACGGACCAGCTCCATACCGATCGCCATTTTGGTGTTCATGTGCGAGGCCCCGCAGCATTTACCACCCATGCCCCAGTGATGAACCGTCGCTCCGGCGGCTTCGAGGATGGGGGTCATCGACTGCGGTGCTTCCGGATCATCGAAAACAGGGTAAGGTCTGAGGCACTGGCAACCGTAATAGGGTGCGATCGACAATTCCTCCAGGGACCGCACGGTTTTCTTGGCGATCAGATCCGGTCCGATGTCCCGCACGATCACCTCGAGCAAGTGTCGAACGCGCACCCTTCCCGCAAATTGCAGGCCTTCAACGGCGAGGATCGCATTGATTCGATCCAAAAGTGCGGCATCGCGTTTGACCTTCTCTTCAACGGCCTTGAGGTTGAGATAACAGGCGCTGCACGGCACCAGGATCTCATTGCTCCCGCCCATCTTTTCCGCCAGTGCCAGGTTGCGGGCCGGCAGAGCCAACGCCAAGTTCCGGCTAACGGCTTCGGCGGCGCTGGCACCGCAGCAGGTCCAGTCCTCGATTTCCACCAGTTCGGCCCCGATCGCGGTCAGGAAGGCGCGTGTGGACAGATCGTATTCGCGGGCCGAACCTTCGAGGGAACAACCGGGGTAGTATAAATACTTCATGGGGCCTCCTCCAGTTCCGCGGCCTTCCGGAACAGCGCTGCCAGTTCGCCGTTGCCTTTGGAAGGAATTTGCAGGGCGACTTTTCCCTTCAGCATCAGTTTTATGCCCAGCGATGCAAACCGCAGCGGCAGCAAGGGATTTTTCATGGCGTTGAAGTAGAGCGTCATGAATTCCATCTCCCTGAGCCGGCCATGGCGCCGCACGCTCTCCAGAAAGCTCTTGTAGAAGAGACTGCTCTGCCGGTATTGAGCCAGGCCTTCCCGCGCGGCTATCTGCTTGAGCGCGCCCATGGCCTCTGTCAGCGGTAATCCGCGGGGACACCGCAGGGTGCAGTAATAACAGGCGGAGCACAGGCTGAAGGTCTTGCTCTGGAAAATCTCTTCTTTCTGGCCGGTCAGGACCAGCCGCCAGAGTCGGCGGGGGGTGGCGTCCATCGCAAATTCATTGGGACAGGATCCCGTGCAGGTGCCGCACTGGATGCAGGCCTGCACCATCTTTCGAACCGGTGCCAAATCATCGCTGCCCGCTCCGTCTGAAAAATCGATTTCGCCCTTGACTGTCGTCGTCATGTCGAATCCCCATGTGTACGTTCATGATTGAATCGGTTGAGCCCGTTGAGTCTGTTTAGCCGGTTGAGCCGGTTGAGCCCGTTGAGTCCGTTTAGCCGGTTGAAGGTTGTGGTCGATTTTATCTTCAATTAGCTCAAAACGACAAGTCCATCACGATGCCTAAAAATGGTGCACCGGAGCCCGGATGAGCCGTTGTGAACGGCGGCTGATTGTCTGAGCCGCCTACCGGAAGCTTGGACCGGACCCAATGCCGTAACCGCATGAACGTTGCGACCTTCGGGCATAACCGAATACTATTTTTCAACGCTGTGCCTGGTCAGGAGCGCCGCGTCGATGACATCGAACATCTGCTCTTGCCGCAAATCCTCCAAAACCGATGCCTTGTTCGGGCACGCCGTCGCACAGCTTCCGCACCCCTGACACATGAGCGGGTTCACGATCACCATCTGCTGATCGACATCCAGCATGCGGGCGCCGTAGGGACAGGCCTCGATGCACCGCTCGCAAAGACAGCAGAGACTGTGATGAACCCGTGCCAGAACTTTACCGGCCGGAAGGTTCTTGCGGTTCAGAATTCGCAGAGAGCGCTGGGCCGCGGCCTCGGCGGTGGCGATCGATTCGGCGATCGAGCGCGGTGAGTGCGCCAGACCGCAGGCGAAGACCCCCTCCTTGAGCGCATCGACCGGTCGCCACTTCGACTCGGCTTCCTGGAAAAACCCATCCATGTCGCGGTCAATTCCATAAGCGGCGGCAAGATCGGCCGGAAGATCCGGAACAATGCCGGTGGCCAGAACAAGCAGATCGGTGCTGATCTCGATGGTCTTGCCGATGATCGGCTCGAAGACGTTCACCGTTACAGCGCCCTGGTTGACCTCAACCCGCGGTTTGTTTTCCAGACTGTACTGGATGAAACCGATGTCATTTTTGCGCGCCTGGGTGTAGTAGGTTTCCATAAAACCGTACGTCATCATGTCACGGTACAAGACGTACACGGCGATGTTTGGATTCTGATCCTTCATCTGCAAGGCATGTTTGAGAGCAGAGGCGCAACACACCCGACTGCAGTAATTGCGCGGTTCTTCGCGCGAATCGACGCACTGTATCATGACTACGGTGTCGAGGACCTGCGGGTCGATGGAACGGTCGGCCAACCTGTGGTCCAGCTCCTTCTGGGTGATGATGGCCGGGCTGGTGCCGAAACCGTAGGATGTCGTGCGGGCCTCGTCGCCGCCGGTAGCCAGAATCGTGACGCCGTGTTCAAGCGTCTCTACCGCACCCCCCGAGTTTTCAATCGTCGTGTAAAACTGTCCCACATTCCCATAGGCGGCCAAAACCCGGC
>JARRLH010000438.1:0-2548 GCA_037387205.1 Desulfofustis sp.
TTTCATACTTTAAGGCAAGGATTAAAAATGCGCACCCATGTCAAAGCAACTGCAATTTTGACCGTTCTTCTGCTCAGCCTTCTATTCTTCTGGGGACAGCCCGCCTGGGCAGTGACTCCCCAGCAACTGAAGATGATGAAAGGCCAGAAAAAAGGGGAAGCTTCGGAAGAGGTCCAAGAACCGGCGCAACTCCCCGGCGACCAGGTCGACGCCTTCATGGCCACCCTCAGCGACGAGCAGGTCAGGCGCCTTCTCATTGAGGAACTCAAGAAGAAGGCAGAGGTGAGCACAGTAACCTCAGACGCTGGAGATCCCACTGAAAGAGGGAGCGGGCTACGACAGATCCTCGACGAAGCCGATGCGGATGCTGCTGCGATTTTCAAGCGAATCCGGCAAATTTTTCGTGAGTCGGCTTCGGTCCTGTCCCAACACCGCGCCCTGATCGGACTGCTATCCGACGGCAAGGGGACCGCTGCCCTACTCATGACCTTTCTCGGCTTGATTGCCTTGATTGGAACCGGCCTCTTGGCGGAAAGGCTGCTGTTACGGTTGTCCCGTGACATTCACGAGCAACTGCTCACCGCGGTGCCCCGGGGAACACTGCAAAAATTAGGTAATGCCTTAGGCCGATTACTCCTGGACGGTCTTGGAGTAGCCACTTACATAGTGATCACTTTGGTCCTTTTTGTCGTCTTCTTTGACAAGGGAAACGCCGCATATATCATTATTGGTACCTACCTGATCACCAGTTACTATTTCCGGGTCCTCATCTTCCTTGCCGGGCATGTGCTATCCCCTGCAAAGCCCGGACTACGTCTGGTGCCCATGGCCAATGAAGATGCAACATTCCTCTACCGCTGGTTTTTCAGAATTACTTTAGTCGCAGCCTTGATTGCGGGAGCGAGCATAATTGTCGAAAATATGCAAATCAGCGAAGAACTCTACCTGCTGCTCTACAGTGCGGCCGGCCTCAGCGTTTTTCTGTTATTCATCATAATGATCTGGCAAAGCCGACAGCGGGTGGCCCAGGCCATCTGCCGGGATGCTGCTGGCTCCACCTGTGACCACTCTCCCCTGCGGGCTGGGTTCGCCAAAAGCTGGCATATTTTTGCCATTCTTTACGTAATCTTTGCTGGATTCTTCTGGCAAATCAGCGCCCTGATTGCAGGAAAAGGTAAGATCATCAAACTCATTGCCAGCCTTTTCGTCATTCCCCTCTTCCTTGGCATTGATCAATGGGGGCAGCGATTGTTGAAGGCCGCCTCAGGTGAGTTGCCTGAAACCATAGATTTGAGCGGAGATGATGAACCGGACACAGATGGCGAAGTCACTGCCGACCTTGAACCGCAAGTGGATAAAAAAGCGCCTCTGGGCCAGTATGTTCCTTTCGCAAAACGACTTTTCCGTATCGTCTTGGTAGTTGCCTTATTCTTCGTCGTTCTCAGGTTGTGGGGCATTGACATCTCAGTTACCCGGGTCTTTTCATCAACCATGCTCAGCATCATTGTGGCTCTTCTGCTCGGCCTGGTTTTGTGGGAGTATTCCAAGACCTTAATTGACAGAAAACTCCGGGAGGAGTTTCCCGATGACGACGAAGAGATGGAAGAAGGCGGCGCCGGCGGCACCCGGAAGGGTACCCTGCTGTTGCTCCTGAAAAAATTCGTCCTTGTTGTCCTGGTGGTAATAGTAACGATGATTGTGTTGTCGGAAATGGGTATTGACATCGGGCCCATGATAGCCGGCGCCGGCATCGTCGGCCTGGCCATCGGTTTCGGCGCCCAGACTCTTGTCAAAGACATCATTTCAGGGGTCTTCTTTCTCATTGACGATGCTTTTCGCATCGGCGACTATGTGGAAACCTCTGGACAAAGGGGTACGGTGGAGCACATATCCATACGTTCAATGAGGCTTCGTCATCATCGCGGTCCGGTAATCACAGTCCCATTTGGTGACATGGCTACGGTTACCAACTACAGTCGTGATTATCACATCATGAAGCTGAATATTCGGGTTCGTTACGACACCGATGTCGATAAAGTCAGGAAGATTATTAAAAAGATAAATAAGGAGATTCAAAATGACGAAAACCTCTCAGCAGGCTTGCTCGGCAAGATAAAGTCCCAGGGTGTGAGAGAAATGGATGATTCCGCCATGATAATGCGGATCAAATTCAAGACAATTCCCGGCCAGCAGTTCATAGTCCGCCGCGTAGTCTACCAGCGGGTTCAAGAGGCTTTCCGTGAGGCAGGCATCGAGTTCGCCCATCGCAACGTTACCGTGTATCTGCCGCCGGAGACCGACTCAGCTAAGTCTGAAGAAAAGAGCGAAAGCAAAGACAAGCCCGCAACCGCTGTCGACCAGAAAATGCGGGAGGCAGCTGCCGCTGCAGCACTTGCCATAACCCAAGAGGAGGAAGCTCAAAAGGGTGGAGGGAAAGACGACCGCTAATTTGATTGCGGATTGTGGATTGTGGATTGCGGATTTAAGAGATTTTAGATTGTAGATTGATGAATGAAAGGTTTCAGGTGTCGGGTGTCAGGTGTCAGGG
>JARRLH010000439.1:0-2546 GCA_037387205.1 Desulfofustis sp.
GCCCCAGGATGTGATGAGCCGACATCGAGGTGCCAAACACCGCCGTCGATGTGAACTCTTGGGCGGTATCAGCCTGTTATCCCCGGAGTACCTTTTATCCGTTGAGCGATGGCCCTTCCATACAGAACCACCGGATCACTAAGACCAACTTTCGTTCCTGCTCGACGTGTCTGTCTCGCAGTCAAGCACTCTTGTGCCTTTTCACTAACCGTACGATTTCCGACCGTACTTAGAGTACCTTCGCGCTCCTCCGTTACTCTTTGGGAGGAGACCGCCCCAGTCAAACTACCCACCACACATTGTTCCGGATCCGGATAACGGACCTCGGTTAGGACCACAACCATACCAGGCTGGTATTTCAAGGACGGCTCCACCAGATCTGGCGATCTGGTTTCAAAGCCTCCCAGCTATCCTACACAAGTATGATCAAAGTCCAATGTGAAGCTGTAGTAAAGGTGCACGGGGTCTTTCCGTCTAACCGCGGGTATACGGCATCTTCACCGCAAATTCAATTTCGCTGAGTCTCGGGTGGAGACAGCGGAGCCATCGTTACGCCATTCGTGCAGGTCGGAACTTACCCGACAAGGAATTTCGCTACCTTAGGACCGTTATAGTTACGGCCGCCGTTTACCGGGGCTTCGATCAAGAGCTTCGGTCCGAAGACCTAACCCCATCAATTAACCTTCCGGCACCGGGCAGGCGTCACACCCTATACGTCCACTTACGTGTTTGCAGAGTGCTATGTTTTTATTAAACAGTCGCAGCCCCCTGGTCTCTGCGGCCTTTGCCAGCTCACAAAGTAAATCTGGTCACCAGCAAAGGCGTACCTTCTCCCGAAGTTACGGTACCATTTTGCCGAGTTCCTTCACCCGAGTTCTCTCAAGCGCCTTGGGATTCTCACCCTGCCCACCTGTGTTGGTTTAGAGTACGGTCACACTTCATCTGAAGCTTAGAGGATTTTCCTGGAAGCATGGCATCAAACACTTCTCTCCACAAAGGGAGATCGTCATCACGTCTCAGTTATAGCTCTCCGGATTTGCCTAAAGAGCCAACCTACGCGCTTAAACCGGCATATCCAACAGCCGGCTGTCCTAGCCTTCTCCGTCCCCCCATCGCAATGAAGCGTGGTACAGGAATATTAACCTGTTTCCCATCGACTACGCATTTCTGCCTCGCCTTAGGGGCCGACTAACCCTGCGCCGATTAGCGTTGCGCAGGAAACCTTGGGCTTTCGGCGTGCGGGTTTTTCACCCGCATTATCGCTACTCATGTCAGCATTCTCACTTCTGATATCTCCAGCAACCCTTACGAGTCACCTTCACAGACTTACAGAACGCTCCCCTACCATGCAAGTAAACTTGCATCCGCAGCTTCGGTACATATCTTAAGCCCCGTTACATCTTCCGCGCGGACCGACTCGACCAGTGAGCTATTACGCTTTCTTTAAAGGGTGGCTGCTTCTAAGCCAACCTCCTGGCTGTTTTAGCCTTTCCACTTCGTTTCCCACTGAGATATGATTTTGGGACCTTAGCTGGCGGTCTGGGTTGTTTCCCTTTCCACGACGGACGTTAGCACCCGCCGTGTGTCTCCCGTGATTGCACTTCCTGGTATTCGGAGTTTGCAACGGGTTGGTAAGTCGGGATGACCCCCTAGCCGTAACAGTGCTCTACCCCCAGGAGTGAGACACGAGGCGCTACCTAAATAGCTTTCGGGGAGAACCAGCTATCTCCGAACTTGATTAGCCTTTCACTCCTAGCCACAGCTCATCCACTAATTTTTCAACATTAGTTGGTTCGGTCCTCCAGTGAGTACTACCTCACCTTCAACCTGGCCATGGCTAGATCGTCCGGTTTCGGGTCTACTCCTTGCAACTATCGCCCATTTAAGACTCGGTTTCCCTACGGCTCCCCTAAACGGTTAACCTTGCTACAAAAAGTAACTCGCTGACCCATTATACAAAAGGTACGCAGTCACATAATAAATTATGCTCCCACTGCTTGTACGCATACGGTTTCAGGTTCTATTTCACTCCCCTCTCCGGGGTTCTTTTCGCCTTTCCCTCACGGTACTGGTTCACTATCGGTCGGCAGAGAGTATTTAGCCTTGGAGGATGGTCCCCCCATGTTCAATCAGGATATCACGTGTCCCGATCTACTCGAATAATCAATGAGGTGTTTTCGTGTACGGGGCTATCACCCACTATGGCCTGCCTTTCCAGACAGTTCCACTAACACAACATTGAGTTTAGGGCTGGTCCCCTTTCGCTCGCCGCTACTAAGGGAATCTCGGTTGATTTCTTTTCCTCCGGGTACTTAGATGTTTCAGTTCTCCGGGTTCGCTTCATACACCTATGGATTCAGTGCATGATGACCAGTTATAACTGGCCGGGTTTCCCCATTCGGAAATCCTCGGGTCAAAGCCTGTTTGTCGGCTCACCGGGGCTTATCGCAGACTACTACGTCCTTCATCGCCTTCTGCCGCCAAGGCATCCACCATATGCGCTTATTCACTTGACCATATAACCCCAAATTGTCTGGTGTCATATA
>JARRLH010000440.1:0-4398 GCA_037387205.1 Desulfofustis sp.
CTTGATTTATGCGATATGAACGTGCTAGTCTTTTAACATTGCTGGACAATTAGGTTTTTCTGGCTCATCACCAGGAGAGACGGGACGAGGCTAAGAATCAAGAAGATTGTGAGGCTTTCCATGAAAACGGTTTTCTCTGTGCTATGCTGTTTTGCCATGTTAGTTTTGCTCACGGGATGTGATAACGGGGATGACGGCGGTTCTTCAGGCGGCCCGGGCAGGTGGCCGACGGTCAGTTTTACCGTAGACGATAATGGCAATGTCACCTGCTATAACGCCGACAGCAATGTCATAACAACACGACAGACCTGTATCTGGAATTGCGCGTTTTATCACATTGACAAACCGCGTTATGTCCAGCTCTGGTTTGATGAAGCCCCTGTCTGTATACCCACAGGTGAGCTAGATGAAGAGGATGAACCGATTCTAGAATGTAATGTTGAGACTGCCCTGGTGAGGGAGTCGTTTAAGGAATGCCGACTCGATAACCCGCCTCCCTATTGAGCGCTGTCAACAAAAGCAGCAACTACCTAAAAACACAATAAAAAAGGCTGAAGAGACGTTCACTCCGTCTCCTCAGCCTTTTCGCTTTGGCGGCGATTATCCTTCCCTGTCTAGTCAGTGATAGCGAAGCGACGCTCAACGACCCTGCTATCATCAAGATAGACCTCTACTGTCCAATCGCCGAAGTTCTCTTCATGGAAATCCTGGTTGCTCAACAGTGAGGCAACCGGTCCTTTCTTGCTCAATTTAAACCAGAAGTAGAGTCCCCTTTTGTTCCCGTCTTCACTGGTAAACGTATGGCTGTCGGAGCGAATCATGCCGCGTGTATTGTGCAGCCAGTTGGCGTGCATAGTATGCTCCCCCGGCGTCAGACCGCTACAGTCGAGGATCAGGTAGATGGAGTCAAAGGGGGAAAATTCCGTGACTTCCTGATCGAAAGCCGGACTTTTATAGGTTGCCCCCGTGCAGCTGGCCCCCAAAACGAGAGACGATAGACCAAGGACCAGGCCAAGCAATACCAAACCACCAGCGACGGATCGTCTGCACAGCATTTGTCTCAGCACTCCTTCCAGACCGGTTTTCTCTTTTCGAAAAAGGCCTGCACACCTTCCTTGGCGTCGTCGCTGGAGCACAACCTGGCAAAGGCCTCGTTCATCAAATCGAACTGCTGAAAATAATCCATGTCCTCGCTTGAGTAGAAGCTCTTCTTGGCTATCTGCACGGCTATGGGGCTCTTTCTGGCCAGCTCCGCGGCCCAGGCCAGCGCCTCGCTCTCCAGCTCCTCCTTGGCCGTGATCCTGGGGACCAGCCCCAGCCTCTGGGCCTCGTCCGCCTTGATCAGGTCGCCGTAGAGCAGCAACTCCAGGGCTTTTTTTCTACCCACGCAGCGAGCCACGGGGATGACGGGGCCAACGCAGTTGAGCCCCACGTTGATGGCGGTCAGTCCCATTTTGGTATTTGCTGCGGCTATCACCAGATCTGCTGCGGCCACCAGCCCCATGCCATTGGCAGCGGCAACCCCCTGCACCTGGGCAATGACCGGTTTCTTCATCCTGGCGATGGAAACCAGCGGCTGCTCCATATGCTCGATCCAGGCCCGGTACTCAATGGTAGTCTTGCCGGCCAGTTCGTTGACGTCGATGCCGGCGCAGAATGCCTTGCCCGCTCCCTTGATGATGACCACCCTGACCTCCGGATCGTCGTCCATATCGCGCAAGGCCTGGACCAGCTCCCCAGCCATCGGGGTGGTGAACGTATTGAGACTTTCCGGTCGATTCATGGTGATCGAAGCGACGAAATTATCGTGTTTTTCAATGATGAGATGTTCGGCCATACCATCCTCCGCAGATTTTAAACAGCCCAGGTTGGACTCCGGAAAAAGAAGCTATACAATACCGCTTCTCGTGCAAGTTTTCATCCGCTAACAACTCATTTTGTGGCCAAGATTGGACTGTACACAAAACTCTCTAACCAGGGGTGCATTAGCACGAAAAGTGCGGTAGCCAGGGCGTCGGCATCCATTGCGGTGGGTGCAGTCACACTGACGCTGGAAGAGAGCTGGGGGGAATGGCCGCTATGGGGATCGACGATATGGTGAAACAGCTTCTCCTGGTCGTAATACGCCTCATAATTGCCGGAGGTGGCCACCGCCCCGTCGCTCATTGTGAGGATATCTGGGAATTCACGTTGCTTGGCCGGATCCTGGATGGCGATGGTCCATTTTTTCTCGCCAGCCGCTGTGCCGGAGGTTCGTATATCGCCACCGGCATTGACCAGATGATTGGTGATGCCGCGATTTCTCAGTACCTCGGAGGCCCGGTCCACTATGTACCCCTTGGCAATTCCGTCGAGCGTTATCCCCATGTTCGGCTGCCGAAATGAAATAGCCTTGGAATCCAACCGAACTCCTGCAGCACCAATGAGATCAAGGATTTTCTCAATTTCCTGCTCAGTCGGCTGCTGGCCGGCACCGAACCGCTGCTGGTAGAGATCCATCAGGGGTTTTACGGTGATATCAAAAGCCCCGCCGGTCAAATTATGATAAGAGAGAGAGCGGCTGACGACCAGAAGCAGCTCCTCCTGGGCCTCCTCGAGCCTCCCGCTTCTATTTAACTCGGCCAGCGGAGAGGACTGATCATGTCGGCTGAGTATCGAGGCAAGCTCTTCGATCGCAGCAAAGGCGGCCGCGAAGGCCTCCTCGGCCTGGTCCTGGGAATCGTGAATGGCGGTCATGGAAACAAAGGTTCCCATGGACAGTCTGGTTCTGGATATTTTGTAGTTTTTACGGTTGAACCAGAGCGCTTCAGCACACTCGGGCGGCAGCAGGGAAGAACCGAGCAGGCTCAGGCCGAGCAGGCCCGAAAGCTTGAGCAGTTTCCGACGCCCGGTGCTGCACCTCGCGCCTGCCCCGACGCCGGAAACGGATGTCATAGCGGCGACAGGGCCCTAACCGGCCATCTTCAACCCGCTTTCCGGCTCTCTGGCAACGACTTGGCGCCCCCCAAAAGGGAGGAAGATGTCACGGGGACATTTGCTCACACAGATTTCCTCGCAGGAGGGGCCGTAGTCGATGCAGGCCTTGTGATCGATTTTGACCAGATTGTCCTCATAAGTCACCGCCTCGGCGGGGCACACCTTGACGCACATCTTGCAGCCGATGCAGCCCACCTTGCAGACACCCATGACGGCCTTGCCCAGATCTTTGGTCGAACAGGGCACCCAGATCCGGGCCTTCATGGTCTGGATCTCGATGATATCCTTTGGACAGGTCTTGACGCAGACACCGCAGCTTACGCACTTGTCGGGATTGACGACCGGGAAGTTGTCGATCATGTCGATGGCGTCGAAGGGGCAGGCTTCGGCGCATTCGCCGAGACCTATGCAGGCATACTGGCAGGCCGAAGGCCCGCCGTACCCGAGGTTTGCAGCCGTGCATGAGGAAAAGCCGATATAGCGATGCTTGTGGCTGACCCTTCCTTCTATTCTCGAGCAGCGCACCACCGCCATGGTGTCCTCCACCGCCGTCATTTTCTTGCCGGTCAACGAGGCCACCCTTTCAGCGACAGCCTCTTTGCCGGGAAAACAGAGGTTGGGGGGAACATCGGGATCGGTCACCACCTCGATGGCATACCCCTCGCACCCGGGATAGCCGCAGCCGCCGCAATTGGCCAGCGGCAGGGATTCGAGAACTTCTTCAATCACCGGATTGGATTCCACTGCAAATTTATGGGCGGCCAGGGCCAGGCCGATACCAAAAAAGAGGCCGATACAGCCAAGAAGAACCAGGCCCCCAATGGCCAGTTTAATCAATTCAGAATCCATAATGTTCGCAACTCCTGTTCAGACGATAATTCAACTGCTCTGCTCAAAACAACTGCAGTCCGGAAAATCCCAAGAAGGCCATGGCAAATTGCCCGGCCACGATGAAGGCAATAGGCAGCCCTTTAAACGACGGCGGCACCTTGGCCAGTTCCACCCGTTCACTGACCGAGCTCATCAGGTACAGGGCCAGCAGAAAACCGCCGCCGGCGCCCAGACTGAGCATGAATGTTTCGAAATAGTTGTAGCCGTTGCTGGCCATCAGAAGCGGTACCGCTATGATGACGCAGTTGGCGATAACCAGAACCAGGTACACGCCGAACGATTTGAACAGAATCGGATTCACCTTGCGCAATACCGTATCGACGGCCTGAACGGTAAGTGAGGTCAGGCCGATAAAAATAACGATCTGCAGATAGTCCAAACTGAACGGCTTGAGAATATACTGGTAGAGAACCCAGCTCATCGACACGGCCACGACAATGACAATGGTGAACACCACCCCCATTCCTTTGGCTGTTTCTTTGCGCTTCGAGGTTCCGAAGAAAACGCAGAGGCCAAGGTATTTGGTGAAGA
>JARRLH010000441.1:0-2534 GCA_037387205.1 Desulfofustis sp.
GCCAGTCGAACTGCTTAAGTCGATAATGAAGATCGGAAGCGACGAGTATTTTCACGGGAAAATGGAGATAGATTTACCCGATCATCGCCGGCGACTTGTTGGATATTTCTTTCCCCATGGATCTCAGCGTTCAGATCGTGGTCTTGAAGAAATACTTGCGGAAGATCGGCGCGATAACCCCGTTGCTGGTGTGCTCGGGCAATCATGACGGCAATGAGTAAGGATGCTGCGGACGAGTATATTGCGTTCTGGCTGCAGGAGATCCGCGCAGAACACATAAACGTCGGCGGCGACAATGTGTTCTTCGAGGGCGTGCTGGTTACAATATTCCCGTGGTGGGACAGGGATGTCAGGGGGCGTGCGGTAGATGAACAGTTCGAGCAGACCAGCCGGCTGGCGTTCAGGAAATGGATCTGGGTCTACCACGCACCGCCCGATAACTCGCCGACGAGCTGGACCGGAAAGCGCTTCATCGGTGACACAGAACTGAACCGATGGATTGCGCAGTATCATCCCGGCCTGGTTGTCGCCGGCCACATCCATCAGAGCTCATGCAAGCCCGATGGCTCCTGGGTCGACCAAAGCGGAAAAACCTGGGTGTTCAACGCCGGTGCTTATATGGGTGACGTCCCGCTTCACATTGTGCTCGACCTGGATGCGATGAATGCGGAATGGAACTCGCTTGCCGGAGAGGAGTCCCGGCGGCTCGTTTGAAAGAGCGAAAAGACCCTGTGGGTCCTGTATGCTTCCAGCACAAAATGTGTCAGATGCCGCTTGGCCTTGTCCGGAGCAACGTTCCATCCCTTTGGATTGGTGCCCTTGTACCATGCCATATACTTGCCGGGGAGAACCTCGATCAGGCGTTTCACCTTTGAGTGTTTGGACCAGTCGAATCTCTGGAAGGCTCGGCTGGGTAGCTGGTCAATGGGTCTTTAACGCCAGCCATAACAGCGGATCAGCTACTCGCTTTCCAGCCAGAAATTCAGGAATTTCAGGTCAGGCTGTTGAATATAAAACTATCCTGGAGGGAACTTGTGATGACAACCTTTACCGATGATCAGAGGGATAACTTTGCCTTCACTATTTCTGATAAGCTTGCGAGTTTAATTATGCAGGTTAATGCAAATGGATTAAAACAAATGCATTAGTTTCCAAATCTGATTGAATGGTGAAATTATGAAAATCATAGGAGCTTCATTGGTTATGTTATTCCTTGTATCTTTATCTAATGCTGCAGTTGCTGGTTCAGGTGATGATAAAGATGGAACAAAAGGAACAAGTGCTGAGCCTGATTGCGATTACACTTTAGAGAATGTCTCCTGTAGTATGTCCCTCCTGTTGCTCAAAAACGGCAGCGGCCATCGATAATCCACGGGTGATTGCCGAGCCAGTACGGCTTTCCGCCTGTCTGCGACCTGATCATGAACGGTTCCATGGCTTTTCTCTGATCCCTCGGGGACTTCAGAGAATTCCACATCGGGACCGGGTCGGGGTGACCCAACAATCCGAGCTCCGTAGCGTCCACTTCGGCACGGTGGTTTTTTGTTACCGATAATAAGTGATCTTGTTCTCAGGAATTTTTCACATCTGCTTTGTGATTGCTCATTGTATTCAGCTGGCCTGCTTTAAGATGTACCTCAGCCTGAATTGAGCAGCTCATCAATTTCCTGTTCTGCCTCGGCCCAGTCCTGCAGTTCGCCACCCGGCGCAAAACCCCTGTTTTCTGCCTTGTGGTAAGCAGCGATAGCAATCATCTTCCAACGCTCCTCTGATGTAATGCTGATGGATTGTGTGCGCGGCTTAGAGGTTGATGTTGGTTTCTTGGCCACCTTTTTCGCGGGGGTTTCCTTGGGATTTAAAGCTGTCTTCTTGACCGCCTTTTTCGCAGTTGCTTTCTTGGTGCTGACGGCCGTCTTCCCGGCCACTGTTTTCTTTGCAGGAATTTTCGCTGTGATCGTTTTCTTGCTGTCAGGTGTCATGATACTTTCCTGTAGGTTGATGATGGATTCACTCGACTGGCAGATATTATATTTATGCTGTCCAATGGTCCAGCCATAAGGTAGGGACGGGTGAAGGGATTTATGCAATTTTGACGCAGCTGAGGTGGTAATATCCTTTTGCAGCGGATGAACGATCAAGTCTGGTAAGGCTTGCCGAGTGTCTCGGACCTGATCGTGAACGGCTTCATGGCATTCTTCTGTTCCCTCTTTGCCGTGCGATAGTCCCCCGGCGGTACCGGATCGGAGTCAGCCACAGCCCTCTGGAATCTTGTCTCGCCTCCATTTCTGCGTCTGAGTATTTCACCCGGTCCGAGGCGCTTTGCCCACCCTGGTACTTCTTGTAGTGCCATGCAAGACCGGCCTTGACCTGCTTCAGGTTCATGTCATCGCCGCTAGAGAATTCGTAGAACAGTAGTGAAAAGGGCGTCTGTTTTACCTATATTGAGATATAAGCCTCCGTAGGGGCGTGGAGTGCAGTGTATGGGAGAAGCCGAGGAGACTATAAAAATGGATGACTTTAAGGAAACATCGCAC
>JARRLH010000442.1:0-2533 GCA_037387205.1 Desulfofustis sp.
TTTCATCGCCTTCAACACCTTCCGCGGCAAACGACTCATCATGACCTGCCTGAATACACTGCTCGCACTGCCGACCGTGGTCATCGGCCTGGTGGTCTATTCGCTGATCTCCAGGCGCGGCATTTTCGGACCGCTCGAACTTCTCTACACCCAGAAAGCCATCATCATCGGTCAGATCATACTGATCGTGCCGGTTGTCACCACCCTGACCAAAGCCGCCATCAGCAGAATAGATCAGCGCTACCGAAAGACGGCGCTGACCCTTGGTGCCACTTATTATCAGATGGGCTGGGTGATATTTCTGGAAGCCCGGTTCGGCATCATGGCGGCCCTGATCGCCGCTTTCGGGCGGGTGATTGCCGAGGTCGGCATCTCGATGATGCTGGGCGGCAACGCCAAGGGATTCACCCGGACCATGACCACGGCAATGGCCCTGGAGTATGACAAGGGGGAATTCGTTCTGGCCGTGGCCCTGGGGCTGGTACTGATGACCTTTGCCTTCCTCGTCAACCTGGTCTTTCACTTTCTGCAGGGGCGCCTCAAATCAGATGCTCTATGACCTTACCAAGGTGACCAGAACCTTCGGTTCCCGAACGGTTCTGGAGATCGATTCGCTGTCCTTCGAGGCCCGCAGAATTTATGCGCTCATCGGTCCCAACGGGGCCGGCAAGACGACCCTGCTCAACCAGCTCGCCTTTCTTGACCAGCCCAGCAGCGGCCAGCTGTGCTTTCAATCGTCAGCGGTCAGTTACGATCACGCGACCCTGACCAGGCTGCGTCGCCAGGTGGTGCTGGTCGATCAGAACCCGATACTTTTTTCCGGCAGTGTTTGGAGAAACGTTGAATTTGGGCTGAAGGTGCGAAAGATTCCCCTGCAAGAACGCAGGCGCAGAATCGAGTATGCCCTGGAGCGCGTGACCATGGCCGATTTTGCCCAGCGGGATGTGCACGGTCTTTCCGGCGGCGAGGTCAAGCGGGTGGCTCTGGCCCGGGCTCTGGCGCTGGATCCCAAAGTGCTGCTCTGCGATGAGCCGACCGCCAACGTTGACCGTGAGCACCAGGAGATTATCCTGAAGATTCTTTCCCATGCCAACAGCGTCAGGCATACAACCATTATCTTTTCAACCCACTACCTGTCCCAGAGCAGGCAGCTTGCCCACCGGACGCTGCTCTTGCAGAATGGGCGCCTGTCAAAAAATCTGGAAGAAAATATCTTTGGGGTCAGGCTGGTGCGACGCGGCGATGAGCTGCGATGTTGTTTAGGTGATCATCTGTTCCCCTTTAGCGATCCCGACGGACTGGCCAAGGAAAATCGGCAGATGCGGGCCCATATAGATCCCGCGCAGGTGAGACTCGGTCCTGTGGAGCAGAGGAACAGCACGGGCAGCGGGATAGTAGGAAGAGTCATAACGCTGACCTGGGAAAACTCCAAAATCAGAATAACGGTCGATATTGGCGCGAAGCTTCAGGTGCTGCTCGACGAGCGGGAGTTCACTGCCCGTCCCTACCAGGTTTTGCAGGAAGTGGCCGTGGGGATCGACGCCCGGGGAGTGACACTCCTCAATTAGATATCCTGGTGGATCGAGGACGCAGAACAGAGCTAAACGAGCCTAGAATCCAGGGTCTTTCTTGTGGCTGGTCTTGAACAGCGGCCGCTGCTTCTTGGCCTCGACCAGCCGCCGTAACTGATTGCATTCGGCGGCGGCGCTGCGCAACTCCCGCCTGAGCCCTTCCTTCTGTGCAAGTGGTGCTTTTTCAAGCTGTTCCTGCAGTTTGTGCACTTTCTGCTGGGCGCGATATAGTTCGGCGGCCAAGGGCCTTATCATTGTCGGTTTCTCCTCAACTCGATCTCATTTCTTTCTGGCCAGAAGAGAGGCGTACGCACCGTTGAGCTGTATGAACTCCTCGTGGTTGCCGCCGCTGTCAGGATGGAGTTCCTTGGCTCGTTGTCGATAAAGGCGGATCAGTTCCCGGCGGCTCATTTTCTGCAGTTTCTGCCATTTCATCTGAAAAATTTTCTCCGCCTGGCCGGTGCTTACCGCCGGTTTTTTATCCGGCCAGGAAAAGGCCCGGTGGCGCCCCATGAATTCCCGGACGAAGTCGTCGAACAACGATCGCCGTCCATAGCCGTGATCAAAAAACATTATCAGGTAACGGATCAGGTGATCATGCAGGTTCGCACCCCTGTCACCTGCGCGCCAGAAATTTTTGTCACTGTTCAGTGAACAGATTTCCTCGATGAAAAAATCGGCTATATCCACCTGGTCCAGCGCCTCAGGCATGGTTGCCGAAAACGACTCGGTAAAATGGCGCTGGAGATCGAAAATGGCAAAGACATAGGTTTTGAGTTCATTGTGCTGCAGCGCTTTTTCCAGGTCCATGAGGTAGAATTCGCGCTCGTCGCGACACTTGTTGAGCAGTGGGCGGTAGAGCTTGGGGTTGAGCCTGAAGATGCGGCTCTGCTCTACCGCGCCGTAGCGCAGGTAATAGAGGCGGCGGCGATCAAACAGATGAATATCTCTGTCTATCGCTG
>JARRLH010000443.1:0-2508 GCA_037387205.1 Desulfofustis sp.
TCTGCCGCATCCGGACCCTCAGTGTGAACCCCAATCATAATGTAGGCAATATCGGGGGATATATAGGTCTTGCCCGTGCCGGTGACCGATAACGACCGCTGTTCCGGCACATCGCTCTGGGCAGCAGCCACGGAGCTGCATGCGCTAAGCAGCAGGCTGAATAGGATAAGCCCGGTGAGTAAGATTGTTTTCTTGTTCATTTGTACCTCCATAGGATTAGAACTGTCCTTGTAAATATTGATGGATCTTCACTACATTGCTTGACTTCATATTGCTCATTTCGTCGTATTGTTATAGAACCAGTTATAGGCATAATACCCTGAGCCGGAAGTTGATTGAATGCGGATGGCAATCTGGTGCCGTCCGTGGTACTTTTCCGGGATTGAGAATGTGAATGTTCCTCGACCACCGTCACCGGTGGTAAAACTACTCAACTGCACACCATTCACACCCCGGGTGCCCATCCTGTTCATCAACACCTTAAAACGATCGTTGGGCGGCATATTATTGACGTCGAAGGTCACCGATTTGTTCCGCACAACGCTGAGGATGGTGATCGTCGGATAACCGGAATACCCTGGTTTACCTCCCTTACCGACTGACCCGGCATTATAGAACCAGTTGTAAGCATAATAACCAGATCCGGTCGTGCTCTCGATGCGGATGGAAACCAGCCTCTGTCCATGCAAGGTCGCTGGAATGTCGAAAGTGAGCGTCTGGCTGCCCCCTTTTCCTGTACTGAAGCTGGCGACTTTGATGCCATTCACACCTCGTGTTCCTATCTTGCCCATGCGCAGGCGAAACTCATCATGATAGGGCAAGTTATGGGTCTTAATCGTCACCGAGGTATCTTTGACCACGCTGACGATGGAAAAGGTCGGGTAGCCCGAGTATAAAGATGCCGAGTTATTCGGTGCAGCCGAGGCGACCGAAGCAAAAGGACCCAGCAGAAAAGCAAAAACGACAATTATGGATAGGATGTGTTTCATGATTCTCTCCTTTATATACTCATTAATTATCAGAGCCTTGACGAGTAATGATGATGGATCAGATATAATAAAAAGAAAGGGTATCTTCGCCTTTGGTCCGCTTCCCTCATCTAAGCCATCGACAAAACTTTACTGGATGACCTGGGGATGGGAAATGAGATATCTCGATTTCTTCAAATTTTTGATGGGGGCCTGTTTTGAATGCTACAGGCCCCTCGCTCGGTGAACACCAAAGATAGACTATTCCTGATATCGATAGTGAAAATATGGACTGTAGGGGTAGTCATACATGCTGACTTTCTCGAGCCCAGGTTCACCCTGATTGGCTGCCTCACGCACACAGGTTACAAAAGTCAGCCTTACCCGTGAGGAGACATCGAGCATACCGCTGGCATTGAGCCCACAACTGGACGTGTTATGGTCATACACACCTTTTTCTACGTGGAATGTTTTGGTGGTGCCTGGAGCAACGGTGAGATAGTAGTAATTTTCTCCAGAAAGCTGAATGCTGACCTGGCCATCTGTTCGATTGATCATCGTTAGATAAGTCAAGTCGGGTTTCTCTTCAGCAGCAAATGCCGGAAATACCCCAATGAACAGGGTAGCGAGAAGTAATGTTATAGTGAGATAGTATTTCATGACTTATTTCCTTTCAATAGTATATTTGCTGATTTCAATCCAAGATTGATTAGTAATCTTTTACATTGAGTTTTTCCGCTATTCACCTCCTTTTACCAAGAGAATCAAATCAAACTCATGCTATTCACTGCTGGCTGATATAGAGTTTTTGAACCGCGCAAATCTCAATGTCTTGCATAATGTTATAATCCGGTTGACATTTTTATTCTTCCTACAAATTATTCGTATCTGGATATGCTTTAGATCGATATAGAACTCCTACGGAAGTATGAGGGTAGCATGCCAATTAGTGTCTTAATCGTCGACGATCATAGCGTTGTACGCCAGGGTTTAAAGATGTTCCTGTCTTTAGACGAAGATTGCGTGATCGTTGGAGAAGCCAGGGATGGAGAGGAAGCGCTATCCCTGGTTGAGAAATTGCGCCCTGAGGTCGTCTTGATGGACCTGCTCATGCCCGGAATGGATGGCATTACAGCTACACAGGCTATCCGCCGTGAGCACCCGGATACGGAAGTAATCGCCCTGACCAGTGTCTTGGAGGACGCCTCAGTGGTCAATGCCGTACGCGCTGGTGCAATTGGCTACTTGCTCAAGGACACGGAGGCCGATGAATTATGTCGAGCTATCAAAGCTGCTGCGGCAGGCCAAGTTCAGCTATCACCCCAGGCGGCGGAGCGGTTAATGCGCGAGATCCGCGCCCCCGAGAGTCCAGAAAAGCTAACCGAAAGGGAGACTGATGTGTTGCGCCTTCTGGCTCTGGGCAAAGCGAATAAAGAAATCGCCGCCGAATTGTATATTGGCGAAACAACCGTCAAAACCCACGTCAGCACCATCCCGATGAAATTGGGTGTCCAAAGCCGCACCCAGGCAGCAATATTCG
>JARRLH010000444.1:0-3777 GCA_037387205.1 Desulfofustis sp.
GACGATACCCGAGTAAAAATCGACATTGGGGTAGAGATTTCTGGAGACGAAATAGTCGTCCTTGCCGACCCGGTACTCCAGTTCCTGGGCGATGTCGAGAAGGGGATCTTCGATATTCATCGTTTCCAGGATCTCGTGGGTCACTTCTTTAATTATCTTGGCCCTCGGGTCGTAGGTCTTGTAGACCCGATGACCGAAACCGGTGAGCCGGTATGGGTTGTTCGGATCCTTGGCCATCTGAATATACTTGTCGAAATTCATGTCGTCGGCGTAGATCGTCTCCAGCATCCTGATCACCGCCGCGTTGGCTCCACCGTGCAGCGGTCCCCAGAGGGCGCCGACCCCGGCCGAGATCGACGGGTAGAGTTTGACCCCCGAACTGCCCACCAGCCTGACCGTGGAGGTGGAACAGTTCTGCTCGTGATCGGCATGCAGAATCAACAGTTTGTTCAGGGCCGCAGTCATCAGCGGTTCGATTGTGTAGGGTATATTGGGTCGCTCGAACATCATGTTCAGGAAGTTGGAGCAATAGTTCAGATCGGCCCGCGGATAGACCAGCGGATGGCCGATACTCTTCTTGTAGGAAAAGGCGGCGATGGTCCTGATCTTCGAGAGCAGCCGGGCGGTGGCAGTGGTAATGCCGCCGTAGGGGTCTTCATCGAGGTCCATTTCCGGGTAAAAGTCGTGCAGCGACCCGACCATGGTCGACAGAATCGACATCGGCGAAGCGTTCGGCGGGAAATGGTCGAAGAAATGGATCATGTCTTCATGGATGAGGGCGTAGCGAATCATGTCCTCTCTGAACTTGTTCAACTCCTTCTCATTGGGCAGTTCACCGGTGAGCAGGAGGTAGGCGACTTCTATAAATACACAATTCTCGGCTAAATCGGCGATATCATAACCCCGGTAGCGGAGGATGCCGTTTTCGCCATCGAGATAGGTAATCCCGGACTCGCAGGAGCCGGTATTCATGTAGCCGCTGTCGAGGGTGATGTAGCCCGTTTCGCGCAGCAGGTTGCGAATATCGATCGCCTTTTCTCCAGTGGTGCTCTCCACAATTGGCAGCTCGTAGGTGTGTCCATCGACGGTTAACTGTGCTGTCTGATTAGTCATGATATCCTCGTTATCTCCGGTTTTCTCTGTCGACATTCATCCCTTTCTGCCGGTGCGGCGCCGCGATAACCGCGGCCTGCCGACCTGTTGATTGGTCGTCGGGCAGTGTCCAGCAATCTGGTCGGGCCGGGCGGAACCAGTTGTTTGATTGCCTGTCAGGATTAGTGTCGCACAGCGGTTGTTGCGGACGGATGGCTGCCGCAGGAGTGCTGCAGTCATATCGTAAAGCGCATACAATATAGCCGGAAATGGCGGTTTCGGCAAATTCTCTTTTGGCCGGCGACCCGGGGCGGTCGACCCCGCCGCTGCGAAATTGCAGCGCTCCATGGATTTGCCTGACCGGCCCAAAGTTATTATACATAACGACACAAGTCCAATCCATCCCATCATGCAGCGTTGCTCACAGCGCTGCCAGGCTGCTTGGCCGGCTCCTCGCTCGCGCCTTGCCTGACTGGGTGCCTTGAACTTGTGTCGCTGTGTAAATAAGGGTGAAAATAAAGCGGCCACTGATGCCGCACAACCTTTGAGGGTGCCAGGGGGCGCCCGGTTGAAATAACATGGAGCGAAATTGGTTATGCCAGGATTGAGAGAGGAGATGGCCCATCTGGAGCTGCCGCTGCTCATTGAGTACGGGGTTCTCCCGGAAGAAAAAGAGAAGGCGCTGGCCGTTTATGAAAAATACCGTTTTAGTGCCGCCGCCGTTTCCCTGCTGCGCTGTTATTACTCGGATTTGCCCGAGGCCCGGGAAGAGATGGCCATCGACCTGAAAATTGTCGCTTCCAGGCAGGGTGCCGACCTCATCGTCCTGCAGTCGACCCGTCACGATTATATGTATCTCCATTCCGACGGTCAGGTCGTGCTGCTGGGTGAATTCAAAAACGGCATCAAGGATGAATCGATCCTGCGCCATTTTCAGTACAAGAACCCTGATGATTTCTGGGAGAAGACCGGTTCCAGCCCCGCCCACCTGCCCTCGATGCACGCCCCGGAAGCGACCGCTTCCCCCGGCGTCTGTGTGGCCTGCGGCGTCGCCGACGGAGAGCTTCATATCCTTGGCTGCCCGGTGGAGCAATGCCCCTGGTGTGAATCGCAGTTGAGTCACTGCAACTGCAGATTCGACCAGCTTGGGGTCGGCACCATCGAAGATGACCAGCAGTTGGATCGTTTTGAGCTGCTGCTCGAGCGCCAGGGGCGCATCCCCTTCAAGTCCGGTCAGAATCCTTCCTATCCCACCGCCGGAAACGACCCGCCGCCGTTCTCCGATGCGAGTTAAGGGGACACAATACCCATCGTGTCCCCTGAAGGGACACGATGGGTATTGTGTCCCCCAGAATGTCCCAGAATGAGAACCCCCCGGCACCGCTGGACGCTGCCGGGGGGCAAATCTTCATAAAAGAGAAAAATTCGGGATCCTGGCTGAAGGCCTCGGCGTAAATTTTGGTGGCTTCGGCATCAGCTTTACCTTTTATTTCAAGTGCTTCTTTGTTTGCAGAAGAAGTGATTTCCCGGAGTTGCCGGTCAACGGTACCAAGAATTCTGGCTTTCTGGCCCTCACCCATGGACCGTTTTTCGGCGGCGATTCTCTTACGTTCGGAGATCATCCGGTCGTAGACACGCTGTCGGACTGTGTCTATGTAATTGACCCGGCGGAACATCACGTCGACCAGTTCGATGCCGTACTGCGGCATCGCCCTCTGGGCGATTTCAAGAATCTGGTCGGTAATGACATCTCTGCCCCGCTCGGGTGTGGTTCCCGGCTCCTGGTTGGAGGGAGTCATGGTGTCGAGGGACCAGTCGGAACTGCGGATGATCTCGATCAGATTGTTCTTGTTGACCATATCGCGCACCGTACCGCCGATGATATCGTCGAGCAGCGACTGGGCTCGCGATTCGGTTCGCACGGCCTGCATGAACCTGAGGGCGTCAACGATTCGCCAGCGCGCAGTGACATCGAGATAGACGAAGGTTTTGTCGTTGGTGGGGATCTGGTTCGGGTCTCCGTCCCAGATGAAGATCCTCTTGTCGAACTCGTTGACCTGCTGGAGAAACGGCACTTTGAAGTAAAGACCGGCTTCGGTCTTCGGGGTGCCGATCGGTCTACCGAACTGGGTGATCATCACCTGCCTGCCTTCCTGGACAATGAAAAAGCCATCGTAGACGACAACGATACCGAGCAGGACAAGACCAATTAGAAGAAAATTAGTAATCTGTTTCATGGTGTATTCCTCTCGTTGACTATTGTCCTTGCGGGACCGGTTGACTGTTCTTGCGGAGGTTGAGCAGCGGCAGCGGTCCCTGCTGCCCCTCGTCCATGATGTAGATGGTTTCTACCTGAGGTAAAATGGACTGCATGGTTTCCAGGTACATGCGCTGCCTGGTGACATCGGGAGCATTTTTGTACTCGCTCAGAATTTGGATGAACCGGCTCGTTTCACCCATGGCATTGTTGACCCGTTCCGTGCCGTAACCGCGGGCTTCCTCGACGATCTTCAGGGCATTACCCCTGGCGGCAGGTATCACCCGGTTATAGGTTTCTTCGGCCTCATTGACCAGTCGTTTCATATCCTGGTCGGCCTCGTTCACCTCGTTGAAGGCCGGTTTTACCGGATCAGGGGGGTTGATATCCTGGAACTGCACCGTGACCAGATCGACGCCGGCCTCCAG
>JARRLH010000445.1:0-2963 GCA_037387205.1 Desulfofustis sp.
GCAATAAGAGAGGGAGAAACGCCGGTTTTCTGGGCCTGCGGAGTAACGCCGCAAAATGTAGTTCACCAGGCAAAATTGCCACTGGCGGTCAGTCATGCTCCTGGTTATATGTTTGTCAGTGACCTGAAAAACAGCAGCTATGCCGTAGACTGATATAGTCGACGATGAGACGACTACTTTCGAATTTAAAGGAAGTATCCTTTAAACAATCCACCCAAACCACAGCACACGGAGGCACTATGAAACTCAAAATGAAAATTGCAGCGATACTCTGTCTTGGGCTTGCATTTTCCTGCACCCAGGCGATTGCCGAAGTTGACAAGCTTCGGGTTGTCGGCACCTGGAGTAGTTTGACCCTCTTTAAAAATTTTGAAAAACCCTTCTGGACAGAAACTGTTCCCCAGGAACTGGGTATAGAAACAACCATGACATCATTGGGCCAGGTCAAACTGAAAGGTCCGGCCGTAGTACGCCAGATGGATATGGGGGTTTTCGATGTGGTGCACACCGTAGCCGACTATATAGTTTCCGACTCCCCGGATTTGGCAGTCAGTGTTGTTCCCTATCCAGCCCAGGTACTGTTCAGTCGCGTTGAAATCGGCGGTCTCGATGATCTGAAGGGGAAAAAAATCCGGGCCTCGGGCTGGACTACCTCTGAGTTCGTGACCGCACTCGGCGCCACCGGCGTCACCATGTCGTTCAGCGAAGTACCGCAGGCACTGCAGCGAGGGGTGGTCGACTGTGCCATCACCGGTTCACTGTCGGGCTATTCGGCAGGCTGGGGTGAAGTTTCCAAATATATCTATCCGCTGCCGGTGGGCGGCTGGGATTATACGATTGGTGTCATTTCCATGAACACCTGGGATAAGCTCACCAAGGAACAGCAGGATAAATTGCAGGCCCTGATCAAGGATAAGCTGGAAACGCCAGGTTGGGCAGTAACCGAGAAGGAGACCATTGAAGGTGTCGCCTGTCTGACCGGTAAAGAATGTCCCCACGGCGATCCTCAGAATCTCATCGAAGTGCCGATTACCGATGACGCCCGTCAAAAGGTGCAGCAAGTTCTCGTCGACAGCGTCCTGCCGGCGCTCGCCGAAAAGGTCGACCCGGAAACCATATCCACCTGGAACGACACTATCGGTAAGGTTGTCGGAATCCAAAGCAAATAAAACTGTTTCCGGGGGGAGCTGCATAAGCGCCCCCCCGGATCCTGTTAAAGTATCGCCTACCCTTTAAACAGCATGGTTTTTCACTTACTGGAAAAGTCGGAAAAGATATCACAGATAGCTGCGTGGTGCTCAGGTTTGCTCCTCTTTCTGGCAGCCATCATGATCGCTGTTGAAGTTGTTCTGAGAAAAGCCTTCGCCGTGTCAATGGGCGGTGCCGACGAATTGTCAAGCTATGCTCTTGCTATCAGCTGTACATGGGGATTCAGTTACGCCCTGTTCAGAAAGTCCCACATCCGTATCGATGTACTCTATTGCAGATTGCCTCAAAAAGGACGGGCGTTTCTCGACCTGCTCGCCTATGGTCTGCTCGCTATTTACCTGGTAACGCTCTCATATTTTGCCTTTCTGGTGGTTAAAACTTCGGTGATCAAGCACTCTGTCGCCAATACACCGTTGGCCACACCGCTCTGGGTACCCCAAGCACTGTGGCTCCTTGGACTTTTCTGGTTCGCTTTCATGATTTTTGTCATTCTTGCGGCAACCTGTTACTACCGCCTGCGAGGAAATCCTCAACAAGCAGCGAAAGTTTCGGGAATTTCTACATTAGATGAAGAGATCCAGGAAACAGCGGATGTGACAATCAAACGGAAGCAACAGAAATGATAGTCACCGTTACCCTAATACTGCTGTTGCTTCTCTTGGTGCTCAGCGTACCAGTTGCCGCCGCCTTGAGTTTCCTGGGACTCTCCATTGGCAGGATCTTTTCAGATTTCCCGCTCTACCGGGCCATGGGGGAAATCACCTGGTCTGCATCTACAGATTTTCTGCTGCTCTCCATTCCCCTGTTTGTAATGCTCGGAGAAATCCTGCTCCGGGCAGGAATTGCAGAGAAGACCTACAATGCTCTAAATAACTGGTTGTCCTGGCTGCCAGGAGGTCTCTTGCAGGCCAATATCGGCACTTCAGCACTGTTCGCCGCCACATCCGGCTCATCGGTGGCGACGGCGGCGACTATCACTACCGTCGCCTTGCCTCAGGGAAGGCGTTTTAATTACTCGGAGAAACTGTTTGCAGGCTCTATCGCCGCTGGCGGGACTCTGGGTATTTTGATCCCTCCCTCCATCAATCTGATCGTTTACGGGTTTCTGACCAATACCTCTATCCCCAGGCTTTTTTTGGCCGGCATCGTGCCGGGCATTCTCCTGGCGCTCCTGTTCATGCTGTGTCTGAGCGTCGCCTGCCTGATCAACCCGGCGCTCAGCGGCGGCAAACAGGATGTATCATGGCAGAAGCGTTTCACAAGCCTCCAGGATCTGATTCCGGTTTTGATAATCTTTGTCATCGTTATCGGTTCGATCTATGCGGGACTTGCAACGCCGACAGAGTCTGCGGCGCTTGGCGTGCTCGCTTCGCTGGCTTTGGCATTTCGCTATCGGGCCGTGAGTATCGATTTTTTCAAACAAGTATTCGAGGGAACCATCCGCACCAGTTCCATGATCATGCTGATTCTGATCTCGGCCAATTTCCTCAACTTCGTGCTTGACTCGATAGGTCTTGCCGAAATGCTCAACGATTTTATTATCAACCTGGGAGCTTCACCACTTCAGACACTTCTGGTCGTCATTCTCCTCTATATCATTCTCGGTTTTTTTGTTGAAACTCTGTCGTTGATGGTCATCACAGTTCCCATAATAGCGCCCATACTGATCAGTATGGGATACGATCCCATCTGGTTCGGCATTCTGCTCATCCTGCTGATCGAAATGGCTCTTATCACCCCTCCGGTTGGCCTGA
>JARRLH010000446.1:0-3267 GCA_037387205.1 Desulfofustis sp.
GTGCATCATCTATTTCAGCCTCAGCGGCCAGAGCAGAGGCCTGATCAATCTTCTCGCCGGTGGACTGCGCAGTCAGGGTGTAGAGGTATTCATCGAGCAGATAGTGGCGTGCCAGCGCATCGGTTTTCCTTTTTATTCCGTGTTCAAAACCCTGAAAATGATGCTGCTCACCTTTTTTCGAAAGCGCCACACCATTGTGCCGCTGTCGGATCACTGTTTTCAAAGCTATGATCTGACCATCCTGGCCGGGCCAACCTGGTCGTATAACCCCAGCGGCCCGATACTCGATCTGCTCGACCGCTACGGGGAGCGGCTGTTCAGCGACAGACAGGTCACCCCGCTGATATCCTGCCGAGGCTATTATCGCCTGCATGAGCGGGGTCTGAGAAAAAGACTCCAGGACTGTGGAGCCCAGTTGACGGCAAGCATCGTCGTCCATCACCCGGTAAGGGAGCCGTGGAGCACTATCGGGGTGTTTCTGAGGTCTGCCGGCTACCGCCCTGAACGAATTCCCTTTTTAGCCGGGCGCTACCCCCACTTTGGTCACAATGTGGATCAGCTTATCGAGTTAAAGGCCCAGGGAAGCCGTATAGGTGCAGAACTCAGGAAAGAAACTGTCGGCCTGGAAAATTAATCTCAGAAATTCTCGTACAGGGCTGCATTATAGCCGATGTAGAGATCATTGCCGAGGCGCAGCGCCGGGGCTCTGAGGTTGCCGGTTCTGCCGGTCGCCTTGTTGATCAGTTCGTCTCTGTTGGACAAATCCGGCTTGAAACTCAGGGTCTTCTGCCCGCTGGCCACATGCACGGTGTCGGCTTGGGCGAGAACGTTCCAGACCTGATCGGGACCGATCACCTCCTTTTTGGCATCAACCTCCTCGGCAATGTCCTGATTCTTTGCTTTGAAAGCCTCACGGGCTTTAGTGCACGAACCTCAACCCTTCCTCATGTACGCCCAGTCTATTGTCATGCCGCTACCTCCTGAATATGGCCTTGGAGAAAACCTTATTTCTTCTTTTTCTTGCCCTTTTTCTTCACCTGGCAGCCTTTGCAGTAGTCTTTATCCGGCTTGCAGTCCTTGGTGCTGCCGCTGAGAGGACAGCTGGAGCAATGCTTGCCCTTCTTCTTAAACTTTCCGCAGCACTTCTTTTTTACTTTCTTTTTTCCGCCCATGGAGAACCTCTTTGATTCATTGTCCTGTCAGTATTGCGAACACACTGCCGCGATAAGAATTCAGGCAACCACTGAGCCGACGGTAAGCAGGGCCATCGTAAGCAGCATAAAAGAATTCAACAGCATAAACAGAAGCCGGTCCGGCGGCTGTTTCCTGAGCCCCATCTGCACGCCGAAGATAACCAGCACAATCAGGCTGACAGCACTGATCATAATCCTGATTGTTGCAGGCATCACCGTGAACATGGCGAGCATGGAATGCAGCACCGCGATCAATGCCCCCACCCAGAGCACGGTGAGCACCTGCAATTTCGATTCAGTAAGCATGGTGGAAAGATTGGGCAGCGGCGAGTGGAGGTAATCACGCTTGTTGCTCAGCATAATCAGCCAGAAGTGGGGTATCTGCCAGATCACCAGCAGCAGAACAGCGCCGAGGATGACCGGCGAAAAGAGCGGTCCATTGCCGGCAAGCCAGCCCATATATGGGGGCAGCGCTCCGCAGATCGCTCCCGGAATGATGGCCCAGACCGACTTGTACTTGAGCGGCGTGTAGACAAAATTGTAGAGAATCAAGGCGGTCGCCCCGACAACAACAACCAACGGCCTGGTGGTTCCGATGTAGAGAAGCAGCAACCCGCCCCCCGACAGCAGTTGCCCCTGTCGTCTGGCCTGCTCCGGGGTTACCATTCCGGCGGCTACCGGCCGTCTTCTGGTCCTCTGCATGAGCCGGTCCCAGCGATGCTCCTGATAAGAGTTGAGAGACGCTGCCCCGCAGGCGAGCAGCAGCACAGAACCGCATACCAGCCAGGCCTGCCAGCCCAGGTGATGGGCGCTCAGGGCGAACCCGAAAAAAGAAGAGAAGGCGACCAGCAGGCAGAGCGGCACCTTTGCCACCAGCAGATGATGCCTTATGAGTCCGGCCGCAGCACCACTCAATTCGGCCGCTATGGGTTGGCTTCTTCTGTTCACTCCTCGGTCTCGAGCCAGGTCAGATAGTCCTCTTCGGGAACGATTTTCAGCTTGGCCAGCATGTAGGCATGTTCGGTACCGCAGTACTCGGTACAAAAAATATCATACTCCCCTACCCGGTCGGCCATGAACCAGGCATAGGTGGGCATACCTCGCACGGCATCGACCTTGATGCGGTACGAGGGTATATAAAAGCTGTGCAGCACATCCCACGACTCAATATTCAGTTTGATTGCCTTACCGTACGGTACTACCAGCTCACCTTCGGTTTCCTTGTCGTTGGGATACATGAACACCCAGGAATACATCTGACCGGCCACGTTAATCTCCAGCGCAAAGATTTCCAGCCGACCCAGAACATGGTCAACGCTATTAATGTCGGCAGGACTGTCCAGACCACTTCCAGGTTCAGGTTGTCTCTGATGTCTACGGGATCAGGATGCTTACTGCGCCGATACCTGATCACGAAATAGATCATGACTACCGTAATACCAACCAACAGCAGGACAGAAATCCCCAGAATATACCAAAAAGCCAGATCTACTCCTCTCACAGGATCCATAAATCGCTTCTCTCTGTGTTAGTTTAGCGAAACGCCACGTCCCAGAACGTAAAGCTGATCAAAATCGCCAGGACAACCATGGTGCTGATAAAAGAGACCTTTATGACCATTCCTTCATATTTGATGTGCATGAAAAACAACAGCACCAGGGTCGCCTTGCTTGAAGCGACAAACAGTGCAATCGGCACATTCAGAAAGCCCCAGTCGATATAAGACACACCGACTGTCACAGCCGTCAGAAGTATGAGGCCGCCAAGTATCCGCCCGAGGAACCCATAGGACAAGGTGTGTTCACCTTCAAATTCAATCACAGACTATCCTCCATCTCCTAAAGAAATAGATAAAACAAGGGGAATACGAATATCCAGATAAGATCGACCAGATGCCAGTAAAGTCCGCTGTTCTCAAGTATCGCATAGCGCTGATCAGTGGCTTAGAACAAGATAAAACAAGGGGAATACGAATATCCAGATAAGATCGACCAGATGCCAGTAAAGTCCGCTGTTCTCAAGCATTGCATAGCGCTGATCAGTGACTTTTTCACGAATGACCAGAACCATGGAA
>JARRLH010000447.1:0-2471 GCA_037387205.1 Desulfofustis sp.
TGGAGTGGTGAGGCGGTTTGGATTCCGCTGGGTGACTTCGAAACGGGTTTAGATTTTGAGAATCATACCAGTCATCCATCTCGCGGCGATGTTTTGCTCTATCCCGGTGGCTATAGCGAGACTGAAATTCTGTTTGTTTACGGCAGTTCATGCTTTGCAAGCAAGATGGGACAGCTGGCGGGCAATCACTTTCTGACAGTTTGTAAAGGACACGAAAATCTGGAGGAGTTCGGTAAGCTTGTGCTGTGGCAAGGCGCACAGGCTATAGAGTTCAAGCTTTCGATCTGAGTTGGCGCGCACGCAGAAATTTTTGCTGTTGACAGAATCTCGGGATAAAGGTAAAAAAGCCTGCATTCCGGTTACAATGACATTGCCGTAAAAAGGTTGTATATGCAAAGATCGTTGATTTGCTGATTGCGATAATGGCGTTTATCCGGTCCTCCCAGGACACTTTTCTCAGACACCGCCGGATGTTATTTCAGCAGCTAAGGGGGAAGTGCAGCGGTCTACTCTCGGAAGGCCCAATGTTTGCTGTCGTATACCTCATTTTTTAACACGCATTTTTATAGACGGCCTTTACGGGATTGCAGGGTTTCGAAACGCAGCGACGTCACTGATCATCACCCGGTTTGCCGAAGGGTAACCTGTAAAGGTCTTCGTTGCTTGACGATATAGGGGGCGACTTTCACACGAACACACCTTTTTCGGGCGGTTTCGTGTGAAAGACACTTATGTGCAACCATTAGACAAAGGAGGTAGGTAGAGATGGCATCGAAAATCACTTTAACTCGTTTTTTATCCGCGGCAGCGGCATTGACCGTTGTGCTGCTCATGGTATGTGCACCGGTGCATGCCAAAACCTTCAGATGGGCGTTTCAGTCCGATGCAGGTTCGATGGATCCTTACACCATGAACAACACCATGACCCTTGGATTCACGGGCAACATCTATGAGGGCCTGGTACGTCATGACAAGAATGAGGCCATCGAGCCATGTCTGGCTACCGAATGGAAAACCGTCAAACCGGACGTGTGGCGCTTCAACCTTCGCAAGAACGTCACTTTCCACGACGGCACGCCCTTTACGGCCGAAGACGTGATCTTTTCCTGGAAACGTGCCATCAGCCAGGGGTCGGACATGAAATCCTTCGTGAACGGCATCAAGGACATCTTAAAGGTCGACGACCATACCGTTGATATCGTCACCCATGGCCCCTGGCCGCTGTTGCCCAACGATGTATTTCGTTGGTACATCATGTCCAAGAAGTGGTGTGAGGAAAACGATGCCGTACAGGTAGCCGAGTTCAAAACGGCCAAGGAAAACTACGCCACCCGGCATGCAAACGGCACCGGCCCCTTCATGCTCAAGAGCCGGGAACCCCAGGTCAAAACCATCATGGTTCCGTTTTCCAACTGGTGGGATAAACGGGTGGACAACGTGACCGAGGCCAATTTCACCGTTATCAAGTCCGATGCCACCCGCATCGCGTCGCTGCTTTCGGGCGAGCTGGACATGATCTATCCCCTGCCCATCCAGGATGTCAACCGCGTGAAGAAGACCCCCGGTTTCAGGGCGATCCAGGGTGAAGAAACCCGAACCATTTTCCTCGGCCTTGATGTCTGGCGCGACGAGCTTCTGTATTCGGACGTGAAGGGCAAAAACCCCTTGAAGGACGTGCGGGTGCGCAAGGCCATGTATCAGGCCATCGACATGGAGGCCATCAAGAAAAAGATCATGCGCGGCGCATGTTGGCCGACAGCCCTCATGATCGGCTCGACCATCAATGGGTTCAACCCGTAACTCAACAAACGCTTTCCCTATGACCCCGAAGCGTCCAGGAAACTCCTGGCCGAAGCAGGTTACCCCAACGGTTTTAGCATCGTTCTTGACACGCCCAACGACCGGTATGTGAATGACGAGGCCATCAGTCAAGCAGTTGCCGCCATGCTTGCCAAGGTCGGTATCGATTGTAAACTGAACGCCCAGACAAGATCGAAGCATTTTGCCAAGATCGTGGCGATGGATACCAGCTTCTATCTGCTGGGATGGTCCCCCATGTCCTTTGACATGCACAACACCTACTATAACAATGTGATGACCAAAGCCGAAACCATCAAGGACAGAACACCCCAGCCGGGCCAGGGCAACTGGAACTGCGGCAACTATTCCAATCCCAGGGTCGACGAACTTCTCGACCTCATGACGAGGGAAATAGACCCCGCCAAGCGTCAGGCACTGATCGACGAGGCCATGTTGATCCACAAGGAAGACGTGGGGCATATTCCGTTGCATCAGCAGGCCCTGGCCTGGGGTGCCAGTGACAAGGTGGAAATCCACCAGTCAGCGGACAACACCTTCAGTCTGCGTTGGGTGGTCGTCAAGTAGCGACCACCACTCGTAACTGTAATGCCTGTTTGCGGTGGCCCGACGCAGTCTAGTCGGGTCACCGCAGGTTTAGTGGGCCAGCAATG
>JARRLH010000447.1:2489-4022 GCA_037387205.1 Desulfofustis sp.
CAGCAATGATTGCGTATCTAATCAGGAGAATCCTTCAATCCATTGTAGTGATGTTGGCAGTGGCCCTCATTGCCTTCTCCCTTTTCCGCTACGTCGGAGACCCCGTCGTGAGCATGGTGGGGCGGGATACCACCTACGAGCAAAGGGAAGCGCTGCGAAAGGAACTGGGATTGACGGATCCGGTGGTGGTGCAGTTCGCACGGTTCGTCAAGAACGCCGCCATGGGCAATTTCGGCATCTCCTACGAGCAGCGTCGGCCGGTCATCGACTTAATTGCGGAGCGGGCCCCCGCCACCCTTGAATTGAGCCTGATCTCAGGCCTCTTTGCACTGGTCGTCGGGATATTCATGGGGGTGTACAGCGGGCTTCACCGCAACGGATTTCTCAGCAAGATTTTCCAGTCGGTATCTCTGGTGGGAATTTCGCTGCCCCCCTTTCTCGTGGGCATCCTTCTGATTTACGGGTTTGCGGTGATTCTGGGCTGGCTGCCCTCCATGGGAAGAGGCGGGATTGTGAAACTGGGTTTCTGGACAACCGGATTCCTCACCCTGAGCGGGTGGAAGTCCATCATTCTGCCCTCCATCACACTGGGCCTTTTCCAGATGACCCTCATTATGCGACTGGTACGTTCGGAAATGCTGGAGGTGCTGAGAACCGACTATATCAAATTCGGCCGGGCCAGAGGCCTTAAGAGTACGGACGTATATTACGGACATGCCCTCAAGAACACGCTGGTGCCGGTCATTACCGTTACCGGGCTGCAGTTGGGCCAGATTATTGCCTACTCCATTATTACGGAGACGGTTATCGTGGACTTTCTTTACTACGTGGTCGATCCCCGGCTTCGGAAAGAAGGCACCATGGTCGGCAAATAGACTAGACCGGAGGGAGCGACCGGGGTGAGAGCCTTCAGATTCATTGCAAGACGTTACAGACGAATCGTTGACAGTGACATCTTCTTCAGTTTCTATCGTTCACCTGTGACAGTGGCAGCGGCCATTGTGACGCTCATCTATGCCGTGGGAACCCTGTTCGCTCCGCTGGTGGCGCCCCACGACTCCTATGACCTCACGAGTCTCTCCCTGCTGGATGCGTTTTTGCCGCCCGTATGGGTGGAAGGAGGATCCGCTGACTACCTGCTTGGAACCGACGATCAGGGTCGGGGGATACTCTCCACCATCATATGGGGTTCCAGACTCTCTCTGGCGGTCGGTTTTGCCGCAGTGATATTCTCCGGCATCCTGGGCACGGCCCTGGGGCTGCTGAGCGGATTTTCGCGGGGGATCGTGGACGCTTTCATTATGAGAGTCGCTGAGATACAGCTGACCTTCCCGGCGATTCTGATCGCACTGCTGGTAGACGGTATTAGCCGTGGAATCATGAACGTTTATGAATCGGAGGCCATTGCCATTTATGTGGTCATCTTCTCCATCGGCATCTCTTTTTGGCCTCAGTATGCCCGAACCGTCCGGGCCTCCGCTATTGTCGAGATGGAAAAAGAGTACGTGGAGGCGGCCCAGGTGATCGGCAGAC
>JARRLH010000448.1:0-4548 GCA_037387205.1 Desulfofustis sp.
CACACAAATAAATCCAGCTTTTACTTTTTCTTCAGCCATTGATCTTTCTCCTTATACCTACAGGAAGGTAACATTCATATTGGGGAACGAAATAACAGTTCCCCGCATAGAATTTTATCTCGAAAACCCCTTCGGCTCTGGCAATTGTAGCACGAAAGACCTTTAGGGGAGTTCAACCGATTCCTTTAGAATCTCCAGCTAAACGCGAAACTCAAACTGTCTTCATAGAGCTTCGACTCTATCTTGGCAGGTTGCCCGTCTAAGCCTTGACCTTCTTCCGTATGCGTGTTTTCAAAAGCGTGCATGTAAGAAAGATTGATGATCAAACTCTGACCGACCTCATACCCGATGCCGGCAGTGATATGGTGCTCCACGATGGCGGGAAACCCGATGACTCTGAAGGTCTCATAGTAATACTGAGGAAGGGTTTTTCCCTGGACATTTACAGTATCAGCAGCAGTCCAACCATTGTGTTCGTCAACGGGATTTTCTGCGTAGTTATACCCTACTCTGAAGAACAGGTGCTCGATGGCTTCCCATTGCGCCCCAACCGCGAAAACATACTGGTCGTCCCAGTCAAAATCATCGAATCCGTCCGCATCGGACCAGTTTATCCATTTCCCATCGGCCTCCAGCAACACTCTGGGCCCGAAGAACTCGTAGGCAACACCCAAGCCAACCTGCTGTGGCTGTTCCAGGGTTAAATTCTGTCTACGACCATTACCGTTAAAATCGTTGACATGGTTATAGGTCGCCTTTTGAGGAGAGGTGTAGGTCAAGCCAAGCGACAATTGGTCCAGGGGTTGATAGAGAGCGCCCAGTTGAACGCCATACGAATAGGCGGCAACAGCACCATCACCCAGGTCAAGGGTTGAGTAGTTGATCTGAAAAGACGTACCCACTGACAGGTTCGGCAGAGCTTGATACGCAATAGTCGGGGCGAATTTCATCAACTGCAAGTTCGTGTAAGTTCCCTGGGCATAGGGGAAACCTCCAAAGCCCGGGTTACCCTGATCAATCTGGGTATCCCGGTAATCCACCCCGAGACCGGACACACCATACGCCGAAAGGCCGAATCTCCATCTCGACTCGGCCTCACCGATGGGGACGGAAAAACCTATTGCAGGAATGGCATAGGTATTGTCACGACTATTCGCCTTTACAGTCGACCCTGAAGCCTGTATTTTGGCTTCCTGTTCGGGCATGAACAATGTTCCGGCGAAGTCGAACTGCGATGTGGGGCAGTATGGGCCGAAACACATACCCGCCGGGTTGGAAAAAACCGCACTGATGGCATCCTGGGGGGCAGCTATGCCGACACCACCCATTGACCTCGAAATCGGGCCAATGCCGATCAACTGGGTACCATTCGTCGCAAAAGCAGCAGGCGACAGAGTGGCAACCATGGCTACGACTGTCAGTACCGTAAATAGCTTTCGCATAAATCACTCCTTTCTTCGTTTTGACCACACTATTTAGTGCTATCTAGCAACTCTTAAAGACCTTTCTCACCCCCTTTACAGTCTCGTTATTCCACTCATTATCCAATACAGACTCCCGGCATCAGCCAAACCGCTTAGGACGCCTGGAAGTTATTTCGCGCCAGCAGAAATACAGGAACCTTGCACTGTAATGAACCTGAATTGGGAAACAAAGGTTCATGCTATTAACTTTTATCTAGAGAAAAACGATGTTTGCATAAGTGCTTCCAAAAAACCTGCGTATTCCACTGGAGATCGAAGGTGTCAACTATCCGGGTGGAGCAAGAAATAATCTGGTTTTTTCAGATTTCAGCGAACGGCAACGAACAGGAAATGTAGAGGCCAGCTAGCAGTCTTCAACAGCGAAACTCTCATAGCAATGTTTTCTTACCTATGAACTCCCCCGTGAAATAAATTCTCTATAAATCAAGTTCTTATAGCAACTGATTCTTGACGGCTTCCATGCTCGACCGGAGTACTTCGAGACAGGAAATCACCATTTTTCGCTGTTCAGGCTCGAGTTCCAGCAGTAATTTTTGATGAAGATCGGTCATGATTGCACTCAACTCTTTCGACTTTTTCTGCCCCTGAGGAGTCAGGCCGATAAGCTTAATCCTGGCGTCTTTGGGATCGTCAATGCTTTCAACCAGGTTTTTGTGAAGCAGACCGTTCATAATCTTGGTGACGCGGCTTTTGGCCACATCCAGTTTCTGAGAAATGCCTTTGGCGGTAAGATATCGTTCTTCCCCGAACAGCATCAAACAACGCAATTCTGCTTCGGGCATATCGAATTTTTTGGACAAATGTGAGGTCCGCTCTTTGCAGCAGTGCAGAATTTCTTCGATCAGATCCTGCAATCTCTGGCTCTGATAACCAAGCAACATATCAGCTGAGTTGGGTCCCTGATCGTTCATAGCATGAAGGATAATAGCGGTCCAAAATATTTCATGTCAAGAAAAAANTTGATAAAATATAATTAAATCAGATATATAAATTTTCAATAAAAATCTAATCCGATTTCAACTAAAGTAAACATGGTGAACCAAAGAGCGTGTCTGGCTTGAGATTCGGCCTGAAAAAGAGGCGGGAGTCGGATAATGTGATGACGCATGAAAGGCTCACAGCTCTCATCCCAGCGCTGCCAGGGGCAAGGAGTTCTCTGATGAGCCAAAATCCACCCTATCTCTGCCTACCTCATGGAATTGTAGACAGCATATGTTATACTTTTTGTCTTGATCGGAGTGGTGGAATTTTTCCATGAAACCACCGCCACCTCTTTATAAAGAAGAGAGGCCACAAGCTGTCTTGGATACATGGAGGGAAACGAATATGACGAAGAGCGTGAAGGAACTGCTTCTCCTCTTGCTGTTGATTCTTGTGTTGTTTACCTTGATTCATTATCCGATCGTTGCCGCAAGCAAGCCCCCGGCGCAGGGCACCGTCCTGCCACAATTCCAGCTTGCCGTGCCCGAAGACTCTGAGGCGCGAGGCTATCTGGGACTATCAGGCAGCGGCAGCTTCACTGTCTCTGAGATCAATGCCCCGGTTGTGGTCATTCAGATTTTCAGCAGGTACTGACCGACGTGCCAAAAGGAAGCGTTCCGGGTGAACGAATTTTACCAGGCAATCGAGCAGCGAAAAGATCTCAAGGGAAAAATGAAAATAATCGGCATCGGCATTGGCAACACTCCCGCGGATGTGCAGTACTTCAAGGAGAAATACAAAGTCCCCTTCCCGCTCTTTCCGGATGAGGATAAGTCTATCCACACGGCACTGGGTAAGCCGAAGGCTCCATATTTCATCGGTGTCAAGATCCATAAGGACGGAAGTTCTCAGGTCTTTTATTCCAAATTAGGTGCCTTTGGGAAACCTGATAAGTTCTTGGCCCTGATGCTTACATTATCTGGACTTAAATAGGGTCCACCGGGAATTTCCAAAACCGACTGGGACGGCTACTGTGAAGCCAGGACTGGAGTCTGACTACGTGCTCCGGTGTGCCGCCCACATCATTTCTTCCACCCGGCCAGTGCCAAACAAAACCAACCCAAGATAAATGCCAGTCCACCCAGAGGGGTGATCGCACCGAGCCAGCGCACTCCGGTGAGAGAGAGCACATAGAGGCTGCCTGAAAACAGAGCCATCCCCGCTAGAAATAGCCAGCCTGCGGCCGCTTGCAGCCTGACCCCGGACAACCGTGCTCGAGCAACGGCCAGCAACGCCAGAGCATGGTACATGTGGTAGCGAACCCCTGTGTCAAATACGGTGAGAAGTTCGGGCTCTATTCTGCCTTTCAGAGTGTGTGCTCCGAATGCCCCCAGGACCACTGCAAGACCTCCTGAGATGCTCGCCAAAACGAAAAATAACCGTTCCATACATATCTCCTGACGAACTACCCATTTTTTGCCGTACCACAAATGGGTAAAAGTTACCCAAAAGTGGTACGGCACCTTTTGGGTAACCAATTGATATTTTCTAAAATCTCCATAAATACTATAAGAATGGATGTATTTCCGGTCAAAACCCTTAACCCGGATATTTCATGAATTGCCGTCGCGAGACCGCGAAGATGGGCGTGCCACCTGGCAACCGCAGGATGTTGGTCCTGAGGCGTACCTGAACGGTACGTCGCAGGGGCCGATATCCGAGGACGCCCGGAAGAACGGCCATATCCGTGGTCGCAGCAGGTCATTCATGAAATATCCGGGTTAGCCCGGATATTTCATGAATCGGCTGCTCCGAGTGCACTTCCTATCTGCCAACTAATCTGGCACATCTATTGCAAACTTGCTTATCGGATAAAAATACACGGAGCGGCATACAGTAGGAAATCCCCCGTGACCATGGAGTGCAGAAACGGATCCCACTCGATTTCTTAATTCTGACGCTGGTCTCTTGTGAACTTGGATGACTTGATCCCGATAAGATATGGCGAAATTGTTGAGCGCTCCAATGACGTGTCTCTGTTTTTATAGTGGGTTCCAATGAAGAAGACCCTGTCAGACACAGACATTCTTCTCCGCAGCCAGCTAACGGATGATCCTCACAAAGAAATCAAGGCCAGGTTGGC
>JARRLH010000449.1:0-3097 GCA_037387205.1 Desulfofustis sp.
GAGATTTCCCTGATGGAGTTGTGCCCTAAGACCCTTTTCCACAAGCATCTCGATAGCACGCTTTCTGGTAACGGTTCGCTTGCCGGTTAATGCGATCCGCTCCTGTTCTATCTCAACGGTCACAGGGATTCGAAAGGCCATGGCATCATAGTCAAACTCTAGATTTATATCAATCACCTGTCCAATCTGGATTCCTTTAAATTTCACAGGCGCGCCAACAGAAAGGCCTGCTACCGAATCTTCGAAGTGTAACAGCCAGCGGTCCTTCGTCACATACGTTTTTTTGTGGATATCCTCTTTCCTATCATACAATCGAAAGATCTCACCCTCTCGGGCAGCAGGACCTGGTTCCGGATCCATGGGAGTGTCAAAAGCGATCCCCCCGATCATTATTGTTACAAGGGATTCCGTGTTCACTTTGACTCCGTTGGCATCAACGGATACATCCAGCCCTCCTGCATTCCAGAAACGCGTATTACTGTGCACAAGCTCATGATAAGGCTTATGAATAAAAATTTTGATATAAACGGCGCGTCCAGTTTTCTCCATATAGTATGCCACAACCTGCCCTACCTGGATCTGCCGAAAATAGACGGGCCTTCCAATATCCAGTGAACCCAGCCTTTCCGCCATCAGCGTGAAATGGCGACCAGGCAGATCCGTGGTTACGATGGGCGGCGTCTCTAACCCTTTGAAGGACCAGGCTGGATTGCCGGGTTTTCCCGGATCCATACCAATGTAGGCCCCGGAAAACAACGTGCCAAGACCGGAAACTCCGCCGCCGGCCACCCGGGCCCTTACCACCCAAAAGCGCGTGTTTACAGATAGATAGTCTTTGGCATCTCTCGTCAACTGGGCCTTAACAATAACTTGGGACAGGTCCTCACTGAGATGGATCTCCTCTACTTGGCCCACTTCTACGTCTTTGAATTTGATTTTGGTTTTACCGGCTTCAAGCCCTTCGGCGCTTTGAAAGGTAATCGTAATGGTGGGTCCTTTTTCGGTAATGGCTTTGTATGTCAACCAGCCGCCGATAAAAAGTGCGACCAAAGGCACGATCCAGACAATAGAAATGCTTTTTTTGGGTTTAACAACGGCCTGGGCCGCACCCAGAGTATCGGTTTCTACCTTTTGCTGTTCATTCATAATTTTCCTCACAATTGTCCCAGATATGTCTTGGATCAAAACTCATGGCTGCGAACATGGTAATAATCACCACGCCACAAAAATAGATAGCCGCGGGACCGGCCTCGACGTTGGCCAAGGCGCCTAAATTCACCATGGCAACCAGGATGGTCACCACATACACATCCACCATGGACCAGCGCCCCACAACCTCTGTCATCCTGTAGATTTTCGTGCGATCCACGGGTCGCCATCCGGATTTGCGCTGGACCGAAAAACACAAATAACCGAGAGCCAAAAGCTTTAACAATGGCACGAATACACTGGCGACAAAGATGACCAGAGCAATGGGCCACATGCCTGTTGATATGAAATAGATGACGCCACTAATGATCGTATCGCTCTGTTTTTTCCCCAAGGAGGTGATAATGGTGATCGGCAGCACGTTGGCCGGAATGTAAAGTATTGCTGCCGCTAAAATCATTGACCAAGTTCGAGTAATGCTGTTGGGCTTGCGCAAGTGCAAATGGGCGCCACATCGCGGGCAGACCAATCCATGAATTCCGCGAGAAGGTGAGGAGCATAGGAGATGGCAGGTATGACAGGCGATCGGGTGCACTCGAGCTATTTGAATGCCGCGGATACTCTCTTGAATTTTTATTCTTTCCCACACCGCATGGGAATCCAATACTGCCAGGGATGCGGCCAAAACAAAGATCAAGGCCATGAATGCAAATGCGGCGATACCCGGTACAATCGTTGCCATTTTAGCCAATTTTACAATGGAAACCAGAATCCCCAGCATGAATACTTCCATCATGGCCCACGGCCGAAGGAATTGGACGATTCGAAATACTTCTCTTAATTTCCAGGGGATCCGGTTCAACTTGATCGGTAACAGTACATACAGCAACCCCAACATCTGTAGCGCAGGCATAACAATGGTCGTCAACAACACTACGGTTGCCAGGATCCACATTCCTTGGTGATAAAGTTCCTTGATGCCGGTAATTAATATGGTCTCGTGGACTCGGGCTTGGAGTTTGAAGCTCAGGAAAGGGAAGGTATTCGCCACCATAAACAAGATAAGCCCCGCCACCGTCAAAGCAAGTGTACGCTCTAAACTGTCTCGTTTGTTTTGGTATAACATCGCGCCGCACCGGGAACATGTGGCTGCGCTTCCTTCGGGAACAGGACCAAACCAATGAATCAAATCACAGTCGTGGCAGGCGATATGTGACATAACTCCTCATTCAATTGATCATAATATATTTCCTGAATCTATAATGCAAGCAGGGGGGATAGCTCTGTCTGATGGTTGATTAAAATATAGTATAAAAGTTATTAAGGCATGTCATGATAAAAATGCAAACTATTTACTTGCAAAAACTGAAATTCGATCTTAAATTTCAGAATTTTAGTTCAAACCCAATCTGACACTATCCATATATTCATTATCCAAACTGTGCCTATTTTCCAGATATCAATCTGCAAAACAAGATATCTTTGATTGAAAAAACCATGCAATCCATCGCAAAACTAAAAAGTTTAGCTCAGGTTGTGATATCGTATTAGGTTGTCACATAATAATCAGTTGCTTGATAGTTGGACGTAATTGCAGATATCTCAGGACCGCGGTAAGTTGGTATCTGTAATTCAATAACAGGATCAGAGCGGCGCAGAGGTAGCGCGACCGCTCTGAGTCCTTGATTAGAGCATACTCGTGGTATCAACACACCGTAACGGCACAGACACCGCCGACGATAATAAATTCCACCCGGTGGTTATCAAGGACGCGAAATATTTCAATGATCTGTGGCACGGATTCCTGCATGTTTCAGCCTGGCAATGGAGAGCAGATTCTCTTGTAATACGTTTAACCGCTCTGTCGGGGCAAGCGAGAGCATCCAGCGAATCAGGGTCAGATCGACCCCGTCTTCGCTGTATGCCGGATTGTCTTCCTGTGAATATA
>JARRLH010000450.1:0-5122 GCA_037387205.1 Desulfofustis sp.
TTCATCTTCCTCCGCATCGTCGGGTTCCGCTTCGGAGGCCGGCGGGTCGGGAAACAGTGCGGCAAGCGCTTCTTTGGTTTTTTCCTGGATTTTCATATGCAGAAATAGCTGGACAACTCAGCTCTCTTCAGTCCCGGATGAGCGCCACTCGGGCTTTGGTTTGGGCCATCTGCGCCAGCCGGTTATCTTGTATTCAAGTTCGATGATTCCCTCGATCAAGGCCTCGGGCCTGGGCGGACAGCCCGGTACGTAGACATCAACCGGGAGAAACTCGTCAGCTCCTTCGACAATCCCATATTGCCCTTCGAATAAGAAGGGACCGCCGGAAATAGCGCAATTGCCCAGGGCGATGACCCATTTCGGTTCGGGCATTTGATCGTAGAGGGTCTTGATACCGGGGGCCATTTTTTTGGAAATGGTGCCGGCCACAATCATCAGATCGCTCTGCCGGGGCGACGGCCTGAACACCTCGGCCCCGAATCTCGAGAGATCGAAGCGGGCGGCGCCGGTGCACATCATCTCAATGGCGCAGCAGGCGATGCCAAAAGTCAGGGGCCAGAGTGAGTTGGCCCTGCACAGGTCAATGATTTTGTCAGCGACAGCAAACTGAACAAGTGATGATGGAACAGTGTCTATTGACGGAGATACGTCTTGCGTTCCCACTTAAATACTCCCTTAATCCAGGCATAGACGACAGCCAGTGATAAAATACCAACAAACAGGATGATTTCGATGAAATCCCTGACTATGAACATTTCGTCATTGTAGGCGAGAGCAACGGGAAACAGAAACAGTACATCGACGTCGAAGGCGAGAAAAATCAAAGCGTAGAGATAGAACACAACCCCGTAGCGTATCCAGCTGTCACCGATCGGGTCCATACCGCACTCGATGAACTGATCAGTGTTGTTGCCGATCTGCCTGGTCTTGCGGGGCATGAAAAGATGGACGATGATGATTGGACCAAGCGCAAAAGTCAGACCTCCAAGGGTGAAGGCGGTGATCCAAAGGATATCGTCCCGGTAGAGAAAAACGGAAAAATCCATGCAAAACTCTCCGTTATCATGTATAAAAACAGCCGTTTATGGTATATTACAGAGCGGCAAAATTCCCTGTATTAAATATATATTTTCCTTAATTACCCGATACGAAGTTGGTTATCAATTTTTTTACAAACAATGATTTCGTGTGCAGTGTCAGTAAAAAAGATGTAAACTATCAAAAAAACTGAATACGGGCGTGTCGGATGTCTATTACTTTGAGACAATTGGAAATATTTATTGCTGTGGCCGAGACTGCCCAGGTGACCAAGGCCAGCAAGAAGCTATTTGTGACTCAGTCTGCGGTCAGCATGGCTTTGGCTGAGCTTGAAAATCAGCTGGGCGGCTCTCTGTTCGACCGCCACGGCAGAAGTCTGGTGCTCAACGCCAGAGGCAGGTATCTTCTGCCCCTGGGCAAAGATATCATTGCCCAGGTAGCCAATATCGAAACCATCATGTCCGAGCGCAACGACAAGTTGACCGGGCAGATCAACATCGCCGCCAGCTCCTCGGTGGGCAACTACATTCTACCCTATCTCATTGGTGCATTTAAAAAGGCCCATCCAAAAGTTCTGATCAACATGCTGGTGTACAACACCAAGATCGTTGAAGGGATGGTAAAAGACGGAACGGTCGACATCGGTTTCGTCGAAGGAAACGTCGGCACCAACGATGATATATTTACCCGTCCCTGGTTCAAGGACGAACTGGTGGTGCTCACTGCGCCCGCTGATCCGCTGGCCAACAACGAGTCGTTTGTTGTCGAACGTGATCTGCCCAACAGCCGCTGGATCATGCGGGAAAGGGGTTCGGGAACCGCGGCGATTTTCCGAGAAAAGCTCAAAGACCACCTCAGCAACGTCAATATCGTCATGGAGATGGGACATCCGGAGTCGGTAAAAAGAGCTGTTGAATCCGGTGTCGGCGTTGCCTGTCTGTCCGCCCTGACAATCTGTCGTGAAGTCGAAAACGGCTGGCTCAAAAGTCTGAAATTTGACGGTCTGGATATGAAGCGGCAGCTCAGAATAATCAGCCGCAAAGGGACCCAGGTGGATGATGTGCTGGCCGAGTTCCTGGCTTTCTGCGATGTGATGTCGGCCTGTGACGAAGAAAATGTCTGTCTCTCGTCGCCGTGGAAACTGCAGTCACTGCTGGCCCGTCACTCTACTGGAAAAAGACGCTGAGCTTCAACAGGCGCCGCCCAATCCTTTTGATAATGCACCGTTACCAGACTTAAGCCGCATGATGGTGCGGTGGCTCCGGCCTTGCTGCGGTCCCTGCAGCCGAGGATGCCAACGAATTCCTCCACGCTGCGCTTCCCTCTGCCCACCTCGAGCACGGTACCGGTGATGTTTCTGACCATGTGGCGCAGAAAGCCGTCTCCGGTAAAGATCAGCTGCACATACCTATCCTCAGGCTCGACAAGGCCGGCCTTGAAGATGGTACGCACGCCGCCGCGCCCGTTGCGGTTGTTCCTGTCGCGCGATCCGGCCGTTTCGAAGCTGCTGAAATCATGGGTGCCGACCAGCTTTTCCAGACACTGCTGCATGCGCTGCAGGTCCAGGGTAAAGGGCAGGTGGTGACTATAGAGACGCCGGTGTGGGGGGAGCACTCTGCCGGTGAAGATCGTATACTGGTAGGTCTTGGCAAGGGCTGAAAAACGGGCATGGAACTCAGCCGGCTGATCGCGTGCCTCGATAATGCGAATTGCTCCGGGCAGCAGAGAATTGAGCCCTTTCTGGAGGGCGATGCAGCTTACCCTGCTGGCGGTGAGGAAGTGGGCGGTCATGCCCAAAGCGTGCACCCCTGCATCCGTCCTCCCGGCGCCGTGGAGAACGATTTCTGTATTGCAGATGATGGACAGGGCCCGCTCGATTTCCTCCTGGATGGAAATCCCGTTTTTCTGTCTCTGCCAGCCGCAGTAGTCGGTGCCATCGAAAGCAATGCGCAGTTTGACAGTTCTCATTGTTGCTCAGCTGCACCAGGCGATACCGCGCTCTCAGGGAAACAGGGGGGCCTGGCGCAACCCCGCATCCTCGTCTAGGCCGCACATCAGGTTCATGTTCTGGACGGCCTGGCCCGAAGCCCCCTTGACGATATTGTCGAGTGCCGAAATGATGATGAGCCTGCCGGTGCGCTCATCAAGGTTCAGGGAAATATCACAATAGTTTGATCCTCTGACCTGCTGGGTAGCCGGCAGGGTGCCCGGTTCGAGCACTCTGACAAAATGTTCCCGGCCATACATTTTCTCATAGAGCGCCATGATCTCGTCGAGTTCTGTCCGCTGCCCGAGTCCCGCGTAAATGGTGCTCAGGATTCCCCGGGAGATGGGCAGCAGGTGCGGAGTAAAGGAGACCGTTACAGGGCAGCCGGCCAGAGCGGAGAGGTTTTGTTCTATTTCCGGAATATGGCGANNAGTTCCTGATTTGGAGTCGATAATGATGGTGGACGGGTCGATCAGACCTGCCTTCAGCAGCGGTGCCAGTCCCAGGGTAATCGATGTGGGGTAGCAGCCCGGGTTGGCTACCAGGCGGGCCGTGCAAATCTGCTCCCGGTAAATCTCCGGCAGACCATAGACTGCCTCTTCAAGTAGATAGGCGGCGCTGTGCGGCTGGTACCATTGCTCATAGACGGCAGCATCTTTGATCCTGAAATCGGCCGACAGATCGACGACTTTTTTCCCCGCTTCGAGGAAGGAGGGGACAACATCCATGGCAGTCTTGTGGGGCACGGCGCAGAAGATCAGGTCTGCCTGGTCTATTATTGCAGCAGTCTCGAGGTTCCGGCAGGTCACGTCGACCCTGTCTCTGAGATGAGGAAAGACCGCTGACAGCGGTTGTCCATCATACTGCCTGGAAGTGGCGGCGGTTATGGTAACCGCTGGATGGGTGCAGAGCAGGCGGGCCAATTCGCCGCCGGTGTATCCCGATGCTCCGACTAGGGCTGCTCGCAACATTGGTACTCCTCAGGGTGTGGGTGAATTTTAAAAACAAAAGGGGATAACAGAACATCTGCCATCCCCTTGCGATCGGTTCTGCCGCCCTGTCTTTGATACAGGGCAGTAAACCACGTCTGGTGCGCTGTATCTAACGCTTTGAGAACTGGAACTTGGCGCGGGCGCCTTTCTGTCCATATTTCTTTCGTTCTTTATTGCGGGGATCGCGGGTGAGAAGGCCCGAACGTTTGAGCGGGATCCTGAGTTCCGCATCGGCTTCCAGCAGAGCCCTTGAAATACCATGAGTGAGGGCGTCGACCTGGGCGGATTTACCGCCACCGGTCAGGGTGGCCATGACATCGAACTGCTCGGTTGTATCGGTCACCTCAAAGGGCTTGACCAGTTTATGGGTCTGAAAGGTGCCGCCGAAATAGTCTTCGGCCGACATTTTGTTGACCTGTACTTTCCCGGATCCAGGAGTGATCCAGACGCGGGCGACAGCTTTTTTTCTTTTTCCGGTTGCGTAAAAACGATCGGCCATGGTTATGACTCCGTTATTAAAGTTCCAGTACTTCGGGTTGCTGAGCCTTGTGCGGATGGTCGGCACCGGCGTAAACTTTGAGTTTTTTCAGCTGGGCCCGGCCGATCTTGTTCTTCGGCAGCATTCCCTTGACGGCCTTGGTAACCAGATCTGTCGGATGTTTTGCCAGCAGTTCTCTGGCCGTGGTTTCCTTGATGCCGCCCATATAGCCGGTATGACGATAATATTTCTTGTCGTCCCATTTCTTTCCGGAGAGCTGCACTTTGTCGGCGTTGGTGACAATGATGAAGTCACCGTTGTCGATAAACGGAGAAAAGGTCGGCTTGTGCTTGCCGCGCAGACGAAAAGCGATTTCGGTCGCCAACCGACCGAGGATCTTGTCCTCTGCGTCAACCACATACCATTTTTTCTCGATCTCGTTCACCGGAGCAAGATAGGTTTTCATGCGGTACCTCGATTAATAAAAAAAGGCTCGACCTATGCCGAACCTTGGTCTGTTTATCTGGAGCGGGAAACGAGATTCGAACTCGCGACTTCAACCTTGGCAAGGTTGCACTCTACCACTGAGTTATTCCCGCTCAGTTCACTCATCAAAACAGAGGAACA
>JARRLH010000451.1:0-3564 GCA_037387205.1 Desulfofustis sp.
AAATCCTACCTTCTGACCGATAAAAAAAGGATTGGCAGCAAGACTTCCTATATACTGGCCGTCGATATCGGTGAAGTGATCATCACCGAAGAGGTTAGTGACGAGGAGATAGATGCCGTGATTGGCCTTTAACCATAAAGTTAACCAATAGCCGAATACGATAAAGCGATGCCGATTTACGAATTCTACTGCAGCGACTGCAACACCATTTATAATTTCTATTCCAAGAGAATCGATACCGAGACCAGGCCGGACTGTCCCAGGTGCGACCGGGTGGAACTGGAGCGGCAGGTCTCCATGTTCGCCACCATCGGCAAGGCCAGTGAAGAGGACGATCAATTCGCCGGTATCGACGAGTCGAAGATGGAGCAGGCACTCGACTCGCTGATGCGCGAATCGGAGCACATCAACGAGGATGACCCCAAACAGATGGCCACCCTGATGCGCAAATTCACCGAGCGCACCGGCATGAGTCTGGGCGACAATATGGAAGAGGCGATCAGCCGCATGGAACGGGGGGAAGACCCGGAAGAGATCGAAAAAGAAATGGGCGATCTGATGGACGGCGACGATTTTTCCTTCGAGGCGATCAAGAAAAAGGCGATGTCAACAAAGCCGCCGCCGGCTCATGATGAGACGCTATACGATCTGCACCCAGAATAGCTATAAGGGGGACACAATACCCATCGTGTCCCAGAGGGCTGGTTTAACTCAATTTCACAGATTTTTTTGGAGGGACACGATGGGTATTGTGTCCCCTCGTATCCTGCCTTTCACAGCTCCATCGGCGTATACAGACCTATAACTCTGCAGGCCTCACCTTCGAAATGCAGGGAGCCGCTGCCGCCCTTGCCGACCGTGCTGACCGACAGCAGCCCTTCCTGCTCGGTCGCATAGATCAGACATTCTTCAGTTCTGATATAGATGTTCTGATCGCTGATCTTGTACCAGTTTTCTTCCTCTCTGCTAATATCGACCCGATAATTTCCGACCCTGTAGCCGCTGGTGCCGTACACCGCCTGCACGCGGCAGCGATTTTCAGTTGCCGTGAACTCAATTTCTCCGGATGCGCCGTTCATACTGACCAGTACTTCCTGGGCCTGTACATCCTCCAGACAATTTTCGGTGCGGATCAGGATATTTTTGCTCTCTATCTTGTAGAAATCGTTATCGTAGGTACTGACCACTTCTTTGTATTCTCCGGCGGTTCTCATACCCCGGTCTCTCCCCAAGTTAATGAACGGTTTCGCTACTGCCATCATAAATGAAGTGGGTCATTTTGTTTGCCGATTCCCTGGCTTTGATGATGCGCTTCACCTCGTCTTCGGACATCCCCAATGTTTTGGCCAGCCTGGCAACGTCGTACACCGGTGTGCCGTCACTGGTATAGCTGGCCGCCTCCAGTTCCGGAAATGTCTGTTCGGTCGCATGGCCGGAAGCCTGGAGCAGAATCGAAACGATTTCCGGCGGCCCATACAGAAGGAGCCATTCGACGGCTTCTGCCCACAGTTTTGAGTCTACCGTTTTATTTTGTACTACCTTAAGAGCTGTATCCAGATCCCAGTGTTCTTTAAAGTCCATTGTTGCTGTTCAGTGTAAAGGGGACATATGACCTATCATGTCCCTGAAATCTTTATTACGGGACACGTTAGGTAGTGTGTTCCCTGGTCGGTTATCTTTTGTGAAAATTCCTGCTACACTATAATATACTATTGCAGGTTGGCAATTGTCCATGAGCGGGAGTCAATTCTCTGCACTATCACAAATAATAAGCGTGGGAAGAGAAAGATGAACAAGTTCGAAGGCGGAATTTTTCTTGAAAATATCGAGTGGTTTGATGAAAGCGGCCAGGAACTGGTACACCGTCTGCCGGAATCAGGTTCCGGGGAAATCAAGCTGGGAGCCCAGCTGACCGTCCGGGAGAGCCAGGCGGCGGTACTCTTCTACCAGGGCAAGGCCAGGGATGCCTTCGGCCCGGGACGGCATACACTGGTGACGGCCAACCTGCCGATCCTGACCAAAATTCTCTCCATTCCTTGGCGGGGAGACAGTCCGCTGCGGGCCGAAGTCTATATGGTAAACCTCAAATATTTCACCAACCTCAAGTGGGGTACCAGAAACCCGGTGGCTTTCAGGGACAAGGAACTTGGGCTGATCCGGATAAGGGCCCACGGCATCTTCAACATTCAGGTGGTGCAGCCGATCCTGTTCATCAACTCGCTGGTCGGCACCATGGGCAAGATCACGACCGAAGAAATTTCCAGTTACCTGAAGCGGGTGATCGTCTCCCGGCTCAATGATTTTCTCGGGGAGCGCCTCGATACGATCATCGATCTGCCGGGTAAATTCGATGAATTCTCCGTGGAACTGCAGCAGCGCCTGACGCTTGATTTCGCCCATTTCGGCCTGCGTTTGAGCCATCTCTACATCACCTCCATCACCCCGCCGGAAGAGGTGCAGAAGGCCATCGACGACAGGGCCCGAATGAACGTCATCACCGATATGGATAAGTTCGTCCGCATGAAGGCCGCCATGGCCATGGAAAAGGCCGCTGAAAACCAGGGCGAGGCGGGCGCCGGACTGGGCCTGGGGATGGGTATGATGATGCCGGCCATGTTCAATCCCGCTGCTGTCCACTCCGCGAGTGGGGGCAAAACGCCGGAAGGCGGTCAGTCCGGCGCCACGATCACCTGTCCCGACTGCTCCAATGATATAGCCCGGGACTCGAGATTCTGCCCTCTCTGCGGTCATCAACTCGTGGTGCTGAGCAAATGCCGCGAATGCGGCAAAAACCTGACCCCGGAGGCGAAGTTCTGCTCCCGCTGCGGCACGGCGACCGAAGAGAAAGCCAAAGAGGTTTTCTGCGGCGAGTGCGGCACCGAAAATATGGTGGGCGCCACCTTCTGCAATCAATGCGGACAGTAGCTTTAGGCAAACGCCGGTGGACTAAGTGGACTTAGTCATAAGCCATTCCTGCCCGTCCTGCGGCGGGCCTGTGGAAATGGACGAAGCCGACCGGCTCACGGTCTGCCCCTACTGCGAGGTGCAGAACTATATGGTCGGGGGCTCCATGCTGCGCTATGCGCTTCCGGACACCATACCGGATCACATCGACCGAAGCTCAGTCATCTATTTTCCCTACCTGCGATTTAAGGGCAATATCTATACCTGCATGGGAAGAGACGTGTCCTGCAAGGTGCTCGACACCACCCATCAGGGCCTTGAAGCCGGGGTGCTGCCTTATTCACTCGGCCTGCGGCCCCAGGCCATGAAGATCGTCATGGTTCACGAGGGAATGACCGGCAGATTCGTCAGGCGTTCGACAACTCCCGCAACAGTGCTGGAGAAGGCTGAAAAACTTGCCCGTTCGGTTGTCGATTCGGCCGAGGATCAACTTCACCACCGGGCCTTCATCGGCGAGTCGGTGAGCTGCCTCTACATGCCTCTCTACAACGAAAATGACCACCTGTTCGGAGGGGTATTGAACCGGGAGCTCGGTCCGGTGGAGGACTGGGCCATGAATTCTGAAAAGCTCATGGGGTTCAGCAGCAGATGGCTGCCGTC
>JARRLH010000452.1:0-4122 GCA_037387205.1 Desulfofustis sp.
TCGTTCAGTTCAGCGTTCTGGCAGCAGAGCCCTTCGGGCAGCTGATCTATCGGTCTTTCCAAGGAAACCAGGATGCTCCGGGTGCCGAGCTCTTTCAGCAGCGACGCCGTTGTTTGCATGGCGATCAGCTTGCCATGGTGCATAATGGCAATCCGACTGCACATCTGCTCAGCCTCCTCGAGGTAATGCGTGGTCAACAGGATGGTGGTGCCCTGCCGGTTGATTTCGCGAACGAAATCCCAGAGCGTATGGCGCAGCTCGACGTCGACACCTGCGGTCGGTTCATCGAGAATCAGCAGCTTCGGCTTGTGTATCAGGGCTTTTGCGATCATGAAACGTCGCTTGAGACCCCCGGACAGCTTGATCATGACCTTGTGCAGATGAGGCTTGAGACCGAGGCGTTGAATGAGGTTCTGTCGCCATTCCGTGTCGTCGTGAACACCGTAATAGCCGGCGTGGAAACGCAAGGCCTGGTCAATGGTAAAGAAATTGTCAATGACAATCTCCTGGTGCATGACCCCGACCATGCGCCGGGTCAGGCGATAATCTCGGCGGTTGTCATGGCCGAAAATTTCGATCGAGCCGCTGCCGATGTGCGTAACCCCGCCGATCATGTTGATCGTCGTGCTCTTGCCGGCTCCGTTCGGGCCGAGCAGGCCGAAAATTTCTCCCGGTTCGATGGTAAAGGAAATATCGTCCACCGCAAGGATGCCGTCGTACTCTTTGGACAGGTGATGTATCGCCAAGGCCGGAATTATCATAGCGCTTCAAGTTATGCCGTTGTGCGAGTTGAATGTCAAGGGGCGACGCGTGAGTGATTGACATCAGGTGCTGCCGAGGGCCATTATAGAACTTGGCAGTAACTCATAAACGAGATCTTAATGATGGAACATATCCTTTAGGAGAGGTTGTAATGACAAAAAAATTCCGTGTTGCCCTGGTGATGCTCTGTCTCCTTATCCCCGTCGTACCGGTTGGTGCTGAAATGCAGGTTGAACTAAATAAACGCCAACCCCTTGGCAAGACGCCTCTCGACATCGCCCAGAGTGTCAGCGATGGTCGCCTGTTCGTTCTGCTCGAAGGCGGGACGGTGCAGATCCTCTCTCCCAATGGCGAGATCCAGGAGCACTTTCAGGCCGATCCGGATGTAACCACGCTGGAAGTCTCTCCCGACGGCAAACGGCTCTATCTCGGCAATGCCAAGCTAAATGAACTGCAGTTCATCGAAGTGTCAATCGTCTATGATCTGCCGGTGAACAATTCTGCGATCAAGGGCCCGGCTGATGCGCCTGTGACCGTCACGCTCTTCGACGATTTCCAATGTCCGTACTGCGCCCGCCTGCTGCCGACGATCGAGAAAGTCATGCAGGCCTATCCGACACAGGTGCGTTTGGTCTTCAAACATTTCCCGCTAAGCATGCACAAATTTGCCAGACAGGCGGCCATTGCCAGCATTGCCGCACGCAACCAGGGCAAGTTCTGGCCGCTGCATGATCAGCTGTTTGCCAACTACAACCAGCTCAACAACGAAAAAATCCGGGAATTGGCAGAAAACGTCGGACTCGATATGGAACGTTTCGACAAGGACATCAAGAATCCGGCGCTGCAGCAGGAAATTGTCGCCGACATGCAACTCGGTACCAGCTCCGGTGTACGGGGAACACCTGCCGTATATATTAACGGCGCCCAACTGGGTGACCGCAGCTTCGAAGGGTTCAAAAGAGCGATCGATGCGGCGCTGAAGTGATCCCGGGGCGGGCTTTGGCCCGCCCGGGCAAGACGTGCATGGCAAGAAACGGCCCCCTTGCATTGGCAGGTTTTAATTTTTTAAAAATTGCGGGGTCAAATTCTTACAAATAACAGTAAACACTACCCTGGCCGTGGAGACAAAAATGAAAGTGTTAAGTTTGCTGTTTGTCGGACTGCTTCTGAGCACGCATTCTTTTCAAAAAACCCTGCACTTTATGAAAGCCAGCTCGATCTTACCCGGTAATTAGTCAGCATGATAGACATAAGGGGATCATACAACTGAGGGTTATTAGAAAATGAAGTCTTATGTGAATTTTTAGAAAGGCTGACAAATCAGAAAATCTCCGCCTGGGCATCTGGGCGGGGATTCGTGTTTCTAAGATCGTAGGTGACGCGGATGATCCCCTTGACCTCGCTGATAAACCGGCCGCTGATACGTGTCAAATCCTCGTAAGGCATCGGGTACCAGCCGGCGGTCATAAAATCCCTGGTCTCGACCTAGGTGACCGGCTGCTCATAATACAGTCAATTTACAGGCGTATTGCCAGAGCACTCAGATCAGCCCCAGTTCTTTTGCATGTCCCTGTAATGCATCGAGGTAACCGTAACCGGACCATGCAGGAAGGCGTGCCTGCCGATCCCCCAACCAGCGAAACTGGACATAAATCCTGGCGGCATTCAGGTACTGGTTAAATTCGCCTGGTGCGCCGTCAGGCCAACGGGCGCGTCGGTACATACGCTCGAGCTCACGGACAACATCCAGCGGCCAGTTTTCCGCCAGCGTGGCCAGATCGGTCTCACCGCACCCAATAGCGGTGGACTCCCAATCGACGGGATAGATGGATCCCTTCTGCAGCAAGATATTCTTCGGATAATACTCTCCGTGAATAATGGTTTGCGGAGCATCAAGAAGTATTTCGAAGACCTCGTCAACCCGGTTGCAGACTTGCGTAAACCATCTGGAACCATAGCCCGCCTCCTCGACCAGTCTTTCGGCACGTTTTACCCATCCCCGGTAGTATGCAGTGTCATACCTGGTTACAAAAGAAAGTTCCGGATTTGAAAGGCACTCAGAACAAAGTGCGTGATAACGTCCGATCCATCTCGCCGCTTTCGTAATAGCCTCCGGTTCCAGACACTGATTCACTCTGGAACAGCCCTCGAGGCAATCCAGCACCAGCCAGCGGGACTGGTCTAAGGGACTGGTGCAAACGCCGTATGCTCTGGCCGTGGAAATATCCAGTCTGTTGAGCAATTGCAGGTAGATTTGTGACTCATATTCAACTCCCCCCCTGTGGCCATAAGCCCAGTTTCCCCTGTCTACCGAATGCTTAAGAAAAAAACGGTTAGCGGGTCCCCCGTCAAGGCAACAGCTGACAATTTCGGAGGGGAATGTGCTGGTATAGGTGTTCTCAGACCTGTCGCATATTTCCAGTCTGTTGGTGAGTAACCCCTGCTGCTTCAGCAGCTGAACCAGACCAGCATGCAGACCGTCATCACCGGGTAGTACCGTCAAGTTGTCCCGATCAGTTTTCTCTGTATCACTATTCATGGTATCCCGCGCTTCCCGGCTCTTTATACAACTGCTGGCGCATGACCTCTTGGCGTGGTTGACTGAGGATCTCTTTCAACCGCAAACCGCCACTCCCTTCTCGCCCCTCTGTCCCGCTGTTAGCGAGCCTGCTGGAGAAGAAGCTTTGCCATATCCCCGCCTGTCACCTGAAGAATTTTCCTATCCCTGATTTCCAGCACCATATCACACTTGTCCAGGGTGCTGAGGCGATGAGCAATCATGCAGGTGGTACGTCCCCGCATCAGGTTTTCCATCGACTGGATTATGCCGGCCTCGGTCAGGCTGTCGACAGAACTTGTCGGCTCATCCAATAGCAGAATCGGGGCATCGCGTAGAAAGGCACGCGCCAGGGCTATCCTCTGGCGTTCGCCGCCAGAGAGAAGCATGCCCCGCTCACCAACCACGGTTTCATAACCATCGGGCAGGGCCGAAATAAATTCATGAGCATTGGCAGATTTTGCAGCTGCGACAATCTCCTCGACTGACGCGTTTGCACGTCCATAGGCGATGTTATCCATAATAGTGCTGGAAAAGAGCACGGGTTCCTGCAACATAATACCGAACTGTTGCCTCAAATCAGCAGTCCGGTACTGCCGGATGTTGACACCATCGAGTAAGATTTCGCCGGCAAGAGGATCATAGAAGCGCATGAGCAAACCCAGCAGTGTTGTTTTGCCGGCCCCAGTCCGGCCGATGATACCGACCCGGGTGCCGGCGGGAATTATCAGAGAGACATCTTCAAGCACGGGAAGACGGGGGTCATAGCCGAAATTCACATTGTCCAGCCTGAATTCCCCCCT
>JARRLH010000453.1:0-3685 GCA_037387205.1 Desulfofustis sp.
GGAACGCCCCACCCAGAAAAGCTGGTTCTGGGGAAAAATGCTGTCTTCCTGGCGTATCTACCGGGATGTGCTGGTGGCCAGCTTTTTAATAAATGTCATGGGTCTGGCCACTCCGTTCTTCATCCTCAACGTTTATGATCGAGTCATTCCCAACAGTGCCTTCGAAACGCTGTGGGTCCTGGCCATAGGCATTGCCATCGTCTATTTCTTTTCACTTTTGATGCAGAGCCTGCGCGGCTATTTCGTCGACCTGGCGGGCCAGAAAGCAAGTCTCAACATGTCCGCCGAGCTGATCGAGAAGACGCTGGGTATGAAGATGTCCGCCAGGCCCGAATCGGTCGGCGCCTACTCCAATAAAATCCAGCAGTTCGATTCGATTCGCGATTTCATCACCTCCTTTTCGATCACCGCGCTGATCGACATGCCTTTTGTCATTCTGGCCTTGTTGGTCATCTGGTATCTGGCCGGGCCCATCGTTTTCGTCCATATAGTGGCCATCTGTTTTCTGATTATCTATTCATTGCTTATTCATCAGCCACTGAAAACCGCCATAGAAAACACCTATCAGGCCACCTCGAAGAAAAACGCGATTCTGGTGGAGGGTCTCTCCGGCCTGGAAAATCTCAAAATGCTCGGCGCTGAAAGCAAAGTCCAGAAGGACTGGGAGGATTCCATCTCCCTGATTGCCCGCTGGGGCTCGCGCTCCAGGTTTCTGTCCACCTCGGTCAACCATATCGCCTCCTTCGTCCAGAACGGCACCGTGGTCGCCGTGGTTATCGCGGGCGTCTACTCCATTTCCGAGGGGTTTCTGACCCAGGGCGGGCTGATCGCCATCGTCATCCTGACCCGGCAGGCGATTGCGCCCGTTACCCAGTTTGTGGGTCTGCTGGCCCGTTATCACCGGGCCCGCGCCGCCTATCAGACCCTCAAAAAGATAATGACGGTGCCGGTCGAACGGCCGCCCGAGTCGACTTTTCTGCATCGTGCAACCCTACGTGGTGCGGTTGAATTTAAAAGCGTGTCATTCAAATATCCCGACCAGAATGCCTATGCGCTCAAGGACGTCTCTTTTGCACTCGAGGCCGGCGAGCACGTGGGCTTGATCGGCTCCATCGGCTCGGGCAAAAGCACCCTGGGCAAGCTCCTGATGGGCCTCTACGAACCGGAACAAGGCATGGTCACCGTCGACGGCACCGACACCCGCCAGATCGACCCCAACGACCTGCGCTACTTTATCGGCTGCGTGCCGCAGGATATCACGCTCTTTCGGGGCTCGGTGAAAGACAACATCATCATGGGCCATCCCCATGTTGAGGATGAGGCGATACTCCGAGCTGCCGAGCTCTCGGGAGTCACCGAAATCGTCAGGAAACACAGCGCCGGATTTGATATGCCGGCAGGCGAGCAGGGACGGAGCCTGTCAGGCGGTCAGCGCCAGACGGTGGCGCTGGCCCGGGCGCTTCTCCATGACCCGCCGATTCTGATACTGGATGAACCGAGCAGCTCCATGGATGCCCGCACGGAAAAGCGCCTCTGTAAGGAGTAAGACTGACGGTGAGCAAGAACGCTTCACAGAAAAAATTTCGCCAGAAAGATCTCGATCTGGTCACCGATATCAGGACAACTATTCTGGTCGAGTCTCCCCGGGGAGGCAGATCACTGATCTGGCTCACCCTCATTCTCTTTGTCTGTGCAATTTACTGGGCTTCGATTTCCGAAGTGGAGGAAGTGACCAGAGGCCTGGGCAAGGTCATTCCCTCCAGCCAGATCCAGATTATTCAGAACCTCGAAGGGGGAATTCTGGCCGAAACCTATGTCAATATCGGCGATATCGTCGACAAAGGGCAGTTACTGATGCGGCTTGACGAAAAACGTTTTTCAGCGCCGTACAAGGAGTACCGCCTCAAGTATCTGGCCCTCATTGCCAGAGCTGCCAGACTCACTGCTGAGACGGAAATCACCGAAATGATACTTCCCGCGGAATTGGAACAGGAAAACGCTGCCATCGCCGCCCGCGAATGGCAACTCTACAACTCGCGCAAGGAGGAACTGGCCACCACCATCGAAATCCTCGAAGAAAAAGCCAAGCAGCGGCGCCAGGATATTGCCGAGCTCGAGGAGAAACTCACCGAGGTGACCAGGACTTACCAACTGTTGAAGAGAGAGATCGAACTCACCGAGCCGCTCGTGGGTCAAGGAGCCGTTTCGGAAGTTGAGCTGTTGCGACTGCAGCGAGAGGCCTCGACCATGCTGGGCGACATCGCCGCCACCAAGCTGGCCATCCCAAGAGTCAGATCCCAATTGCAGGAAGCCTTGAAAGAGATCAAGGAAGAGCAGCTCCAGTTCTCCAACAGTGCCAAGAAAGAACTCAACGAAGTTCAGGCTGAGCTTGACGCCCTCTCGGCCACCTCGGTGGCCCTCGCCGACCGGCTGGAGCGGACCTCGATACGCTCTCCGGTGTATGGCACGGTGAAACAGGTGCTGGTCAACACCGTCGGCGGGGTTATCCAGCCCGGCATGGACCTCATTGAGATTGTACCGCTGGAGGACACACTTCTGGTGGAGGCCCAGATAAAACCGTCCGACATCGCTTTTCTGCGGCCGGAACAAAAGGCAACGGTCAAATTTACCGCCTACGATTTCACCATCTACGGCGGGCTTGAAGCGCAGCTCGAATACATAAGCGCCGATTCGGTTATTGATGAAAAAGGCAATGCCTATTACCAGGTCAATGTGCGAACCAACCAGAATTATCTCATGGGTAAAGAAGGCAAAATGCCGATTATTCCAGGTATGGTTGCGACTGTGGATATCTTGACCGGCAAAAAAACCATTCTGTCTTACCTTTTGAAACCCATACTCAAAGCAAAACAGACTGCTCTGCGTGAACGATAAAGATGAACATCCTGCTCTGCAGCCAAAACGAGAATATTGTCAAGCGCTGGTCGAACGGTCTGAGATCCGGCAACAGCGTTTTTGAAGCGCCATCCCTGGAGGCAGCCTATCGGATACTCAAGAGCAACTCAATCGATCTCGTGCTGCTGCACCGGACCATGATCAACGAGCGGCAGATAACCGATATGATTTCTGCCAAAAAGGGCAACAAGGTTTTCGTTCTGTCCGACAGGCCCAACAACGAGGAGGGCATCAGCTGCCTGAGGGTCGGCTGCGTCGGCTATGCCAACTCCTACATTGCCCAGCCCCGCCTCGGTCTGGCGGTTCAGGCGGTGGCATCCGGGCTGATCTGGACCGGCTCCTCTTTGATGCAGCACATGATTCAAACCTCCTCGACTGCCGCGCGCAAGGGGGATGATGGCGAGACCGCCCAGTCTTCTTTACTAAACAAATTGTCAAAACGGGAGTATCAGGTGGCTGCCCTGGTTGCTGAAGGGCTCCACAACAAAGAGGTGGCGCAGCGCCTCGAGATCACCGAACGAACGGTCAAGGCCCATTTGAGTTCGGCCTACGCCAAGACCTCAACCCAGAGCCGGCTGGGGCTGGCCAGACTGTTCAGCACGGCTTAAAGGCAATTTTACATAAAAAAAGGGCCTGCATAACGCGCAGGCCCAATATGTAAAAGCTCCTCGAGCGGAGCCAGTGGAGTACTCGGTGATCCACCTGATTGTAAGGCGATTGTATTCTAATACCGGAATCAGGAAAGGCAAGATTTTTTACTGATTTTTTT
>JARRLH010000454.1:0-730 GCA_037387205.1 Desulfofustis sp.
CACAGTCGCGCAGATTGAAACTCATCTCATCAGCTGAAAGACGCCAGTTGATCGGCACGACAATAGCACCCAGGCATGCTGCAGCACCGTAGATCAGGTAAAATTCCAGGCTGTTCTTGCCCACCACACCGATTCGATCACCCTTGTGAATCCCGGCCAGAGACAGCCCCGCTGCCAAATGATCGACCGCCGCTTTATATTCGGCAAATGTCAGCTTGCGGCCGTCATCAAACTCATGCCAGCAGATTTTGTTACCAAAAGCCTGAGCGTTCCGGTTGATCACATCGTAAAAAGAAAGATCATAAAGTCCCATGTAAACAGTCCTCCTCCGAAGCTTCACAAAAGCGGTCCAGACTCTTGCCGCCTGTCTAGATGTCGAGCCATTTGCAAAACGATCTTTTCGCCCAAACTCTGCCTTATGCTCGAAATTTTATCCTCGGAATATCAACCATATGCCTGTGGTAAAATTTCTCGCATGCCTTGATTTTGAACGAAAATCTTAGTTTTGCAAAAGGCTCTGTCTTTATTTAATTTTTAGCAAAACGGGCGCAGCAGGGGCGCTTAAAGTTCATCTGCAAGACCCGCGATCCTGGCGCCGAATGACGATGCTTCTTCTCCAGTCATAACTCTTCGGGCTAGGCCGCAGATAAACATCAGTACAATTTTAAAGGCTGTTTACACTGACCACCGGACAGGGTGCTTTCAGAATGATGTATTGCGCGTTTGACCC
>JARRLH010000454.1:776-3045 GCA_037387205.1 Desulfofustis sp.
TTCTATGCCGACAAATATCTGGTCCACATTATTCTCTTCTGCAAATATCACCAGATCTTCGCCTGGCGACAGCCCTCGCGCCAGTTGAAATGCTTTGCACGGGATATTTTTTTCCTGAAAGAATTTCTGTGCGTAATCAAGGTCCTGGGAAGCTTTACCTATTTCTTCGGGCTTCTCACTGGATCCCCCCACCATGGAGGTAACCACCAGCACCTCGGCACCGAAAAGATCAGCGTACGTGCGTGCCAGAGACAGTGCCGCCTTGGCCACATCCGAGCCATTATAGCCTACTAAGAATTTCATCCCTCCTCCTTTGGTCTGGTCGCCGGCACTATCCCAGCTCTCAGAGTCCCCTGCCGCGTCAAGACCATTAGCGCTACATCCAGCGTTTACGCCTCTTGTAGGACTTAACTTCCTTGAAAGATTTTCTTCTCCCACCTCTGGTTATGCCCATATAAAACTCTTTAACATCCGGGTTTTCCTGAAGTTCTTTTGAGGTGCCCTCCAGCACTATCCTGCCAGATTCCATGATGTAGGCGTAATCTGAAATAGCCAGTGCTATTTTGGCATTCTGCTCAACAACCAGAATAGTGGTATTCATGTCTCGATTGATCGCTTCTATATTGGCAAATATTTCCTTAACGAGCAGCGGTGCCAAGCCAAGAGATGGTTCGTCAAGCATGAGCATTTTCGGTGCTGCCATCAATGCTCTGGCAATAGCGATCATTTGCTGCTCGCCACCGGAGCAATAGCCCGCCATGCGGTTAGTGATTTTGGACAATCTGGGGAAGTGCTGATACATGAGCGCATGATCTTCTTTAATCTTCTGCGCTCCATCCCTTCTTGTTATGGAGCCGACCCGTATATTTTCGTCAACCGTCAGGTGCTTGAAAACCCGACGTCCTTCCGGAACCATGGTTGCCCCCAGCCGTACTACATGGGTACCAAGTCGGTTGGTAATATCCTCGCCTCTGAATTTTACAAACCCCTCCCGGATAAAACCGTTTTCCGGTTTCAGTAATCCGCTTATTGCCCGAAGTGTTGTGGTTTTCCCGGCTCCGTTCGTGCCCAGCAGGGCCACAATGCTGCCCTCGGGGACACTCAGGCTGACACCGCGCAATACCTGCACGATATCGTTGTAAACAACCTCAATATTGTTAACTTCGAGTTGTTTTTTAGTGTTATCCATTTTCATACAGCGGCATGAGAGGGACGCACCCGGGTGCCGCGCCAATTAGTCCAACCTGCCGGTCCTGCCCCAGGTGAGGGGACCTCGGTATTTCCCTTCTGTGCTCACCCCGTTGCCAGCTGAGCACAGAAGGATATTTTCCGGAGCTTACGGGTGATTTCCCGCTTACCGCAGCCTGATCATTGTATCTTGCTGGTATATTCAGGGATGAACGGGCTCCCTTCCGAGACAAATGTATCGTTCTTGACGACATAGAGCTGCAGGGTGTCGACACCGGCGTGATCTGTCTCCGAAAAGGTCACTTCGCCAACGGTTGTTTTCGGAGAAAAGGCGTTGTCTCCATTCATGTCCAGAAGTTCTTCATACAGCGTTTCTTTGGTGATCTCCTTGCCTTTGGCCTTGGCTCTTCTTATTACCTCTGTCGCTACCTGCGCAACCATCATGCCGTTTGCGTAATTATGTGAATTCGCAGCTTTCTCGTCACGGTTATACTTTTTAGCAAGAGCCAGTTGCAGGTCTGCCCCCTCGCTCGGCTCACTGGTGACGATGTAGGATGTTGTCCAGTAGAAATTTTCAGCCGAAGCGCCCGCCAGTGCGACCAAATCATTACCTCCGGTATAATGTGCGCCCAAAAAGGTAATTTTACCCTCTTCGCCAAATGATGTTGCCACGAGTCCCAGGCTGCTGGCATCTTTCAACATGGTCGCAACCGGTGACTGGACGGTATGGCTGAGGACATACTGTACGCCCTTGCCGCTCAAACGCTTGAGCATGGCAGTGTTGTCGAGGTCTTTACCGTGCTCAACGACTTCGATGATTTCCACTTCAAGTCCTGCGGCGACTGCTTTTTTTACATCTTCAACCGGGCCCCGGCCGAATGCCGAAGGGTGAATAAACATGGCAACCTTGGGTGTCCCCCCGCCTTTATGATTTTTCACGACATACTCGGTGAGACCAATCATCTGCGCCGAGTACGAGGCTATTGGCAGAAAAATATAGTTTGAATCGTCAAGATTGCCGGCGTGAAAAGAAGCGGGGAGAACAGGTATCTGCTCCTCTTCAAAATCCTTTTTCAAGGCC
>JARRLH010000455.1:0-3275 GCA_037387205.1 Desulfofustis sp.
GAAGAATAGTGAAGCCGGCACCTTGGAGAATACTGCCAAGGTTAGCGACGGCATGGAAAGGTGTGGGAGTGGCACTTATAAAATTGAAGAGGGCGTCGTTTAATTTTGGCGGGGGCATTAATTTTTCACCTCGACTGGTATTTGACTTTCAAATCATAGAGGGTATCCAGGTAGAAGTCCCGCATCTGCAATTTTATTCTGCTCGATTCAATCTCAATGATCAGGTTGTCAATCGCATCTTTGATGTCTATCCCATACTTGTTTCTTCCTTCTTCGTTAGCCTGCTCGATGATCAAAATAGCGTAAAAATTGACCACCATCCGTGACATGGAATCCCTGCGGAATAGATACAACCTGCCGCCCATGGTATTGAGGAAAAATCCGGCGTATGCGTACATGGGGTCCTGACCGATGGTCAGGCTGAAGCGTTCCTGCAGACACTCAGGTTGAGCGGTAAGCGTATAAAAATCAAAAAGTATCTGCTCGAAGGTCGCCTGCTCACGGTCGAGAATGCCCTTCAGCACAAGAATGTTTTTCTTGCCTATTATACGGAAAAAGTGGGCGGTGTTCTGCAGAATCGTAAACAGATCGTCAGTCTCGCCGCTGACGATGGGCGGGTTGTCGACCAATTTCTGGATGAGTTCCGGAAAGTATACTGAACTGGGTGAGTCGAGTTGAAAACTATTGATGTAATCCCTGGTATCGAGCTTATTGAAAAAGGCTTCGACATTGTCCGCCAGTCCAGCACAGGACGAGGCGTCTAACGCGTCTTGATAAGAACCCGGTATCCGGGGCGATTCAGTCGTTCCCGGTTGGCCGGAGGGGGAGACGCCACCTGGGCTTTCAGGTCCGCCGACCCCGTCGAAGGGTTTGCTTTGGCTGAGCGCCACGGAGCCGGAATCGCCGGGAGCAGATGGCTTGGAACCATCAACCATTTCGCTGTTCTGCGATGATTGTGAGGATAAGCCTATGGCGTTCCTCAGTCCATTAATGGAATCCGGCCCCAGAAAGAATACCAAGAGAAGGATTATGATTACCAGAGTCAGAAGGGCGATAACGATATACGGGATAACGGATCCGGAATCGCCAGGTTTGTCAAAGCCGTGATTTTCCATCGGGTGCAGGTCGGTAAATATTTGAAATATTATAATTCTGATTCGCCTAACTATAACGGGTCGCCGATCAGAAGTCACGCTGGAATTAAATGCCAGCGCGATCAACAAAAGGCTTAGATATTCAAGCTCTTAAATCGGTGTTAAACGGTGGGGCAGTGGTAATCGATGAATGACTGTTCACCATTGTTTTATACTTGACGGCCAGGAGTGAAAACACTATTTTAAGCGACTGTTTCAGCGATTGTGAATGTCGGTTCATTACCTAGTTTTGAAGCCTTCAACCAAATAAAAAATTATCGGAGGATGTGAAATGACTGTATGCGTAGTTGGCCATTCGAGCCCGGATACCGATTCTGTAACTTCTGCCATCGCCTATGCCGCTCTGTTGAATGCCCAGGGAACTGAGGCTAAAGCCTGTATGCAGAGTGAAGCCGATGGACTCAACCCCGAGTCCAAGCTTGTGCTTGACCGCTTCGGCCTGGCCGCCCCGGAAAAAATCGCCGACGCAGCCGGAAAACAACTTGCCCTCGTTGATTTCAGTGATATCGCCCAAGGACCGGCAAATCTCAGCGAGGCCGATGTTGTTGCCATCGTCGATCATCATAAAATCGGTGATGTGACCACCAACAACCCGATTCTCTTCCGGGCGGAACCGGTTGGCTGCACAGGTACCGTGCTCAACAAGATGTTCAAAGATGCCGGCGTGGCAATCCCCAAGGATATCGCCGGCGGCATGCTTTGCGCTATTCTAAGTGATACGGTTAATTTTAAGTCGCCCACCTGCACAGAGGACGATAAAGCGGCTGTAGCAGAGTTGAAAGTGGTTGCCGGGATCGAGGATACCGATGCGCTGTTCATGGACATGCTCAAGGCCAAATCAGCGGTCGACGGCGTACCCGCCAAAGATCTGCTCTTCCGGGATTACAAGGATTTTGATATGAAGGGCAACAAAGTTGGCGTTGGTCAGCTTGAGCTGGCGACCATCGATCAGGTTGCTGACATACGTGATGAGCTGATGAAGGCCATGGAAGAAGTAAAAGCCGACGGGCGCCACTCTGTACTGCTGATGCTCACCGACGTGGTAAAGGAAGGAACCGATCTGGTCGTTTTGTCTGATGATCCGGAAGAAAGCGGTTCTCATAGGTACTGACGTCATTGGCAGCGATGCCTGAGCGCTGCTGCTTCTCAAGGTGCTCGATCTGCTCTATTATCTCTGTCCGGCTGTCTTCCAACTGGGCGATTTTATCCTTCTTGGAGGCGGCGTCCAAGGGGTTATTCTGCAATCCATGCAATTGTGCGCTGTTTGCTTTGAGCCGCTTTCTTAGATCAGCGAGGCTGGATGCAGTGTCCTTGCCCCAGGGCTGGCCGTTCCAGCTCACCGACATAACTCCCTGATAGCGCCCCCGATTACCTGTTTGTGCCACAAGAGTGGTTCCAGCCAGAAAGGGCGCCAGGTTGCCTTTGGAGGTGTCTCCTGCAATGACGATATCAACTCGGGGGAACTGCTCGACCAGGTCCATGATAACCGCGATCGGCATGGCGGCGAGCACCAGAATGAGATCACTGGACTCGGGGAGTTCAGGGAGCAGATCAGCAAGCACAGCAGTTGCATCTTTGATAACGAAATCCTTCGATTGGATCGCTGCAGGATCAGTAAGACCGACAATGGCTATGGAGAGATCGTCGATATTCTTGAGGCGGAACGGAGCGAATATGCGTTGACCCCGGTGATCGTAGATGTTCGCTGAGGTCCAGGGAATACCCTGTTCAGCGGTTTCCAGGAGCAGTCCGAGACCTCCGGCAAGATCGTTGGGGCCGATTGCCACCGCATCGAAGCCGAGTAGTGCGTAAATATCGGCAACAGCCTGGGCGGTGATGTACTCAACAGAGCCGAAGCCGTAGGGGCCCCTCAGGCGAAACAGCGGATTGCCGGCATCGACGGTGATTGCTTGACCAGCGGTGTTTTTCCGGATCTTATCTATAGTGTGCGCCTTTTGGGACAGACCGCCCAAACGTCCCGAGCCTCAGCCGCATGGTTCGAGTTCTCCATTGACGTTGGCCGAGTAAAGAATGGAAAACTTTGCTTCAGCGGCTGGAGCGACAGAGACTGCACTGCCGCAGAAACACAGGCAGAAAAAAAGATTGAGGATGACGAGCGAG
>JARRLH010000456.1:0-2882 GCA_037387205.1 Desulfofustis sp.
GCTGTCTATACGCATCCACGACGACCGATGAGGTCAATTCAGCATCGAAACCCTGATGGGTAAGCACTCGCTGTCCGGCGCGAATCTCTTCCTCATTGACGGTACCGATATTCACAACCCCCATTCGATGTAATTTGAGCAGTTCCGGGGCACGAACCGGGTCTGTTACCGCGATCCCGCCGGCAATCGTATTGCCGGGCTGGAATTGCTGGCTTTTTGAAGCAGCCCACAACGGCGCGTTCTCAGCGGCTTGTACACCGATGAAATTTGGTAAGCCCTTAATCACGCCTGCCGCCTGCATTGCCTGAAAACCGAGCACGATCCCGAGGAGAAGCCCGCCATGGCCAACAGGGGTGATCACCACTCCAGGCGCACAGCCAAGCTGATCCACAAGCTCATAGGCAATCGTAGCAACCCCGGTCAGCCCATGTGGTAGGAAAGCGTGACTGGCGTAGACCGCTCCCCGGTCAGCTTCTGCCAGCACGGCTTCGGCTGCCGCCTGGCGAGGACCAGGAACTGCGACAACTTCTGCCCCAAATCGCTCGATCTGAGCACGTTTTGGTCCAGCCGCTGATTCTGGAATAAAAACTCGCGCCTGGATGGCGGCTCGGGCACAGAAGGCTGCAAATGCTGCCCCAGCGTTGCCGGACGAATCTTCTACCGCCGATTCAACCCCTTCCGCAGCCAGCAGGCTGACCATCACTGAAGCCAGTCGGTCTTTATAAGAACCAGTCGGGTTGGATGACTCTAATTTGAGCCAGATAGGAAATCCATCTACCTCTGCAGCGACAAGCGGGGTTCCCCCTTCTCCCAGGTGCAGAACTGGTGCATTCTCTGGCAGACCAAATGTCTGGCGATATCGCCAGATTCCGGGTTGCGTAGTTTCTATGCGTTTAGGATCAAAGTGGATCCCTGCTCGAAGCCCATAAATACCCCCACAAGACTGGCAGCGGAAATGTGACACCCCCCTATGGGGTTCCCCGCAGTCCAGGCAGGCGAATACTGTCATTTTACTCCCCTGCAGCAGGGAAGTAATCGCCTTCAACCCACTCTTCCCCCTCCGGGCCAACTTCTTTTTTCCAGATCGGGACGATCTGCTTTAGCCGGTCGATGCCATAGCGTGCCGCCTCAAACACGCCGGTATCCCGGTGACCCGCAGTGCAAGCGATCAGCACCGTCGGCGTACCGGGCATTAATCTCCCAATGCGCTGGACAATCGCGACACCCTCTACACTTGGCCAACGTTGTCTTATCTCATTTGCGACCTGGTGCATTTTTTCTTCTGCCATCGGTATATAAGCCTCATATTCCAGGTATTCGGTTTCATGAGGGTCATCCCGCGTCGTGACGGCGCGGACCATCCCGGTAAATATACACGATGCGCCGGTCGATGGGAGGGTGATCGCCTCCAGCAGGTCGTTCAGATCAATCTCATCGTCGGTAATCGAAAATACGCTCGGCGGTTCAGTACCACCGGCGACCGGCGGGAAAAAGGCCACTTCCGAGCCATCAGGGATGACAGCATCGGGAAAGGCATACTCCTTCTCTACGGAAGCCAAAGCATGGTGGGCAAACGATTCCAGACCGGGGTATTTTTCGACGAGGATATCCTGCAATCCTTCGATGGTCGTCCCTTCGGGAATTTCCAGATCAATCCGATTGGAGCCAACTTTATCTCGAAAAGTGGCAAAAAATAAAACAGTAATATTAATCATTGGTCACATCTCCGGACTGGCCACCTCGTTTTTCGACCAGACGGATATTCTCGATCCGCATCGTCTTCTCAGCGGCCTTGGCCATATCGTAGATCGTCAGTGCGGCAATGGTAACTGCGGTCAGCGCTTCCATTTCAACACCGGTCTGCCCCTTTGTCCGGGCAGAGGCGGTGATCCTAACTCCAGGGAGGTCGTCATCAAGTTCGAAATCGACGGAAAGGTGGGTCAGCGGTAGCGGATGACAAAACGGGATCAGATCGGCGGTGCGCTTCCCCCCTGAAATGCCTGCAATCTGAGCGACTGTCAGCACATCTCCCTTTTTCAACGCGCCCTCTCGGATCAGGGACAGCGTTTCATGCTTCATCACCACCTCACCGGCTGCGATTGCACTGCGCCTGGTTTCGGGCTTGCCCCCTACATCCACCATCCGGGCTTTGCCTGATTCATCGATATGGGTCAGCTTTTTATCATCCATGGTAAAAATTATAATCGAAGAAAGTAACAGGGTTCAATTTCTTAGTTCATCCAATCTGGCCATCTCGGCGTCAGTCAACTGGAAATCCAGCACACCGGCTGCTTCCCGCGCATGATCAACCTTGCTCGCACCGGGGATTGCTACTACCGTCTCGCCATGGAAATTCACGACCCAATTAAGCGCTACCTGGGTGACCGTCTTACCGTGTGCCTGTGCAATTTCGTCCAGGGCATCGATCAGAAATTGGGTGTCTTTTATTTGAGCTGACAATCGCGCCCGTCGGCCTGATGGCGTACTGGCCAGAATATCTGGGTTCTTGTGGAATTTACCTGTGAGCAGTCCAGATGCAACCGGAGACCACGCGATGATACTTACTCCCAATTCTTTTGCGGCGTCCAGAATTCCGTTGGATTCGATCGTCCGATCGATCAGACTGAACTGCACCTGGTTGGAGGCCAGCCCCAGACCATGTTTGGTGAGCGCGGCATGGGCTTTTCGGGTATCTTCCGCACTGAAATTACTCACGCCTACTGCTTGGATCTTGCCGGCCTTGACCAGCTCAGCCATAGCATCCATCTGAGCCTCAACAGACGAGAACGAACTTGGCCAGTGCACCTGGTGAAGGTCCAGGGTATACGGCGAAAGGTTCTTCAACCGGGTTTTAATCGTGCGGGTGATATTACGTGCGAAAC
>JARRLH010000457.1:0-2792 GCA_037387205.1 Desulfofustis sp.
GGCATCTGCTGCAGCAGATGCCAGAGATTCAATATTATGGTATCGATTTTTCAAGCCCGATGCTGGATATTGCGCGGCAAAGACTGAGGCAGCAGTCAGCCCGGGTTACCTATGTTCAGGCTGACCTTATCAAGGATAATTGGTGGGCGGATATCCTTACGCCAGTTAATGCCATCGTTTCAACCTGGGCATTGCACGATCTGGGTAGCCCGGAGAACGTCGAGGTGGTCTACAGGAGCTGCGCGCAAGTCCTTCAAGATGACGGGATCTTGCTGAATGGAGACTTCATCAAGCCTGATAGGGCCATATACGAATATGAGCCGGGCCGATTTGAGATCGCAAAACATCTCGCCATGTTGCAGCGTGTCGGTTTCAAAAGTACGGAGTGCCTGGTGGTGTTAGAAGAAGAAATAGAATCGCCCACGGCGGCGCAGAACTACGCGTGCTTTAAGGGCGAAAAAATGGACACGTAAAAAGCGAGAGGAATAATCATGTCTATAACCCACAAATTTAAGGATTCTAACGATTTCACGCAGGGGGGTGAGTGGTTCGACGACGGTCGTAGAATATGTGAATGGGCTTGGGATGTTAGTGCCAAAAAATTAAATATAAAATGCGGCATTCATGGTAAAAAAATTGATTTGAGCAAATTTGAACAGGAAAAGCTTACTGACAAAAATCTAAATCGCACATTACCAATGGCTCCCGGCGTCCTGCCTCCCGCGACACTTGTGCGTCCATGTACATCGTCCCTGGAGGTCAGATGCAGGAGATAGAGCGACTCAGGAGACAAAGCCGAGGAACAGTTATCGAGAGACCAATTATTTCTAATATAAGAGGCCTTGAATATTAGAGAAATTCTTCTGTTTCCCCATCTATCCAGTTAAAGGAATAAATATGTACGCTGTTATATTTAAGGCAGAATTCAAGCACCAGGATCAAACGTTTTCTGAAACAGCGGAAAGGATGCGACAGTTAGCAATAAATAAGTATGGCTGTGTAGAGTTCGTTTCGGTCTGCGAAGGGGAGAATGAAATATCTATTTCCTACTGGGAGTCTGAAGATCAAATCAAGCGCTGGAAACGAGATGAAGAGCATGTCAAAGCACAGGAGAAAGGGAAAGCGCTTTGGTATAAGTCCTACAGTATTGAAGTATGTGAAGTTATGCGTAGCTATAGTCATAATACTTGAAAATAAAAAGTGGGGTCAGATAGCACTTAGAATCCCTAACGAGCCTGTCAGCGACCGTCCATGGTCGCTGCCCTGCGCGCGCACTGAGTACGACCAATTTTGTTTCAGATAAAATTGTCATTAAGTATTCCCTTCCTCACTTATTCTCGAACTGAATTTCTATCCTGTCTCCCACTTCTGTTTCATAGCGTTATCGCGACTACTTCCCACTGGGAAGTGTTATTTCACAAGCACCTATATATCTAATTTAATTAAGAATTCTCCTCATTTTGCTCCATTCACTGTGAAGGAGGAAGATGATCGATGATCAGATTGATCAACCTAACCAATTGATAATAAGAGACATTATTTTTGGCACGTGTTGTGCAATTAGTCGTCATTACCGGTCAAAGATATTCCTGCCACCGGAAAATCAAGATAGGAATGACACTTAGGAGAGAGCCATGACGACATTGAAACAGGAAATAGAACAACGTATCGACGCCTACGATCGTTGGGCAATTCGACGGCAATACGCAGCAGAGGGTCCGAATGCACGACACTTGTGGGTTCTTGCCTGTATGGATGAACGACTGCCGGTTGATGAGGCCTTGGGTATTCGTGCGGATACACCCGTAGGTGGCGGCGATGCTCACCTGTTTAGAAATGCGGGTGGCATAGTGACTGATGACGCGATCCGTTCTGCAATGCTGACGATCAATTTCTTTGGTACTAATGAAATAATTGTCTTGCAACATACCGGTTGTGGCATGTTGTCTGCCAATGGCAATGACCTGGAGAAAGCTTTAAAGGACAAAGGTATCGATGTAGACAGTGTGCCAATGGATCCATCATTGCCGGAACTCACTTTAAAACCGGGAAATTTTGGCAAATGGATTGGTATGATGGATGATGTGGATGCCACCTGTATAAAAACCGTTGACTATCTACGCAATCATCCCTTAATTCCAGACGACATCACAATCAGTGGTTGGGTTTGGGAAACAGAGTTTCGCCGTTTGCGGGCACCTGATCTCAAGGCACCTAATCGTTCTGTGACACAGCCAACGGCAGCATCAATGGGCGTCAAAGGCAAACAACCCCCACGGTGGAGTTAGGTATAAACCTTTAACTCCATGCACAAGGAAGTGCTTCAACATTTTTCTTAACCAAGCGCTGTCAAAACTGCTTTGAGGGGGAGTTAGTTATGCCTACCTATGATTACCGGTGCGTTCATTGCAACGCTTCTTTCCAGGCTAAACATTCGATGCATGCGGGTGCACCGTCCTGTCCTGATTGTGGTGGTCTAACCAGGAGAGTGATTCTTTCGGCGCCTGCAGTGCATGGAGATGCCGCACGTGGTCGTGAGCAAGCCGCGGGGTCATTGCCTGAATGCGGAAAGGGCTGTCGTTGTTGTCCTTAATGGCAATAAAAATTGGCACGGTAATGATTTTGCATTCTGACCGGGTAATAAGTGGAACATTAAAATATCAAAGAATGCTTATTTATTAGCTTACGTGGCTTTAAATCGATTTATTGCACGCAAGGTAAGAATTAAAGGGGTGTTTTCTATAAGTTATTGATTTATCGGTTAGAGGAGATTAAGAAATGTACAAAATAGT
>JARRLH010000458.1:0-3401 GCA_037387205.1 Desulfofustis sp.
GTTGGTGCCGGCTCGATCGATCGCACCGGCATACCAGACCCTGTCACCCGGCTTGAACAGTTGCGCATCAGGTCCGACGGAGCGGACAACGCCCGTCGCGTCCCAGCCGAGAACCTGCCATTCACCCGGCTGCGGTTCTGCCCGCATCCGCACCTTGGCATCCACCGGATTGACCGATATCGCCTTGACTTCGACCAGCAGGTCGCGGCCGGAAAGGGTGGGGTCTTCTAGGGTTATATCCTGCAGTGATTCCTGGTGCTCGATGGGCAGTGATTTCTGATAGCCGACTGCTTTCATGGTGTGCTCCCCCTAACTCTTAAATGATGGTTGTCTGCAGCCCCATTGTGTATCGAACACAGATAATCCCTCGTGGAGAAAATGCAATCAGAGGAACCAGCAACTATATGGCGCAACGGCGAACCCAGATCTTTCTGGTGTGCCTGAAAAAGAAACTCCTGGTGAAGGCAGGCAGTCCGCCTGTCTTCCTTCTCAGCCGTCTCTCTCATCCTTCTTGACAATCTTGTTGCAGACAATGGCATGAGCCGCCAAAGTGACTACATTAACTAATGTACAATCTCTCCACCCATTCGGGAATAGCGGTAAAGTCAATAGGGGGAAGTTCTCAATCTTTTGCAGTTTCAACCATCGGAGGACCAGATCATGATACGCAGAGCATCGATTATTCTGGCTGGTCTCTTGGTTTTCACGCTGCTCAGCAGCACAGGTTATGGTGATGACAAAATCGAGGCCGAGAATCTGGTAAGCAAGGCGGCGACGGTGGTCAACAGTTTCGCGACAGATCCTGATCTCGGATGGTTCCGCGAAAAGGTTAAAGAAGCGAAAGCCATCTTGATCATACCTCAAAGTATTCAAGGTGCTTTTTTCATCGGTGGCTCAGGCGGCTCTGGGGCGCTCTTGAGACACGAGGCAGAATCTGGTACGTGGGGTTACCCTGCTTTTTATACCGTTGGATCTTTATCGTTTGGATTACAGTTTGGCGGTGAAGCCTCTGAGATAGTATTACTCGTCATGAGCGAGCGGGGAATGGAAAAACTATTGGCAAGTTCGTTTAAGCTCGGCGCAGATATAACCTTGGCAGCTGGACCGGTGGGGGGCGGTGCGGCAGCCGGAACTGCCGATGTATTGTCATATGCAAGGTCCAAAGGCGCGTTCGCCGGGGTCTCTCTTTCCGGAGCAGTCGTTAAAACTAAAGACAAATTCAATGAAGCCTATTACGGCCAGGCGGTGAGCCCCACGGATATCCTGATCCGCAAAACCGTCTCCAACCCGCAGGCCGATCAGTTACGTCAGGATATCGCCTCAATTACTGGGAAATAGTTCATTACAGGGTCTGAAATGGAGAGCCCCCTGCAGGGGGCTCCATCGTCTCCAGATTCGTCATGGTGGAATCCTAGCTGATTACCCAAGTCAAGGCGTCGATGGCGAAACAAAGAGGCTGCCAATAAGAAGCCGAGGTCCCGTAGGGAGGACCTCGGCTTCTTCCCTGCACCTCAGGCAGTGGTCTACTTCTTGTCCGGCAGAGAGGTGATCGTGCCGTCCCAGGTATCGACCTTACCGGTGGACAGCTCTTTTTCAGAGAACCAGGTCTGGGTGACGTTCTTGGTCTCGGTGAAAAAGGCGAAACCGTCCCGCCCCATGACATGCAGATCACCGAAGAAGGACTGTTTGTGACCGGTGAAGCCGAATATGCCGACCGGTACCGGGATGCCGACATTGATGCCAACCATGCCGCCGTCGGTCCGAAAGGCAAACTCGCGGGCATAGTAGCCATTCTGGGTATAGATTACCGACCCGTTGGCAAAACGGCTGTTGTTCATGATGGTCAGCCCCTCTTCGAAATCGTTCACCCGCTTGACACAGAGTACCGGACCGAAAATTTCTTCACGGCCGATAGACATATCCTCGGTCACCCGGTCGAAGATGGTAGGTCCGATAAAATAGCCGTTTTTGCACCCCTCAGGTACCTCCGGATTGCGGCCGTCAAGCACCAGCTCGGCCCCCTCCTTGACGCCCGTCTCTATCCAGTCCAGGACGAAATCCATATGCCCTTTATTGACCACCGGTCCCATCTGGGAAGTTTTTTCATAGGCCGGGCCCTGATGCTTCTGGTGTTCGACGGCGAACTTTTTCAGATACCCCACCAGTTCATCGGCGATGGCGTTTTCGACGACGATTGTAGGCAGGGCCATACAGCGCTGGCCGACCTTGGTCGACCCGACAAAGGAAACCCCTTTGATGTCAGGGTGCCTGAGCAGGATCTCGGCCTGATCCCTGCCGGCGGTAAACACGTTGAGGACGCCATCGGGCAGGCCGGCCTCCTGCCACAACTCCATCATCCGCATGGATGATTGCGGTACGAAACTGGCGGCTTTCAGGACCATACAGTTGCCGGTGGCGATGCAGATCGGGGTCATCCAGCCGTGGGGTATCATGGCCGGAAAATTCCAGGGGGCGATTCCGGCGAACACGCCGATCGGGTGATGGTACTGCACGGTGTCGTAGCCGCTGGACACCTGCATGAGCGACTCGCCTTTCATCAGATGGGGTGCGCCGGCGGCGAATTCAACCACCTCGTTGACCTTGAGCACATCGCCCATGGCCTCCTCCCAGGCTTTGCCCATCTCCAAGGCCAGAAGATAGGTCAGCTCCTCGAGGTGTTCATCGATCAGATGCTTCATCCTAAACAGGACCTGGACCCGCTTGTTGACCGGTGTGGTGGACCAGCCCGGGTAAGCCCTGGCGGCGGCCTCGATAATCTGCTCGACTTCCTCCGAAGTGCATTGGGGAGCCCGGGCAATAATCTCACCGTTTGATGGATTGTAGCAGTCCATGTACGTATCGGTTTGGGAAATTTTCCACTCACCGCCAACATGGTATTTCAGGGTCCTCATCTTACCGGCAGGATCCTCAACAAAATAGCGTTGGGCAGTGTCTGTAGGCATGGTAGTCATAGCGGCTGTCTCCTCTGGCAAATGCGTTTAAGGATGGTTTCTGAGGCAAGAAGCCTTGCCGGCTTCAATTTCAATCAAAAATGTCGTCCTCAGTTTAGAGTAGAAAAATCGGGTCGTCAACAAATATTATAATATTTAGATATTAATCGGCGGTGCGTCCCACCTTTTCGCTCAGGACGACAAGTCTGTTAACTGTGTATGAGGTTAAAATCAGCAGGTTCAAAAGGTTTTTCACCCATCCTCTCTGCGAGATAGTGCCCCACCTCCAGCACATCCTCAGTCATTGCCTCGCTTACCCCATCCGGGTCTTGCTCTGCGAGGCACGACACTATGCGACGATGCGCCTGCCGAACCCGGGTATAAAATTCAGCTGGTAAATCCAAGGATTGTTTGATCTCATCCAGGTGACTTTCGATGAAATCAACGATG
>JARRLH010000458.1:3409-4084 GCA_037387205.1 Desulfofustis sp.
TTGTTGTTCTGCGGGTCAGATTCTTCGGAACTGATGAATGATTGCAGGGTAATCAAGTCTTCCTCATTGATTTTTGCTGCAACCAGACGGGCAATATTGGGTTCCAGCATAAAGCGAATCATGGTTATTTCTGCTATCGAGAGAGAGTGAAAATGAAGGAAATTCATCATGCTGTGAATAGTTGTCTGGAGCTTCACCTCGGTAATGAATACTCCGCCCGTGGCGCCCTTGCGCGATTCAACAAGGCCCATGACCTCGAGGGCCCGCAGGGCTTCTCTCAGGGTTGCCTTGCTCACATCAAACTGGCTCACCAATTCCTTTTCAGAGGCCAGCCGATCGCCCGGTTTCAACTGCCCCGACAGCACCGCATCCCTGACTTGACCAATAATCAGATCGGTTACCTTCTCGCTCTTTCTCGCGGAATCAAACATCAAATCCACCTCGCTTTTCAAAACCAGTGCTGCATGTGCAGCGCCTCCGTGATCAAGGATTGACCAGTATCTACCAAGTGAAAATGATTGATTCGGGCAAAGATGTCAATGCGAAATATATAAATATTATTATATATTGTCACAAAAAACCATGTCCCTGCTCCGCGGACCATGTAACCGCCGCTCATCCCTGCAGCCGACTGGACCTAATAGCTTTCTCACTGAAGAGATCTGTGCTATGAAT
>JARRLH010000459.1:0-4638 GCA_037387205.1 Desulfofustis sp.
CCATCGTGGTGGTCACCGGCGTGGTCTTTTTTCTGACCCCGCAGCTCCTCGAACTGGTGCAGGCTCACCTGGCCGAAAAACTTTACTTTTTTTCCGTTGCCGGCCCCTTCCTGGCCCATGTCAAGCTGGCCCTGTTCGGTGCCCTGTATGGACTCATGCCCTGGATAGTGACCGTCATCCTGCGGGCGGTGGGCAAGCCGTTTCAGGTCACCAGGCGGCAGCTGGTGCTGTTCAGTCTCTTCACCTGCCTGCTCTTTTATTTCGGGACCATATTCTGCTATTTCGTGACCTTGCCGTTCGGCATCAACTTTCTGCTCGGGTTCGGCTCGGAGGAACTCAAACCGGTTATTTCGGTGGGCCGGTTCGTAAATTTCGTCACCGTCTTCATTCTCGCCTTCGGCGTCATCTTCCAACTGCCGATTCTGATGGTCTTCGCCGCCAAGATCGGGGTGGTGACCCGCAGCTTCTTCGCCAGACACCGCAAGTATGCAATGCTGCTGATCGCCATCGTGGCCGCACTCCTGACCCCCACACCCGATGTCGTCAACATGCTGCTGATGGGGGGGCCGCTTTATATTCTTTACGAGGCGGGGATCGTGATTCTATGGATTATGCGTATTCCCTGAGAGGGGGATTCAGCCCATTTCTCTGAGCTCAAAGCCGTGTCTGCGCAGCAGTGCCGCGGTAACCCCGTTTTTCCTGACTCCGCAGGAAGGACTGCGGGCCTTGAGATACACCTCTGTGACCTGTTGCCGGCGGGCAATATCGAGCACCATTTCAGCCCCGCGCACGAACGCTTCGGTCACCTCACGGCCGTCATCGCAGAGTACCCGGGCCCGGCCGTCCAGCACGTCGTCACCGTCGCCGCCAATGATGTCGGCTGGGGGACGCGGCGTGGGCAAGCCGCCGAGCTGCTCCGGGCAGACCGGTATCCAGGAGCAGCCCTCGAGTGCTTTTTTGCAGTCGGGGTGGTCTACTATTCGCTTATCGTATCTGGTTTGCAGGCCGGCCAGACAGGCGCTGGCTGGATCATAGTTTTCGCTGGCGATTCGATTTCCTTGCTCATCTTCCTGGCGTAATTCGCCTCCGAGCTCGACACCGCCGATCAGACTGACCGAGCTTTTCGGGTTGAGTCGATGGGTGACGCTGGCAAACAGCGGAAAGGAAGAATCTTCTCCAATGCCGTCGGGGTTGCCAGCGCTGCTGTCGAGACGGAAGCGCAGCTTCTCATAGCGGCCTCCGATGGCCGCACTCCATGTATCATTGGCCCGGTAATTGAGCGTCAGGCCGGGCCCCAGGGTGGCGGCCTGGCCGCGTCCAGTTTCCAGACTGAGCTTGTCGGTTATCTTCCAGTTGATGATCAGAATGGGGATGACCGTCGCGCTTTCCTCGAGCTGTGAGATGATACCGATGCCGGGACCGATGGTGAGCCGGTCCCCAAAACGATAGGCGAAGCCGCCGAGGATGCCTCCCGTCAGGGTATCACTGAAACTGGCGCCGCTCTCACCGGTGGACCTCACTGACGGTATCACGAAGGTGGACCAGTCGTTGTTGATACCATAGCGGATCGGGATACCCAAAGAGAAAGTATGGATGTCCTCCCAGGGTTCATTGGCGAAGGTTCCCGGCTCTTTTCCTGCGGCAAAGGAATAGCCGTCGTAGGTGTATCCCAGAGCCAGCGAAACGCTGTTCTGCCGGTTCCACCGATACCCCGTCCCCGCCTCCAGGTTGAATCTGGTGACCGTGAAGCTGGCGTCATCTTCGATATCGGCATCGAACTGGTAGACGGCGCCGCCGCGGGCGAACTGAGACCAGCCCCCCGGACCTTGACCAGGCCGCGGCGATTCCGGCTTATCCTGGGCAGCCGCCGTGAGCGGCAGTAAGCAGGTGAGCAGGATGGTGGCAGTGGCGAGCAACGGTGATTTTCTTCTCATGGAATATCCTGTGCGATGATGGTGAATGATCCCAGCCGGCAGTCGAACAATTACATTCTTGTCTCGGTTGGCAATCAGGGAGACTGGGGAACCCAGATAAGAGTATCTGCCGCGAACCCCAGTTCTTCAGCTCTGGCGGTGAATTTTTTCTTCAGTGACTCCTCGACGGATGGTGTGCGTGCCAGAAGCCATAGATAATTGGTGTTGGCGCCGCAGACAAAGGCGTACTGGTAATCTTCCTCATCGAGCTCGAATACCACGTAGGAGCTGTAAAAGGGCCCGAAAAATGAGACTTTCAGATGAGCTTCTGCAGGGTCGTTGACGAAGAGTGCTCTGCCCTCGGCCTCCTTCCATCTATTTTTCTCCTTCAGGTAGCCGCGGTTGATGACCTTGATTGCGCCGTCCGGCTCCACCAGGTATTCAGCCGAGACCCGTTCGAGTCCTCGTTCGAACGAATGATCCAGTCGAGCAATTTCATACCAGCGACCCAGGTAGCGGTCGACGTTAAAATCCTGAACCGGCGCACCCCGGCGGGGACCCCCACGCAGCCCAGCGTCAGCAGGGGTAGCAGCATCAGCCCTGGGGTGAGAAGTTTGCTGAAGTTGAGCTTCATCTCTCATCCTCTAATCAAGTGCGCTCAGGCCTCAGTCTAAATGGACTTCGCTTCCACCAAGAAGGGCCATGGCTTTTCGCACCTTGAAGGTCACCAGGTAGCGGCGTTCCCCATCACCGGGGCGCTGCGGTCTTCGTGATAATTTCCCGACCAGTTCCTGGTCATCATTTTCTTCGATCATATCGATTTGCAGCCTGATGCCCTCTGATTTTCCACCCTCCTCCACAAACAGGTAATGGGCCTTCACATTCTGCTTGAGATTGGCTCTGCTGAGCCGCTCCCTCATGATAAAGGCGATCTCATCCCGGCCAATTACATGAGGTTTGGCATAGACGGCGCCATTGACCTCACCTGCACTATTGGCTGTTGAGAGGATACCAACTCCTCTGTGATTTTCAAGATAATCGGACAGTGTCATACGTATTCCCTTACTCTGGAAGAAACCCGGGCCCAAATCCTGGGCCGGGTTCCCGTTATGGTTTGCAGCTGCCAACGCTCGCGGCCGCTTTTAGTAATCTATCTCCTTGGCTGAGATGTCTCAATGGCTGTGGAGAGATCGATACACCAGACAATAAGAAGCCTTGAGTGGTGATCAATAGGAGGTTGTTGATAGTTGTTCAATAAAATTTACTCTGAAAATTGTAGAAGAAAGGGGTGACGGCTCAGTTATCGTATTTGCCCGATTCTTGCACCACGGTACGGGCAAGATTGGAAAAGACCAGATAATGCAGCGGCAGCACGCTGTACCAATAAATTCTGCCGAGCACTCCATGGGGGATGAAATGAGCGGTTTGCACCAGTTGCTCGGGTTGTACATCGAATTCAAGCCAGGCTTGGCCCGGTACCTTCATCTGGGCATAGAGCAGCAATCGCTTGCCAGGTTTGATGTCGACCACTTTCCAGAAATCCAGGGCATCGCCGACCCTGAGCTCAACCTTGTCCCGGCGTCCCCGGGACAGACCGTAACCGCCCGACAATTTATCCAGGGCGCCGCGAAGCCGCCAGAGAAAGTTGTACCTGAACCAGCCGTTGGGGCCGCCCAGTGCGCAGACCGACCGGTATACTGAATCCTGGCTTGTCTGGCTGTCGTAAGGGACAATGCGGATGTCCCGCAGCACGGCCCCGACGGGGTCATCAAAATCTTTTATGTCACAGGCTTTTTCACTGCTGCTGTCGCACCAGCGGCTGACTATTTGGTTCTGCTCCAGTTCCTGCATGGCGTGGGCCACGCTGTCGGTGTAGGACATTGGTTCGATAGCCGGAAAATACATTCTGGCATGATCGTTTTCCTTGATTGTTTCACTCTTCAGTCCCTCCACCAGAGAGGAGGCAACCCGGTACGGTACGGAGGTGAAAAGGATCAGCCAATAGGAGGAGATTTTAGGAGAGAGCACCGGTACCGGCACCAGAAAACGCCGCAGCCCCATCGCTTCGGCTGCACCGGTAATCATTTCCTGGAAAGTGATTTTGCCAGAGCCGATATCGACGACGAGATTCTCTTTGGTGGGCAGCTCGATTGCCTGCTCCAGGTAGGCCAGCACATCCTCGATACCAATCGCTTCGGTCTTGGTGCGCACCCAGAGAGGGGTGAGCATGAAAGGCAGTTTATGGCAGAGATTGCGAATGATCTCGAAACTTGCACTGCCCGACCCGACGATGACCCCGGCCCGAAACCAGATGGTGGAAATCCGGCCGGGCTCAGCGCAAAGGGTTTCCCCGGTCTCGATCCTGCTCAGCAGATGTCTGCTGGCGCTGTTCCGGTTTCCCAGTCCGCCGAGGTAGATGATTCTTCGCACGCCGGCGGCGACGCAGGCCCGGCGAAAATTCTCGGCGCTCTCCCTATCCACTTTCCGAGAGTCCTCGTCGGAGCCCATGGAGTGAATGAGGTAAAAGGCGGTATCGACATCCTCCAGAGCGGCAACCAGCGTCTCGGGTTCGAAGGTCGACCCCTCGTGAATCTCGACCGCATCGGCAATCGTTGCCTGCACCTTGCGTTGATTTCTGACAAACAGCCGCACCGTATAGCGCTGGCTGGCGAGCAGATGATGGGTAAGCCTTCTGCCGATGTAGCCGGTTGCCCCGGTGATGAGG
>JARRLH010000460.1:0-5526 GCA_037387205.1 Desulfofustis sp.
CGCACTGTTTTAATGGCTGAAAGCGCGAAACGCGAGGCGTGAAAAGGCAGAGTCTTACGATATTAACCAAAGATGAACACAGATAACTGCGGATATAAAAAGTCAAAACCATAAGCTGATTTTTAAGCCCAATAAAAAGACTGTGTTCTTACAGAGTTTGATCCGTGTTTATCTGTGTTCATCTGTGGTTAAAGAATGAATTTGATTTTTTGAAACCAAACCGCGCGCTTCCCACCTCGCGCTTCGAGCTTCTTTTATGACCTGGAAACAACAACTCGCCAACAGCATCACCACCCCGGAACAGCTTGCCGGGCATTTTGATATCGACCCGGAGCCGATGCGGGCCGTGGCTGCCCGTTACCCGTTGCTCATCACGCCCCATTACTTCAAGCTGATCGAAAAACCAGGCGATCCGATCTGGCGACAGTGTGTTCCTGACCTGGCTGAACTGGCGGTCGACGACCTGCCCGAAGATTCCCTGAACGAACAGGCTTTTGCACCGGTCCCGGCAGTGGTGCATCGTTACCCGGACCGGGCGCTGTTGATGGTGTCGGGACAGTGTGCAGGGTACTGCCGGTTCTGCACCCGCAAAAACCGGGTCGGTACCAGGGCGTTCTGTTTCTCCAGGGCAAAGATCGATGAGGGGATTGCTTACCTCTCCGAAGCACCAGAAGTCAGAGACGTGATCCTGACCGGCGGCGATCCTCTCCTGCTCAACGACGATCGCCTCGATGACATCCTGTCGCAACTTTACCGCATCCCCCATGTCGAGATGATCCGCATCGGCAGCCGCATGCCCGTCACCCTGCCGGACCGCATCACGCCGCATCTCTGTCGGATTTTATCGCGTTTTCAGCCGCTCTACCTGAATACCCACTTCAACCATCCGCGCGAATTGACAATCGAGAGCGCCGCAGCCTGTGCTCGCCTGGCTGACGCGGGTCTGGTGCTGGGCAATCAGACGGTTTTGCTCTACAACGTCAACGATGATCCGGGCGTAATGATTGAGCTGTGTCGCGGTTTGCTGAAGATGCGGGTGCGGCCCTACTACCTGCATCACCTGGACCAGGCCCGTGGTACGGCGCATTTCCGGGTGCCGGTGGAGCGCGGCCTGGAGATTATTGCCGGGTTGCGTGGTCAGGTCTCCGGCCTCGGCATTCCGCAATACGTCGTCGACCCGCCCGGAGGTGAAGGCAAGGTTCCGCTCCAGCCGGAAAATCTTCTTGGAATGGGGGGAATTCTCAGAGTCCAGACGGCTCGTGGCGTTGTCGAACTACCGAACCGCCGGCGGGATGTTGTCTAGCAGCGGTTCTCGGCCCGGCTTCTGGTACGCTGGCTGATCTGTCTGTTGTGCTTTGTGAGTTGTTGGGAAATCCGGTTGGCTTCCACGTCTGATAATAAACCCTTTTCCACGAAATACTGGCCGATTCTCTTCTGCAGGGTCCTCTGATAATTCAGCAATGCTTCGACCTGGTGAGGCTTGAGGTGCCCGAGCTCAATCGCTTTTTTACCGAAACGTACCGCCTGGCCGCGGTGTCCTAGGATCTGGCTGACCTTGGCTGCGGACAACCAGCCCCACTTCTGTGCTATGGCGCCAAGCGTTGGTCTCTGTCGCCTCTGCCACACCAGGGCCTCGATCAATTGTTGATAGGTCACTTTGCCCTGGTAGAAGCTGTACATGCCGAATTCAAGGGGGATCGACGGGATCGACGCCGGTTTTGGGTGCGGTCTCTGCTGTGTGCTTTGCCGTGGCGTGCTTTTCGACCGGTACGATACTGTTTGCGCAGGGCTGTTCTTGAAGGAGGCCGGGCGAATACGAGGACGCTTTTCAAGATATTCGATCAGCAAATCGTAGGCCTGGCGGATTTCCCGGAAACGTTCTGTCTGCTGTTGGCGTATGAGCGGCGAGGAACTCGCGTGGGCGTCAGGGTGATGGGCCTTGGCCTGGTTGCGAAAAGCAGTTCCTTTTCGTTTTTGGCGGAGATTTTTTTCGCCTTGTGCCGCTACAGATCATCGGGGGTGAATGCCACGACATCATCGATCTTTTCTGTACCGGTTATCAGCATCACCAGGCGGTCGACACCGAGGGCGATCCCCGCGGCTACGGGCATTGCCGCAAGCTCACTGAGAAAGCTCTCCGGCAGCGGGTAGGGCGTCTTGCCCGCGGCCCGCCGCCGCTCCTCATCTGCGGCAAATCGTTTGCGCTGCTCGAGCGGATCGGTCAGCTCGGAAAAGGCGTTGGCCAGCTCCAGCCCGTCGATGTAGAGCTCGAATCTTTCGGCCACCCGAGGATCTCCGGGTTTGACCCTTGCCAGGGCTGCCATCGCTACCGGGAACTCGGTCAGGAAGGTCGGCCTTGCTTTGCCGAGGTGCGGCTCGACCTCGGCGGTCAGGACTTCCTCAAAACAACCGGCCTCGAGTGCATGGTCAAGGTTCATCGATGCATAGCTTGAGAAGGCTTCGGCAAGCGTCAATTTCTCCCAGGGCGCCGCCAGGGATATCTGCCGACCGGACCGGGTCAGTTTCCCCTCCGGGACAATGCTCTGTAACAGAGCGGTGCACTCGGCCATGAGATCGTGGTAGTCAATCCCGGACCGGTACCATTCAAGCAGGGTGAATTCCGGCAGGTGATGCCGCCCAAACTCACCTTCGCGCCAAACCCGGCAAATCTGAAAGATTTTTTCATGGCCTGCCGCGAGCAGCCTCTTCATTGCGATTTCTGGCGAGGTGTGCAATGCCCAGTCTCCGCTGGGCGCGGCATCGATATGCGGCTCCGGAGCGTTGGCGGGAATGCGGTGCGGAGTCTCCACTTCGAGGTAGCCCTGCTCTAGGAAGAAGGCGCGAACTCTCTGCAGGATGGCAGCCCGTTGCAAAAGCAACGACTTTTTCCTCGACAGGGACCAGTTCAGTCCCGTCATGATGCCCCCTCGTCCGGCTCAGTACCAAAGAATCTCTTCAGGGTGGCCATTGAATCTTCCAGCATCAGGTAGAGGCTCGGGACCAGCAGCAGGGTTATGAGTGTGGCAAAGAGGATCCCGAATCCGAGCGAAAGCGCCATGGGGATCAGGAACCTGGCCTGGCGTGAGGTCTCAAAAATCATCGGTGCCAGGCCGCCAAAGGTGGTCAGGGTGGTCAGGATGACCGGGCGGAAGCGGCGGGTGCTGGCAGCACTGACCGAGGCAAAGGCACTGTGGCCTTCAAGCCGTTGCCGGTTGGCATAGTCGACCAGGACCAGGGAGTCATTGACGACCACGCCAGCCAACGCAACCATGCCCATCATGCTCATCAGGCTGAGGCTGTAACCCATGATCAGGTGCCCCAGGACCGCTCCGACGACGCCGACGGGGATTGCCAGCATGACGATCAACGGCTGCAAATAGCTGCGGAACGGGATCGCCAGCAAAAAGTAAATGGCGGCCATGGACAGGATGAATCCTGTCATCAGGCCTCCGGTGCTTTCTTTCATGTTTGCCTGGCGGCCCTGGTAGCCATAGGTCAATCCGGTCGAGGTGAACGCTCTGCCGCGTGTGACGCTGGCCACCTCGAAGAGCGGCACGAAGGTCCCGGCCGGTGTGCGGATCATCAGGTTTTCGATGCTGTGCTCAGTGTTCCTCTGGCCTTCGGGCAGGCGGACACGCACGGTGATCTCGTTGCGGCCACGCTGCTGACGCAGGGCCTCACTGCCGGAGAAAGCGTTGCGAACCTGCCGGGCGATCTCGCGTGAGGTCAGCCCAAGACTTTCACCGTTGGCCGTGATGCTGAAGTCGAGCTGCTCCTTGCCCGGGGTGAAGCCGTCGTCGATATCCTTGACGTTGGCGAACTCCTCGAGTCGTTCGGCAAGAGCGGCGCTGGCCCGGTCCAGGATGTCCGTATTGCGGTGGGAAAGTTCCACGGTCAGTGCCGCGCCACCGCCGGGCCCGCCACGGTCCGATTCGTAACGCAGTGACTCGAGACCGAGAATCGGGCCGACTTCTTCGCGCCACAGCCTGGTGACTGAGCCCGTGTCGAGAGGGCGGACTCCGGGGGGCTGCAGGTAGGCGGTTATCTCTACGCGGTTTTCATCGACGAGGGCAAAAATCCCCTGCAGAAGCTGACTGTCGCCATTGCCGGCAGCGACGGCTTTCATGCCGCCCACCAGCTTCTCCTGGACCAGGCGAGCGTCCTCCATGGGGCTGCCGGCGGGCAGAACGGCTGTCACCACTGCCCGGTCCGATTCGACTCGCGGCATCAGGATCATGCCGATGCGGCCGCTCAGAGCGTAGGTGGTTACCAGCATCAGGATGCACAGGCCGGTAGCGACGGTCATCCACCGCCAGCGGATGCACAGCTCGAGTATTGGCCGATAGCGATTTTCTATGAACCGGGAAAGTCCGGTACTGAACCGCTGCTGCAAGCTGTGCAGACGTGCTGTCAGACGGCTGGTCGGGGCGCTTCGGGTGTGGGCCAGATGACTCGGCAGGATCAGGAGCGCTTCGACCCAAGAGATGATGAATACAGTTATGACGACAACGGGTATCGCTTTCCAGATCTTGCCCATGAAGCCGGGCACAAAGTAAAGCGGCAGAAAGGCCACGATGTTGGTCAGAATCGCGAAGGTGATCGGGATCATTACGGTGCGGGCGCCGATCACGGCGGCTTTGGCATAACTGTGACCACGTTGACGGTATTCGTAGATGTTTTCTCCGGCGACGATGGCGTCGTCAACCACGATTCCCAGGGCGACGATAAAGGCGAACATCGAAATGATATTGATCGATACGCCCATGACCGGCAGGAACATCAGCCCGCCGAGGAAAGAGATCGGGATGCCCATGGTGACCCAGAAGGCGAGTTTGAATTCGAGAAATAGTCCGAGTAGAAGCAGCACCAGGATCAGGCCGATAAAGGCGTTTTTCAAGAGCAGGTTCAGGCGTTGTTCGTAGATCTCGGAACGATCGCGGTTGATGTCCCACTCGATACCGTTCGGCAGGTCCGCTTCGATCTGTACCATGGCCTCCCTGACCGAACGGGAGACACCGATTGGTGTCTGGTCGCCGACCCGGACAACGTCGAGGCCGATGCTGCGCTGGCCATTGTAGGTGGCGTAGCGGTCACTGTCTTCGAAGGTTTCCCGAACCGTGGCGAGGTCTTCGAGGAGAACGACTGTGCCCTCGGCGGTGCTGATAATCGGAATGCGGGCGAACTCCCGCGCCCAGTCACGCCGGTCGGTCACCCTCAACAGGATGTCTCCGCCACCGGTTTCGATCGCTCCGCCGGGGATCTCGGTAGAGGCGGTATTGATGATTTGCGCGATCTGGTCGAGAGTCAGGTCGTAGGCGCGGAGGAGTTCCTGCGGCACGTCGACATGGATCTCCAGGTCACGCGCGCCGGAGAGGTCGATCTGGGAGATGCCTGGATCCTGCAGCAGTCGATCGCGGACCTGCTCTGCCGTTTCCCGCAGGGCACGCTCGGTGGTGACGCCATAGAGCTGCAGGTTGAGGACCCCCAGGTTTCGCTGGTAGCCAGGCGTCGCGAGGTCCTCAACCT
>JARRLH010000461.1:0-3956 GCA_037387205.1 Desulfofustis sp.
GCCGCTATGCCCAGTCTGGGCTTTTGAGAGATCGATTTCTGCCCAGGCTGGTTGAAGCAAAGCCCGAACAACTGCTGGATGAACAGCGTGACAATCTCGATCCTTTCAAAATTTGGAATATTCTCATGGCTAATGAGAAGCCTGGCGGCCACGGTGAAAGGTCCGTGGCGGTTGGAGTCCTTGATATGGCGGTCTGGGACGCAGTAGCGAAAATTGAGGAGAAACCGCTTTACAGACTGCTGGCTGAGCGATTTAACAAGGAACAACCAGAGGAAGAGGTATTTGTCTATGCTGCGGGTGGATATTACTACCCCGGCAAGGGAATTGATGCCCTCGTGCGGGAGATGCGAGGGTATCTCGAAAATGGCTACAAGGTTGTAAAGATGAAAATCGGAGCGGCGCCCCTCTCTGAGGATATGAAACGGATTGAGGCGGTGCTCAAGGAAGTGGCACACCATTTCGCTGCCGGGGATTCTCCTGGCGGTCATTTGGCGGTGGATGCCAACGGTCGATTTGACTTGAACACGGCGTTAGCCTATGCCCGTGAGCTCCAGCCACTGAATCTCTTCTGGTTTGAGGAAGCCGGCGATCCCCTCGATTATCACTTACAAAGTGAACTCGCCGCTGATTACGATAACCCATTTGCCACTGGTGAAAACTTGTTTTCCCACCAAGATGTCGCCAATCTTCTGCGCTACGGGGGATTGAGACCCGAGCAGGATTACCTGCAAATGGATCCGGCCCTGGCTTATGGACTGGTTGAATACCTGCGGATGCTCGAAATTCTTGAGCAGTTCAACTGGTCTCCTGGTCGCTGCATACCTCACGGCGGGCATCAATTCGCCCTTCATCTGGCAGCGGGCCTGGGGCTTGGCGGGAATGAATCGTACCCTGGTGTTTTCCAGCCATTTGGAGGATTTGCTGATGCCACACCGGTGCAGGACGGTTATATACGTTTAACTGATTATCCGGGAGTGGGATTTGAGGCAAAAGCGGATCTGATCAACCTTTTTCATAAACATTTTCAATAATCCAGGAAGGCTCTAGTTAGATATACGGATTCTTTGCCATACTGATCCAGACCAATCTGACACCCCTCCGCACACTCACCACTGTGCATTAACTCAGAAGCTGAGATGAGCGGCCCCCGGCCTCTTTATGCCTCTCCCTGCTCTCTATTACAGGGCACCCGGGGCGCCTGATAAGATTGGTGCTTTATCTTTTAGGACAATCGCGTTAGAGTCATCTCGTTCTGCATGCTCTGGCTAATTTGCCAGTTAAAACGACCTGCATGCGTGTCTTCTTGGGGCAGGAAATACTGCACTGAATCTGATAGTTAGCCAGTATTGCGAAGCTCCGCAGAGAATCTTTTTGAGATCCGGGTTCTGCTATACGACGCGAGAGCTTTGCTTTTTTAGGGAGGATAGACATGAGGATCGTATTTATCGGCCAGGCGCCGTTCGGTAAAGAATCGCTGGAAGCACTGATTAATCAAGGAGAGAACGTGGTGGGGGTAATCACCGTCGAGGATGTTCCCCACCAGAAATATCCCAACCCGGTGAAAGAGTGCGCCATAAAAAACGACATCGCACTCTACCAGGCGAACTATCTGAAAACAGCGGAGGCGATCGACTGGGTGAGAACGCTGCAGCCTGATCTTCTGGTTCTGGGCTTTGTCACCGCCTTCGTACCCGTGGAGATGATCGAGTTGGCCCGCCACGGCGGCATAAATTACCACCCCTCGCTGCTGCCCAAATACCGCGGCGGCTCTGCCATCAACTGGGCGATAATCAATGGTGAATCCGAGACCGGGGTGACCATCCATTTTATCGACGAAGGCCTAGACACCGGGCCTATCCTGCTCCAGGAAAAGGTAGACATTACCCCTGACGATACGGTGAAGTCGGTCTATTTTACCAAGCTCTACCCGCTTGGCGTCAAAATGATCGCTGAGGCCGTGCGGCTGATCAGGGAGGGCAACGCAGTAACTGTCAAGCAGGACGAGTCCGCGGCTTCCTTCCAACCGGTGATCACCAGCGCCGATACGACGATCGACTGGTCCCAGACAACCAACCAGGTCTACAACCTGATACGAGGAGCCAATCCCAGCCCCGGTGCAGTGACCACCCTGGGCGATCAGGTCTGTTCCCTCTTCGATGCAGCTCCCAGCGATGCCTTCACGGTGGCCACCGGGGACGGAGCCATCACCATCACCTCAGCCAAGCCGCCGGGACAGAAAAAGCTGGCTGCCGCAGATTTCATTGCCAGCCTCAACCTCAAGGTTGGGGACCGGTTCACCAGCTGACCGGCCCCCCACAAGGAACTTCCATGCTCTCATCTTTTCTGATCTACGGCTGCGTCGGCGCCTTTGTCGGCATCCTCGCCGGCCTCCTGGGCGTCGGCGGCGGACTTGTCATCGTGCCTATTCTGGTATTTTCTTTCAATTTACAGGGTGTCTCCTCCGAGATTATCATGCATCTGGCGCTGGGCACCTCACTGGCCAGTATCATCTTCACCTCCATATCCAGCTTTATGGCCCACCATCGGCGTGGAGCCGTCCACTGGATCATTGTCAGACGCATTGTTCTGGGGATTCTTACCGGTACGTTTCTGGGAAGTTGCTTTGCCTCGCTTTTGTCTACCAATATTCTCAAAGGATTTTTCGTTTTTTTCCTCTACTTTGTCGCCTACCAATTCCTGACCAATAAAAAACCCAAGCCCTCCCGGGAGTTGCCGGGGACAACCGGCATGTTTGGGGTCGGCAACGTCATCGGCTTTATTTCAAGCCTGGTCGGTATCGGCGGTGGGGCGGTCAGCGTGCCCTACATGGTCTGGTGTAATGTCCCGGTGCACCGGGCCATCGGAACCTCAGCGGCAATCGGTCTGCCCATTGCAATTTCGGGAACGGTTGGGTTTCTTTTCAACGGCTGGGAAAATGAACTGCTTCCGCAATACTCGGTGGGTTTTATCTACCTGCCCGCCCTGGTTGGCATCGCCGCTGTCAGTATCTTAACGGCCCCTCTAGGAGCAAAGCTGGCACACAGCCTGCCGGTCGGCAAGCTTAAAAAGATTTTCGCCCTGCTGCTGATCGTCGTCGGCACCAGGATGCTGGTCAGCATCTTCTGAGTGACATCGCAGAGTCTGATTCAAGCTACCGAACTGGCCGCCTTCTCTTCCTGGTATGCCAGGGACAGCAGTTTCAGCGGATGCACTGATTCGCGCATGGTTCCCTGATGGATCTGCATACCGCAGGCACCGCATCCGGTGACGATCTGATCAGTAGCGGAAGAGTTGATCTCCTCAAACAGCCGCTGCCCAATCTTCATGGATAGATCGAAATTCTTCGACTTGAGCCCGTAGGTGCCGCCCATACCACAACATTTATCAGCAAATTTTTCCACGGTTACACCCGGGATTAGTTCCATCAATTGAACCGGTTCATCCGTCACACCCAGCGTTTTCAGGTGGCACGGAGCATGGTACCCAACTTTCATATCCAAGCGGCCGAAATCGGTTTTCAATTCCCCGTCCCGGTGCAACTGGAGGAGATACTGATGAATGTCAACGGTGTGTTCCGCCACCATCCGGGCCTGGTCTGAATCAATGATTCGTGGATATTCGCATTTAACGGCCAAGGCGCAGCTCGGTTCACTGAACAGGATCGGAATGTCATTCCCGGCGTATTGAGACAATATACCGATATTATACCTGATGTCATCCAGGATCATATCCTGCCCACCCGAGCTGATGCGGGCAATGCCGCAGCACTTGAGCTCCGGCAGAATCACCTTGATATTGTTGTGTTCCAGCACCTCGATGACGGCCAGGCCTTCACCTTCAGGATCGTTGTAGTTGGCGAAGCAGCCAAGGAAAAAGACCACCTCCCTGCTCCCTTCGACCTCGGGACGATCGGCAAGAATCTTGCGCAAGGTCCTGCTGCGAAATTGAGGGAGGTA
>JARRLH010000462.1:0-3308 GCA_037387205.1 Desulfofustis sp.
TGGCGGCCCGCTGGCAAAAGTGGTTATAGAATATCCAGAGACCTTCGGACTTGTGGAACCGATCAAGTGATTCGCCCCCTGACCGTTTCGACAGCCAAGAGAATTAGGCCATGGTAGAGTTAAATTCAATAAAAAGTGTCCGCCCCCGCCTGCGTCTGCTCCCCCCACTGCATGCCGTAAAGGTGTTTTTTTCCAGTCTTTACGGCAGAAATACGCCGCTTAAAATAGCTGCCAGCCAAGAACAGATTGCCCGCATCAATAGACATTCATGCAGAGCTAAATTACCGAGCCCGGATCGTGTCAGTTTCCTGCAAACAGGCTCCCGGGAAGGACGGCGGGTCATCTTCATACACGGCACACCCGGCAACGCGAGAGGCTGGGCGGACTATCTGCTCGACGTCCCGGCCGGACTTACCTATATCGCTCTGGACCGCCCCGGATATGGTCGTAGTGAACCCGAACATGCCGTGGTATCGCTCCAACGCCAGGCCCAGGCTGTTGCCCCGCTTCTGACGACAGTGGGCAATAAAAAAGCGATCCTGGTAGGTCACTCATCGGGTGCTTCCATCGCCATGCAGGCCGCTCTGGATAATCCGGACAGGGTCGGCGGCCTGCTGCTGCTTGCCGGCGCCTTCGACCCGGAGTTGGAGGAGGTGATCTGGCTGCAAACCATCGGCGCCTGCAGACCCATTTCGAGACTGCTGTCCAGACCGATCAACAATGCCAACCATGAACTCCTGTCACTGAAGCGCGGCCTGCTTGCCCAGTCAGAAAGGCTGCACAGAATCAGCATTCCGGTCACCATCGTGCATGGGGATGCGGATCCGCTGGTTCCCGTAGCGAACGTCAGTTACCTCCGGCGCAGGTTGACAAACGCTGAACTCGAAGAACTGGTGCTGAAACAAGTTGATCACTTTCTCCCCTGGCATTCAAAACCGTTTATCGATGCGTCTCTTGAGCGGTTGATCAGCCGGGTCCGTAGGACGGAGTAAGCCAGAGCCCGCGTCAAAACCAGGCCCTCAAAATCTCTGTTTCCCCACCTGCGGATCTTTGTTCAACGAGGTGCAGGTAGCCGGGCATTTTTTCTTGCTGATTTCGACCCGCAACGCGCTGCACCAGAAACGGCAGACTCCCCCTGGTAACTGCTTAGAGCTCCGCCAGAGGTGCCAGTGATTGGCGCCAGAGAAAAAGATTTCTTGATTTCAGGCAAATGATCTTGTATTCGGGGGTGGTCTTGTGCGCGTGCCGGCAGATTCGTGCATACTCTATATATCACTGACCAAACTGACAGCCCCAGAATGACCCTGACCGCGCAGCAGCTCTGGCCACTCCTATTGCTGACTGGATTTTTCCAGGCACTCTATTTCTTTGGCCTTGCCTATGCCTATAAAAAGGGAGAGCTATCGGTTGCCTATCCCCTGGCCCGCTCTCTGCCGGCACTCATGGTCACAATTGTGGTATTTCTGATCGGCCGCGGTGAAGCAATCGGAAGTGCTGTTCTCCTTGGAATTGCACTTATTATAGCCGGGGGATTCCTGATTCCCCTGCGCTCGTTCAGGGATTTCTCGCTGCAAAAATATAAAAGCATTGCTGTTGTCGCAGCCCTGGTGGCTGCGGCAGGAACCGCCGGGTATTCTCTGACGGACGACTTCGCCCTGAGTACCATCAGAGGGCTCCGGCCGGTGACTTTTCGCGAGAACTTCCTGCTGGCATTCTATTATATCGGCCTCCAAGGGATGACCACCATTTTCTGGCAGGGACTCGTCGTTGTGCCAAACTGGAGAGAACGCCTGATTTTCATGCAGCAGATTGCTCATCCCGCATCCTCGATCATCAAGGGAGCCGGGATTTTAATAACCTACGCCTTGGTTCTCATCAGCATGGGCTATGTGACCAATGTCAGTTATGTGGTCGCCTTTCGCCAACTCAGCATACCCATTGGCCTGATCTTCGGAATTCTCTTTTTAAAAGAACTCATCTGCGGCCCGAAAATTACTGCGGTGGTTCTGCTTTTCGCAGGAGTTGTCCTGGTCGGGCTGGGATAGGATAATCGGACTCCTTTTTCGGGTGAATATTAGCCTCAGTGGTGCAGCCCCGCTTCTCACCCGTTCCCTGGACCGCAAGAATAATATTGACAGATGTGTGATGTATCAGTTTAGAGTGTAATTACAACGCCATTTCAACTCCTTAATAATTCTTCCAGTGAGGGTCCTATGTCATCAAAAAGACTCGTTATGAAATTCCTGTCCCAGAAAGACATGCTGGCTGCGGGCGTTACCGACATGGAACGCTGCATCGACGTGATGGATGAAGCCTTCACCCTGGCTGGCAAAGGGGATTATGTGATGGGCGGGTCGACCCGTAATTCGCACGGCCAGCGCGTCTGGTTCCCCAAGGAACCACAGTTTGAAGGCATGCCCAAAGGCGGCCCGGACCAGAGGTTCATGTCCCTGCCGGGCTATCTCGGCGGCCGTTTCAGAGTATGCGGCAATAAGTGGTACGGCTCAAATATAAACAATCCCAAAAACCATGGTCTGCCGCGCTCCATCCTGATGATGACCTTAAATGATGCCGAAACAGCTCGTCCCCTGGCGATTATGGAGTGCAACATCCTCAGCGGCATGCGCACTGGGGCTGTTGTCGGCCTGAGTGCCCGCTATCTGGCGCGAGACGACAGCGAGACACTCGGCGTGATAGCGGCAGGGCCAATATCAAAGTACAGCACCAGCGCAATCGTGAAGGCTTTACCGTCATTAAAAAAGGTGGTTGTGTTCGACCTCAACGAAGAGGCGGCCAAGCGATTCTGCGAGCAGATGAGCGCCAGTCTCGACATTGATGTATCGATGGTTGCGAAGTTCGAAGATGCAGTGATAAACCAGGACGTGGTAACCTCTGCGATTTCGGGCGACATCACACCACTGTTCGAGGACAAGTGGCTCAAGGAAGGGTCTTTGCTGACCCTGCCGGGACGGGCCAACGTTGAAAACGACTACCTGCGCGACGCCCATGTCGTTCCTGACTGCTGGGAAATGCAGAAGACCTACAAGATAGAGGGGCTGATGCTTCCTGAAGACGAGCGCATGATACCCCATATCCAGCTCCATGACATGGTCGACAGTGGTGAGATCAAGGAAAGCGATATCCATGACCTGGGCAAGGTTGCTGCCGGTAGTGCAACCATCAACAAGAACAGCAGCAGAAAGAAGTATTTCATTTCCAACGGTATGATTCTCCAGGATATCGCCTGGGGCATGACCATGTATGAGAGCGCGGTGGAAAAAGGACTTGGCCAGGAACTGGTGATGTGG
>JARRLH010000463.1:0-3307 GCA_037387205.1 Desulfofustis sp.
TCCAGATAAGCGCAACCAGCCGCCCGCCGAAGGTCTTCGGCGCTTTGTCTCCGTAGCCCACGGTGGTTAGGGTTACCATAGCCCACCAGATGCCATGCCCAACTCCTCTCACTGTTCCACCGCCGAACATTTGAGGGTTCCGGCGTCTCTCGAATAGCCACACGCATGCCCCGGCTACCAGCGCCAACAGGATCAGGAGACCAATCACCGGCAGGATATTCAACGAAACAAGGTGTCCGGCAAAGCGGAGCCAGCTGTGCTCAGTGACTCCTCCCGGTACCGCTATGGCCGATCCCGACCGGAGGTAGGGATGGCTTAAGTCCATAATGATTTCGTGCTGCTCTGTGGTAGCCAACGCGGGTATCACATCAACTTCTCCTCTATTAACCGCATCCAGTAACCGTTCTGAATTGTACTCTCGCAGCTCGAACTCGACCCCCAACTCTTGAGCAACCGCTCGCCAGAGTTCGATGCTGAGACCCTCCCAGCGCCCATCCGGCGTCTTCATGCTGAACGGCGGCGCATCTACAACTCCCACCAGCAGTTTGTCTGGCGCAGCGCTATCGTCCTGTGCAAGGGCATTGACAGGCAACAAAGCAACAATCAATAGCGTTACCATTCCCAGAACTCTTACGATGGCCTGAACTTGTTCTTTCAACATTGCTTACCCTTACGTTGAAATGAACAGTAAAAATGCTGCCAGACTGTTTCTTATAAGGCCTTATCAAGCGGATCGGCTTTTTTTCTTCCTCATTATTTTCAAAGAAGCGGGCTCGCGAGCCGTGCCAGGTTTTCGATAAAGCGCTCCTTGCCCGGCCGCTGGTTCCAGGTTTGCGGGTCCACAGGTATCGAATCCTTGATATACTTATCCTGCAGTGCAAGCAGCCGTTCCGAGAAATCCGGGTCGTATACGCAAAGGGTCACCTCGAAATCGAGCCAGAAACTTCGGACATCCAGGTTGACGGAGCCGAACAGAGTAACTTCCCGGTCAACCACAACGCTTTTGGTGTGCAATAGCCCACCTTTAAATCCGAAAATGTGGATACCGGCGGCCAGCATGTCATCAAAGTAGGAACGACAGGTATAGTGCACCAGCCGGGAATCGTTGCGTTCCGGCATAATGACCGTCACCTTGACGCTGCGCTTTGCTGCGGTAAGCAGGGCGGTGGTGACCGCTTCGTCGGGCACGAAATAGGGAGTGGTCATAGCCAGTTCACGTTGGGCAGAATAAATGGACAGCAGCAGCAGTTGATAAATACTAGCGCCGGTCCCCCCTGGGCCCGAGGGGATCACCTGCACGTTCGCCGTGCCTGCCCGGAGGTTGGCTGCTGGATCTTCCCGTTCGGCCAGAGGGCTCAGATCGCGGTCGGTCTGCACTTCCCAATCCCACCTGAAAAGCGCGTTCAGAGCAAGGACTCCCGGGCCTTCAATGCGCACCATCGCATCCACCCACTCACCGACGCCGGCATCCTGCTTGAAAAACCGGGGGTCCACCAGGTTGAAACTGCCGGTATAGCCGACCGTATCATCAATGACAACGATCTTCCGATGCAGCCGTAGATCCGGCCGCACCTTGAACACACTCAGAGGGCTGACCGGGAGGGCAACGGCCACTTCGACGCCGCTGGCTTTGAACCGCTTCAGCATCTGGCCCTTGAGGAACGGACCGCTTCCGATTGCATCCAGAAGCACTCTGCAGGTCACGCCGCGACCGGCGGCTCGCATGAGGGCTTCACCCACCTCGTCCGCCATACCGCCCTCGGTCCAGATATAAAACTCCAGGTGGCAGAATTTTTTGGCGCTATCAAGGTCACTGATGATGGAGCGGAGAATTGGTTCGGCCGCATCGAGTAATTCAAGTCGGTTGCCAGACATTGCGGGAATACCAATGCTATTTTCCGTCAGGCGGCTGAGGGCCACGGCTTCCGGACTCAACCCTTGAGGGTCGGACCGAATTTCCGGCGGCAGGTTCCGTAGCCAGCTGTCGTAACGCCCCTCAATGGCTTTGGCTCGTGCCGTGCGTTTTCGCCCCAGATCTTTCTCGGCAAAAACGAGGTACAGTACCGCTCCCACGAAGGGCAAGAAGAAGACGAGTATCAGCCAGGCCAAAGATGCCGCCACCGGGAGCCGCACCTTGATAATCCGAATGGACACACTCGGATCGGCCTCTTTCGCCAGCTTGCTTTCAGGTGTTCCGCCGGAGGCGGATCAGATGTTAGGGAAAAGAAACACAGAACCTGAACACTGAAACCTGACACCTGGTATCTGACACCCGAAACCCTTGTCATTCTGATTTTCTCTCTCTCGACTGGGTAACGCGTACACCCACCAGCCAGGCGACCGTAGTCACTAAATAGAGTTGGCCGACAACCGCCTCAAGAGTTGCCAGGGAACTTGCCAGGCTGGTGGTGGGAACAATGTCGCCGTATCCCAGTGTGGTGATGGTGACCAGGCTAAAGTAGGTAAAACGCAATCGTTCATGGATATCAGTTGCTGAAAATGTGAATGATCCAGGGTGCACTGTATCTACCACTCTGTAGATGAAGGTCCACATGATGGCCATGAGCAAATAGACTACAACCGCACCGGCTATAAGATCTCTTGTGACCTCATCTTGTTTGTAGATAAAGAGTAAAATGTTCACGATCATGTAGGCAAAAAATAGCACTCCGCAAAGGGTCCCTACAATCACCAGATAATTGTTTTCCACAACATATGCGGACCAGACTGACACCAGCATGGGCAGAGCAAGTAGCGAAGCAATATAGACGCTCCGCCTTTTCCCGCTGACAGCGTGAACCCCCGACAGTAAGATCCCAGTGAGGAAAATGTTCCACACAATGTGAATGCCGACAAATTCTTGAACCAGGGGAGTGATCAGAATCAGTGCCAGCAGCGAGATAGCCAGAATGAAAAAACGTCGTCTGAAATAAATTTCTCTCAGAGAAAGAGATCTTCTCCTGTCCATGATATTCCCTAAAAACCAGAAAAGCGGAGTAGCCGAAATTCGAAATAAGAAACCTCATTATCAGAGGTTTTGGGTTTTAGGTTTCAGTGCTCCCCTCTGCCGCTTCGCTCCAATAGGTTTCAGATTCTATGTTTCTTTTTCCCGACACCTGAAATCTTACTAAAAATCCGGCTTGTGGAAGACCTTAACCGCCTGGCCGGTGGCTGGCTCCTCTTCTATATCTTTCGGTAAGTCCTCAGGCGGCAACAGGTTGCCCCAGTCGGTCCGCTGCCGCATCTCCTCCATCGTCTTCGCCGGGATGAAATCCTTGCCCAGGCGCAGTTCCCAGCCGCCGCCCAG
>JARRLH010000464.1:0-3050 GCA_037387205.1 Desulfofustis sp.
GACCTTCATATACTGTTGCCAATCTGGAAAACAACTCGGTAACCTACTATACAGCTTTTCTAGACGCAGTAGCGCGGCATGCCAGCGGTTTACAAAATCTGCAATTTATTAACGGCTGCAATTGGCATATCTGTGCGATAAAGCGTTCATTATGGAACGCATTGGGGGGGTTCGATATCGATCGTTTCCCATACTATCTTGGCATGCTCGATTTCTGTTACCGGGCAACAGCTCAAGGAATGGAGATACTCTATACGCCCGACGCCATGATCGACCACAGGGCTGGCGTTCAGCCACCTCAAAACGATGATCGGATGTCAACGACAGAACGAGAGCTTTTTCAAAAGCGGCACCACGACCAGCTTCGACAAATAGAACGCTGGTATAACAGCGAGCATATGGTGGATTCGGGAGAACGTAGGGAGGATTTTTATCGATGGCTGGTGGGGAACAGCCAGTAATCAGCACTTGACGGAGACTATAAACTGCTGTAGGTAGTGCACCTTCTCTGCAAGGTAGAACAATAATAAAGACTTAAGACAAAACAGCAGTATACTAAAACCCATGCCTCAGCCTCTTGTTTCAGTTGTCATACCGGCTTACAATCATGAGCGATTCGTGGGCTATGCAATTGAGTCAGTTCTTGGCCAGACCTGCCAGGATTTCGAGTTGGTCATCGTCAACGACGGTTCCACCGATGGGACTGAAAGAGTGATTCAGGGCTATGACGACCATAGAATACGATACTACTATCAGGAGAACCAGGACGCCTACAATACGATAAACCGGGGGATATCTCTCGCAGAGGGTGAATTCATCGCCATATTGAATTCCGACGATATCTACCTCGCCAATAGGCTGGAAAAGCTCCTGCAGTACTGCAGTGACGGGGATAAGGTCTGCGCCTTCTCAGATGTGATTCCGGTTGATGACCAGAACAACGAGTTTAGCGACCCCGATTTCGGCTGGAATGTCTGGCACCTGCTCAGCAGGTAGGTCCGTTCTCTTCCCTGAGATATCTGCACGACTATGATTTCATATTCAGGATGATTGCCAGATTTGAGCGCCGGGTCGGCTACCTGCATGATCAGAAACTCCTCTACTATCGTATCCACGGCGGCAATACCCTGGGCGAGGCAGCAATAACCGGCAGAGAACAGGATCAACAACTGATCGAGAAATACATGCTTGCCGCAGTGCCGGAAGCCTACCGGGGCTACGTCGAGACCGGGAGCCAACGGCTGGTCACCCTTGAAAAAGAACTGAACCAGGTACATCAGCAGCTCGCATCTGCTCGTCCTGACGGAGTTCGTCCGGCACTCAAGAACCTCAAAGACGCACTGTCGATCTGGGGGAAAAAGCACATCGGCGCTTCCACTTCCAAGCCTCGGTCATGATGCAGCCGCAAACGTTCTATAGCGTGGCTAAGCTCGTTGACCATGCCAGATCTCGGATCACCGAGTATGAAACAGTCACCTTCGATCTTTTCGATACCCTGCTGATCCGCAGAATTCACGACCCGGATCTGGTTAAGTTGCCGGTGGCCCACTATATTGCCTCACTGGCAGTCAGTCTTGGGATTGCGAAATCGTGGCGCACAGTTCAGAAAACCAGAGACCGTATTGAGCAACGGCAGCGCCGGGAGACCGGCGAGAAATTTGCCGATCATGAAGCTTGCTACCCGATCTTCATGGAGCAGACCCTCGAGGAGATTTTCGGCAGCCACTACCATGCCAAGCTGCTTGAAGATGTCACCAGCTATGAACTCGAGATGGAAAGCCGCATGCTCGTGCCACGCACCCTCTTTGCGGATTTACTTAGAGAACTTCAGGAACTCGACAAGCGGGTGATTATCATCTCCGATGTCTATCTGCCGTCGGCCCACCTGAAAATACTGGTCGAGCGCGCCGGACTGCTCGAGCTGGTGGAGGATGTCGTTTCCTCGGCTGATACCTTTCTTGCCAAGGCGTCAGGACAGGCCTTTCCCCTCTTGCAGGATAAATTCCAGATAGATATCGCCACCTGGCTGCATATTGGTGACAACCCCATCTCCGACGGTTTGAGGCCTGCTGAGTTCGGTATTGCTTCACTGGTTCTCAAGGACAGCGACGAGAAATTCCGTAAAGCTCTGATCAAGCGGTACTACAATTACGGTAAAGGCCGGCCCTTCTATCGGGGCCGAGCCCTGCAGCAATTGATGCTGCCCTTGGAAGGGGAGGTGGTCGAGAAGGATAGTCTCTACATTGAAGGTTACAACTTTCTGGCGCCGTTGATTGGTGCCTTTGTCCAGCACATCGCCGAAGAGTGCCGTCGGCTCGGATTGACCAAAGTCTTTTTCTTTTCCCGGGAAGGCTACACCTTCAAAAAGGTATGGGATATAATCACCCCGACATTGTTCCCAGATGGTAATCTGCCGGAAACCCAATATCTCTATGTTAGCAGAATGGCGCTGGCCGGCGCTTCATGCGCCCATCAGGGACTGACCAACGTCAGTGCAAATATAGCCCTGCTGCCGCCGGGTAATAAGGATTTTCGGGATATCGCCCGAATTTTTCAGTTCGATATTAAAGCTCTGGAGCCGCATCTGCATGCGCATAGACTTAGAGCAGACTCTATACTTTCACCACTGCACGAGGGTTACGATAAGAAGTTCAGCGTTCGTTTCATGGAATTGCTTGAGGATGAGGATTTTCAGATAGCGGTCAAAGAACAGACGGCCGCTTCTAACACAGCCCTCATGAAATACTTGACCGAACTGGATCTGTTCAACCATTCACAGGTGGCGATGGTTGATATCGGTTGGCTCGGCACCATACAGAGATTTTTATACGATGCCGTAAAGCATCGCTCTGATTGTCCCCGGATGCATGGCTATGTGTTCGGTGCCACCCGGGGGATTCCCTTCGTGAGTACTCTCAAGAACAGTCTTGAGGGCGTCATTTACGACCGCAGCAGACTGGAACTGGGTGCGAGTTGCCTTCTCTACGCCCGTGACTTGTTTGAGGAGGCGTGCCGGGCACCACATCCAACCCTTGAAGCCAGGGGCGGGT
>JARRLH010000465.1:0-4289 GCA_037387205.1 Desulfofustis sp.
CGACCTAATCAGCATGAGCCACCAGCTCGGGCCGCCCGAGCTTCTTCATGAACGCAATATCGTGACAACAACACTCGCAGCAGCTGCAGAGCGCATACAGATGCTGTTCAGGGTTATAAATGGTCAGGTGCACCAGCCCATGCTCATTCGCCAGTTTCAGCGCCTCTGATGCCTCCGACAGACTGACGGGCCGGGCCGCACCCTGCTCAACCATTTTGTCCGCCACATCAGTCGTATAGAAGCAGACTTCCACCGGCTTGTCGCAGCGCTTCTGCTTCGTCCTGCACAGACACTTTGCCAGCGCGAATGATCGCGAATTCCGCAGGATCTCAAGCACCTGCTGGGTCGGCAATACCCACTGCAACAACTGCAGCGACTGCTGCACTGGAATAACCTTCGATGAGAACGGAATCTTACCCTCCTTTACCCATCCGTCAAACAGATGCATCCGTTTCTCGAGTTCTTCATCCCGTTCTTTCTTTTGCATATCCCATCCCCCAATAGTGTAATGCTCTTAAAATCAGTAGATGGATCTTAATTTTATGTTAAACTTTAACGAGAATAATGTACACTCACTAGGTAGTATACTTTATAAGAAACCCACGGAAACATGGAGCATGGGTTTCTCTTTCTGCTCTGGACGGAACCGGGATGAAAAACCAATCTGCTGATACTGGGACACAGGAGCAACAGCATGCGGAGAAAAGCTGCAGAAACCCGACAGCAAATCATTGATGCGGCCTATACCCTTTTTTATCAGATCGGATTCATACGCACCGGCGTGGATGCGATCGCCGATGCGGCGGGTATTACCAAACGAACCCTCTATCAGCACTTTAGCAGTAAGGATGAGTTGATCGAAGCGGTGCTGGACCATCAGCATCAGATGGCCCTCGAACGCATCCGGCGATGGGCAGATAGTATCTCTGGAAAGCCGGAGCAGATGGTGATGACGCTTTTCGAGAAACTCACCCGGTGGGCTGACCGAACGGGGTGGCAGGCATCAGGCTTTACCCGGGCGGCTGTGGAATTTGCCGATCAGCCGGGGCATCCGGCCAGAAAAGCGGCGCGTCGACATAAGGCGGAGCTTGAAATATACCTGGTAGAAAAGTTTGCCGCCCACAATTTGGATAGCGTCGAACAGTTGGTGCGAGAAGTTTTGTTGTTGATCGAAGGGTGTCAGTCCCTTGCCCTGATTCATAGTAATTTGGATTATGTTGATGCTGCCCGCCATGCCGCCCTGATCCTGGTCCAAAACTATCAATCAGCACCCGCGGCGAATGTACACCTGCCTCAACAGACCTGAGCTTATAATATTCTGGCCTGGCTCGTCGAACCCTGCGGATTTGTCTAATTGTCTCATAAGCAGCAGCCGGAAAAGACTTACTCAAGAGAATAAGGTGGGGAACAAATAATATCCTAACTCCTTCTCCTCGTAAGCAAGGTTCAAAAACTCACAGCTATACGAATCGTTTCTGATGTCGACAACTCTTACCTCTTTGTCGATAACGCTGCCTTGCTGATCATCGAGGGTAAATCGGACATGAAGTCTATGCCCATTCTTGATATCTTTCGGCCCAATGACCTTGAACCGTATACCGCTCATTGATATATCCAATACGGTCATTTTGTCAATGGACACCACCTTTTACGAAGTTAGCGGACATCAAGTTTTACGATCTCTGTCCTTATGTTTACGCCCGGTCGGAGGGAGCCTCTAGGGCGACCGTAGGCCGGGCAGTTCCCTAATTTTTCATGCTCCTTTCAAGATCTCGAAGTCGATATGATCGACCTTTGATATTGAAGACATGGCAACGATGCAGCAAGTGGCTCGGTTAAGTGAGTTTAGTTCGGTCGCAGCTGTATCTTGCCGCCGCGTGCCTCGCGCTTGGCGTGAGCGATAGCAGCGGAAATATTTTCAAGAGGATAACTCGCTTCGACACCAGCCGGATGTCGCGAAAGACAAAGTTGAACGAATTTACCTGGCAAGGCTCGCCAGACAGAAGGCCATAGTTGACAACCGTGCCGCCTTCGCCGAGACAATCGGCAAGTCGGCCAATCGTTGAACCCCCGACCGCATCAATGGCCAGTTGAATCTGGGCGCCCCCAATTTCTTTTGCAGCGCGCTGCGCCAGTTCAGGACCGTCAACAATGACCACATCCGCACCAAGTTTTTTCATCGGCTCGATCAACTCGGCGCGCCGGACGACATTGACGGTGCGAATGCCGTCTGCTTGCGCAAATCGGATCAGGTTGCTACCAACGCCAGAGTTGGCGGCGTCTTGGATCACCCAGTCGCCGGTGGTTAGCGAGACATAGTTTCTGAGCAGAAGATACGCGGTAGCGGCATTGACTTTAAGCATCGCAGCCTGAGCAAGGTCGATTTCTGCCGGAAGTCGAATGAAGGATTCAGCCTTGTCGCGGATTCGCTGTACCCAGTTAGTGCGCCCCAGGCTCATGACTTTATCGCCAACCTTGAGCGAGGTCACCCCCGATCCCACAGCGGATACGATGCCGGTACCCTCGATGCCGAGCGGACATGGGGTTTGTGGTCTGCTGGCGTAGTTTCCCTCGATCAACAGAATATCGGCGGGATTGATTGAGCAAGCGAAGATGTCTACGAGAATTTCCTCTTTCCCCGGCGCACCCGGATCGGGCACGTCAATGCATCGAACAACTTTTTCTGCGCTACCGATGGCGGTGAGTTCGACTGATTTCATATTGTCCTTTCTGATTTTCTAATCGTTAGTTACGTATAAGGTCAGTTGGTGGATAGCAGCATGCGACTTCTCTCTGGGCACCGGAAATCGATGAGAAATCCCATATTCAACGGGCCAGGATTCACCCATATGACAGCACCCTTCTGATGATAGGCAGCAAAAATGCGCCCACCAGAGATTTCACTATTTCCTGCAGTTTTTAGACGGCCGGGCGATCACCTCTCTAAAGTAAAACTGATCCGAGCTCCAACTATCCCTGGTCCTCCGTAGCATTCGCCCGGAGGGAAATAACGCCGCCGACGCCAAGGTGCAGGCCGGCAACTCATGGCCGTGAGAACTGTATCAATAAAATATGGCAGAATAAGTTGAACACAAGAAATACGTGAGAAAGCAATTACATTTGAGGGACCTTCATTAACAAAGAGAGGAAGCGTTGGTCATTTTCAAAATCGAAAAACCGACAACCGTGTGACAAGATAACTGAAGTTTTGTCAAGACAATCAAGCTTTGTAGCAAATGGTTTGTGGGGTCAGCTATCCTCTTTGGTGACCCCGTAGACATTTCCCGATGGCTCTTTTCCGCGGCGTTCTGCGGAAATCACGCAATTTTGGTAATCAGGTTTAGAGTGCCGATTCAGGGCCACGAGCACCCGAACAACCGTCTCGTTGATCGTTCCTCGCTGGGCCTGATCGATGAGTTCTTCAAGGGCGGAGCGGTTGTCATATGAGATCGGCCGGTAAGGCCTCGATGAAATCAGGGCATCATAAATATCAGCGATCATGACTATGTCGATAAATAAATCATCGACAAACCTGCCCGTCGGGTAGCCGCTGCCATCCTTCCTTTCATGATGGTCTCGGGCAACCCGGGCAGCAAGGATATCGGGATCTCGAAAGTAATAGGTTAAAAGAACGTATCCGGCAAGCGCATGATGCTTCAGATATTCATGCTCGGCCTTGGAAAGCGGCGTATGTTTGGAAAGAAGGGCCGGCGGGATGCAAAGCTTGCCGATATCATGGGTGGGGCCGGCAAGCACCTCCTGGAGTAATTTTTCTTTTTCCCCGATTAACTCCCGGGCAATGAGAATCGACAGGGCGAAAACCAGTAACACATGACGATAGGTATAGATGTCCGTTTCGCGAAAACGAAAAAATGAATTTAAAATGGTTTCGGGAACATGAGATCACCCCGAAAATCAGATTTAATCCGAGTGCCAGCAATGCCAGAACACCGCCCAGCAATATCCCGTTGACGATCGTTTTTCACGTGTGGCAAGATCTTTCATGACCTGGCGGGTCAGCTTGGTTCCGGCTGGCAGGAGCTGGTTTCCCTCAAGATCCTTTACCGCATAGGCCAATCGATATTCCGGCATATCATTCCTCTTCAGTTTCAGTTGCCATCACCGATCAATTCCCAATCCAAGCATTAGCGCATCAAATGAGCAACTAACATGAAATGAAACGCTCCACTAAAGTCGCTGATACTGAAAGTAAATATTTTTAGAATCTTACTCTTTTCAGAAGCCGAGATGCCCAACTGGAGATAAAATATATTACTGGTTTAACTTGA
>JARRLH010000466.1:0-2898 GCA_037387205.1 Desulfofustis sp.
CTTGATCGCCTGTTCGATCTTGCCTTTCAGTGGCGCCAGGACCAATCCCAGTTTGATGTCGAGCTCGATAAAGCCGTCTCCCAGGTCCAGGTTGCCGGCCGCGCCCGAGCGCCGGAACAGCAGGCGGTCGCCCTTCCAGGCATACTCGATCTTGTATTCCTTTTTCAGCTCTTTGGCGATCTCTTCCACCCGGTTGCGGGTATCTTTCGGATTCAGGGCGTGTTTGTATTTCACATGGATCTTGGACATGGGTTGTGCTGAAAACCTTTTTCTATACTAGAAGATGATGGGTATCAGTTTAATTATGACTCGACAGCCCTGGCGGATGCTACGCTTTGAAACTTGAATCAACATTAACCCTAAGAACCGGAAGGAGTTGAGCTATGGGGAGCCTGGTCGTCAGCGGCGTTACTTTTGTCGTCTTCATGACTGAAGGATTGATTCATTACAACATGGGTATGGCCAAATCTGAGGGAGGTTTCAGGCTGCGCCTGCCGCCACCCAAGGAACTCGCAAAGATCGCTGCGGTGACGGCGGCCTTTTCAGTCGCCAGCGGGGTATTGATTAAGGCGCTGCCGGAGAAGATCAACCCGCACGTCTGAGGCCGGACATACCGGCCAAGCCCACGCTTGCGGACGGACTTCAGCAGTATCGGGCCAATTTGGGGCGCCGCCCGGATCGACCGCATTGCGCCAAGACGGCGTCCCGCTGGAAGCGCCCAAAAAAAGTCAACTATATTCTCAAATACTAACAGTACTTTATTAATCGACGGGACCAAAGAGAATCGACCATGGACCAGGAAATAGCGACGACGCCATAGTTATGGGGCCTGGCCACAGAGAAGTCCTTCTATTGCTTCATGGGTCTGCGCAAGGGCGAGAGACGAAAGCAGGTCGCGATGATGAAGACCCGCTATCCGGACGACCACTGTCCCTGTTGGGCGGTGCACTTTTCCATGTACCAATGTTCGTTCCGACCATCGGCCCCGTCGCCAAACTGCTGGGTATCGCGGCCGGTTCTTCGCTCATGGTGCGTCTCAACATGACACTGATTCTTCAGATCGCGCTGCTCTTCGGATACGACATCGACTCCCGCGAACGCCTGAAAGAACTGATCGCCATCATCGGGGCTACCGGTTTGGCGAGCGCCAGCTCGCAGTTCCCGCAGCTGGCCGGCTACCCGCTGCATTACAGGGGTCTTATTGGCGGTGCCGCGGTGATGACCACCAGTCAGCTCATCGGAGAGGCCGCCATCCGATACTACGGCAGGGCCTCAACGATAGAGATCGATGTGCCTGAGGGATCGCCGGTCACCACATGACCCGATGGGTCAAGGGCATCAGCCTGCACACCATAAATAGACCCGGTCACTGATCCTGGCTAACGCATCGGATCACCAATACCGGCTCTTCCGAGCATTGGATTACGCCGTTGGTCACGCTGCCGAGCATCCAGCGGCTGATCCCATGACGTCCGTGGGTGCACAAGGCGGTGACACTGTTCGGCGTCTCGATGGCAAAGTCGACGATCTCTTCCGCCGGCCCACCTTCCAGCACCTTGTACGCAACCTTTTCCACACCCTCCTTTCTCAGCTGCGCGGCCTTTTCTTTGACATAGGCCTCTGCCGAATCATGCACGATCTGCGAAATTTCGCGCTTGCGAATGGATGATCCCGGAAAATTCGGATTGTAGGACCGCAGTAGGATCAACTCCATGCCCAGGCACTTACAGAGCGCGGTGACATAGGGAAGGATCGACTCGGCGAGCTCTGAACCGTCGAGAGGCGCGATAAGCCGCTTGAACTCGACCAGGTCTCCCTGGGGATTCTTGGCGTCGGCGGGAACCAGCAGCACCGGTGTTGACGCGGCCTGAACGACCTTGCCCGCCACGCTGCCCAACAGCAGGCGCTGCACGCCTGTATAGCCATGTGTGGACATCAACACAAGGGTGTCATCCTGCGATTCGGCCTGCTCAATGATCACCGAAGCCGGGTAGCCCCTCTGCACGCTGTGCCCTATTTGCCCGGCCCCGAGCTCTGCGGCCAACGCATCCTGTATTCCCTTCAGATAGGCCTCGGCTTCCTCAGAAACCTGCACGATGAACTCTTCGGGAATATCCTCGCTAATGGTCGGCACAACGTTGACAAGGTCTATGCGGGAACCGAACGAGCGCGCAAGACCCTTCGCGATGGGCAATACCCGTTCCGACAAGGCTGATTTGTCAAGCGGCACCAATACTCTCTTAAACATCGCTGCGTCCCTCAGTCAGGATTAGCCGATTATGTGATTCATCAATAGGCCTCGATTGCCGGATCTGATGAGACTATCACGCAAAAGGAATGACCCAGATGAGCATTCCGAAAATGAAGCAGATCACACTGGCCGCCACGGTGAAGGTCACGCTCCATTTGAGAAACTCCTGGATCGGCACTTTGCGCTTGTCCTCGCGCTCCACGATGTTCAACGCGACGTACAGTGCCGGCGCACCGGCGATCGTCAGATTGCTGCCCAGCGTACCCGACCAGACCAACATCCAATACAGCGGCCAGACCTCGATCCCCTGCTCTCCCAGATCCCGGATCATGTAGAGAAACGTCAGAATATAGGCGTCGTGCTCTATTACGCCGACAATGGGCACGGTCACCCAGTAGAGCAAAGACACACCGGCGATCAAGTTCTCTTTGAATAGCGGCGCAAGAAAGTTGGCCAGGTCCTGCAGCAGATGCGTCTTCTCAAAGCCGCCGACCAGCGCAAACAGCCCGACATAGAAAAAGATAGCCCGCCAGTCCAACTCCTGAAGAATCACTTCGAATTCAGGCTTTTTCAGACGATGCCCCAGACCCTCCACCCCCAGGATGAGTACCATCGCGCCGGTCAGGGCGATGAAGCCGAGCTGAACC
>JARRLH010000467.1:0-2240 GCA_037387205.1 Desulfofustis sp.
GCGCAAAATCCGTGGCAGCCTGTCGAGCGGACCTCTACAGTATCCGACAGACCCTGGTGCCTGACTTCTTCCGCCAGTGCATCTCTCACCGAGGCTGCGCCATAGGCGCGACAGCCGGTCATGCAGACGTGTACCACCGGTCTATCCGGAGCGCTTTTTGACAGGATCCTGTTGCGAAGCCACTCAAATTGTCCGATTGATGACAACTTCTCCATGTCTTACTCATCTCCCTCTGGTTTTCGGTACTCACCGAGAACACTGGTAACCTTGGTCGGGTTCAGTTTTCCGTAGTATTCGCGATCGACCATCATGGCCGGTGCCAGGAAACAGGCACCCAGACAGGCTGCAGTTTCAAGGGTGAACTGATAATCGGGGCTTGTTTCCCCCTCCTCGAGGTTAAGGTCTTTCTTGATTACCCGCAGAATGGATTTTCCCCCCTTGACGTGGCAGGCGGTCCCCCGGCAGACCTTGAGTACGCATTTAGGGGTAGAGATCAAGGGCTTCGGCGACGGCCTCAATGGTTTCCGGAGGGATATAGCCGAAGCGCTCCTGCACTTCTTGAAGCAGGGGGATCAATCCCCATTTTCTCTGGGCATGCTTTTCTATGATTTCCGCAAACCTGTCCCAGTCAATTTCAGTCGCTTTCATCTCTCGTCTCTTCTTATCTGTCCATGGTCATGGTTTCGGCCTTGTCAATCGCAACCGCACAGGAGCTCCAGCCGCCTGAGTCATTCTCAAGCAGCGAGTCCAAACGCAGCAGGAGCCGCGCCTCGTTGGCTTCAAAGGCAGTGGGAATATAAATATGCCCGGCTTCAACCTTGGGGTTGATCCTGATCTTTCTTTCGATCTTCCCGGCCGCCGATGTGACCCTGATTCTGTCGTTGTCGGCCAGGCTCATCTTCTCCGCGTCGGCCGGCGCGACTTCGATTTCCCCTTGTTCGTCGCCTGCCCTGATCCGGGAGGATTGCTCCGTCCTGGTACCGCTGCCGAGATGGAAGCGAAGCGAACGGAAAAAGGCGGTAAACGGGTAGCGATCGTCAGCTTCCGTTTCTGTACTCGCGGCAACCGGGGAAAAGCGGATCTGTTCTTCGGCCAGGCTGTCCTCCGGCGGCGCTTTTTCTCGTATCCATATCGGGTGTTTGCAGGCGGCGCCGTTGGCGTAGCTGGTGATCACGCTGCTGATCTCCTTCCTGATTTGCTGGTGGGAGCCCGTGTTGCCGGGTGCCGCCAGTTTTTCCGCAAACAGCGTCAGGATCTCCAGATCTGGTTTGCCAAGTCCGGGCGGTGGCACGGCCGGGGAGAAACATTGAATTTTTCCTTCCATATTGGTAAAGCTGCCGGCCTTTTCCGAAAACGCGGCCGCAGGCAGGACCACGTCGGCGATGCCGGCCGTTTCACTGAATAAGATGTCCTGGACGATAAGACATTTGAGGGATTTCAGAGCGTTGAGCAGAAGATCCGGCTGCGGGAGACTGCGCAGAGGGTTTTCTCCCATGATATAGAGGGCCTTGAGCCGACCATTTTCGGCACTTTTGATCATCTCCAACAGATCCATGCCCCGGGACTTCGGAATCTCGACCCCCCAGGCCTGTTCCCATCTCGCCCGATCCCCGGATCGTTCAACTTTCAGGCGGCCCGGCAGGGCGTCCGGCACCGCCCCCATATCCCATGCCCCGACCAGATTGTTTTCTTTTGAGACGATATGAAAGCCAGCTCCTTTGTAGCCGATACTGCCGGTCATCAGGGCCAGGTTGAGCAGAGCATCCATGGTCTCCTGGCCGTATCGGTGCAGCATCAGATCGTCGCCGACCACAAAGGTGATCTTTTTGCCGGCCAGCAGATCGACCGCCAGGGCGATGGTTCGTGCATCGAGATCCGCCTTGTCGAGGCAGTCTTCCCGGGAAAGAGATAAATGCTCTTCTTGGTAGTATTCAAAGCCGCTGGTAAATCGGGAAACAAAGGAGGTGTCAAAGGCCTCTTTGTCAAGCAGCAGGGCTGAGATCAGCTTGATGAGTTCAAGGTAAAAAGTATCGGCGGTGCGCCCCGCCGCTGGAGAAGTTCCCTGGGGATGAATCCAGATCGAACCAGGACCCGCCAGATCGATTTTCCTGTGATTTGCCAGAATCAGCGGTATGCCCTTTCTGGCGCTTCTTTTGAGGTAATAGTCAAACACCGGGACCGCCTGAGACGGCTCGGCTCCAACGACAAAAACCACTTCTGCCTGCTCAAGACCGGAAAAA
>JARRLH010000467.1:2251-6742 GCA_037387205.1 Desulfofustis sp.
GCCGGCAAAAAAGTTAAAGCGACCGGCCCTGTCCGTTCTCTTATCGACCAGATCGAGAAACAGTCTGCCGGACATATAGCCGCCATTATCGACGTTGTTTGTCTGGAAAATCGTGCGGGCAATTTTTTGGAAGAGGTAGTTTTCCTCGTTGGTGCATTTCGAGGAGCCGAGAAAAGCTATGCTGTCGGGACCGTACCGTTCTTTTATCTCCGACATGCGCTGCGCTGCGGTTTCGAGTGCCTCCTCCCAGGTGGCTGGGGAAAGACCCTCTTCGGTGCGCACAAGGGGCTGGGTCAGCCTTTGCTTCGAGTTTAAAAAATCATGGGCAAAATGACCGCGGACACAGAGGGTCGCGTCATTGACGCTGTTTTTAAGATGGGAGGGATTGACGTCGACAATTTTATCTCCGGCCACCCCCAGTTCCAAACTGCAGCCGACCCCGCAGAATCCGCAGATGGAGGTCGATTCTTTCTCCGGTGTTCCGACATATTGCATTTTTGCCGAAAGGGCGCCCGTGGGGCAGATAGAGACGCAGGTGCCGCAGAACGTGCAGGATGATTTTTCCAGGGGAAGTTCATGCAGTGTCACCGGGCGGGAGTTGAAGCCCCGGGAATTGTAATCGATAGCTCCGGCACATACCAGTTCGTGGTCGGCCCGGATGCATTTGCCGCACAGGATGCATTTGGATAAGTCCCTGGTTATATAAGGGTTCGCCTGTTCCAGCGCGGCAAAGTTAGGCATCGGGTAGAGGGCGTTGTCGCCGATGCCCAGTTCCGCGGCGATCATCCGCAGATGACAGCGGTTGCCTTTGTTGCAGACGATACAGGATTCGGGATGTTCTGCCATCATCAGTGAGACAATGGTGCGCCGGTGTGCGATGATCTGCGGCGAATGGGTGTGAATCACCATTTCCGGGGCTGCTGGGGTGACGCAGGAAGCAAATATTCTGCCGCTTTTTTCGTCCTCCACGAGGCAGAGCCGGCAGGCGCCGAAAGGTTTCAGACTGTGGTGGTAGCAGAGTGTGGGGATCTTGATGTCATGCGCTTCCGCCGCCTGGAGAATGGACTGCCCTTGCGGGCAGCTCAGTCTGGTTCCATTGATTGTTAGGCTGATGCTTTCCATGGGGCAGGCACCTCACCTGTGTTTTAAAATGAACTATATCAGTTACTTATACACTCAACACGGGTCAATACAATTTGGCCGCATCCATGTAGTGCCGCAACTGTTCCTCCGCCCCAATCGAGATGATGTGCACGCCCTGGCAGAGGTCTTTGAGGCCGGTGACAATATCGGCAAAGATCTCAATACTGGCTTTTTTCTTTTCTGGGGCCCGCAGCAGCTTCTTGATAACCCAGTCCGGCACCATGCCCTGTCGCATGTGTCGATTGAGGAACTGGCCCATGCTGGCATTCCGTATGATCAGGACTTCAGCAATGACCGGGACTCCAAAGGTGTTGACGCTTTTTAGAAATTTTTCAAAGGAATCAAGGTCAAACACCGGGGTGGTGAGAAAGTACCCGGTTCCGATCTTGGTCATTTCCTCCATCTCTCTCATTTCCAGGTCGGGAACGTTCTTCCCCCAGGACGATTCCACCCCGGAACCAAGAATAAATTCTGCTTTTCCGGGAAGTGCATCGCCCTCCACGGTATGTCCATCTTTGAGGTGATCCAGAACCGAGGACAGCTTCCCGGCATCAACATGAAAAAACATCATCTCCTGGAGGCTGTCGCCGGTAAGACGGTAATCCTCGGTAAAAACCAGCAGGTTTTCAACACCGGCGTCGTGGGCCTGGATAAGATCTTTTTGCAGCTGCAGCCGGTTTTTCTGGCGGGTGGTGGTCTGGAAAATCGGATCGAACTTGTTTTGTTTCAGAAGGTCGCAGGTCTTAATGGTATCGCCCACCACCCCCTCGATTTCTATTTCCGACAGGGAAAATCCGTCTACCCGGCCTCGAATGAGCTTCAGCCTGTCTATGAATTCTTCGGGTTCTGTCTCGATGGGGGGCTGAACTTCCGATGTAACTACGCGTCAGCGCCGTATTCCTTCATCTTCTTGAACTTCTCCTCATCCAGATATGCGGACAGGACGATAATTTGAGTGTCTTTCGTTTCCGGATTGGACTTGACTCTTTTGCAGACCTCATAGCCCTTGATATCCGGCATCATGATATCGAGAATCAGCAGGTTAGGTTTGAAGTGCTCAACCTGCAGTCCCGCTTCAAATCCGTCCGAGGCAGAGATGACCTCGTAGTCAAGCTCGTCTTCTTCAAAAGCGAGCACAATGGTTTCCACAATGATGGGATCATCATCCACCACCAGTATCTTGATCCTTTCATCCTTCTGGACACTGTGTTGCGGAATAGGGATACCCTGCTTTTCCATAAACGCTTCAAGATTATTCCTTTTAATGCGGCGGTGTCCGCCAACCGTCTTATACGCTTGGATATAGCCCGATTCCACCCAGTTAATGATTGTTTTGGGAGAGACACCGCAATATTCGCTGGCTTTGGCAACCGTAAATATATCTTCCATTATCAGTCCCTTATGCTCACGTTTAATAGTATATTAATTATAGTTATTATAGTTATTATAGAATTTTACCTGTTGTGTGATCTTTCTTGTTGTATTATTTAACTGTTTGTTTTATTTATATATATTAATATTTTTAGAGACTCCCCTGCCTTTACGAGCGAAATAAGATATATTTATTATAAATATTACAGAATTTACAGAAAATGTCAAATTTAATTTTGCCAGCCCAGTTCTGCCAGAGATACTGGCTGTGGTGGGGGGTGTTGGGCGGCGTACCCTGCAGACGGCCGCCACTGGGTGACGCGCTGAGTCGGCTGGCACAAAAAGAAGTGGATGCGAACCGTCAGCCCGCAGGAGAAAGGACAGGTTAATGGGGGTGGCCGTAGGCCGGCAGCGTTATTCTAAAACAGGTACCGGTTCCCCATTCGCTTGTCACCTGGATGTCCCCGCCGTGCTCTACGATAAAACCATAGCACACGGAGAGTCCCAGCCCGACTCCCTTAACACTGCTTTTGGTGGTAAAGAATGCCTCGAATATATTGGTGATGTTTTCTTCCTTGATGCCGATCCCGGTATCAGCTATGTCAATGGTGATTTCCCGGTCGTCGGCCGCGGTCTTGACGGTGAGTGTTCCACCGTCAGGCATGGCGTCCCCGGCGTTTTTAAACATATTCAAAAATACTTGCCGCAGCTGATTTTTCGAGGCCAGGACAGAAGGCAGCTCAGCGGCCAGTTCTGTTGAGATCAGGATATTGTTCTCACGAAACTGTTTCTCATGCAGAAGAAGGATTTCATCGAGTGGAGAAGGTCAGCATTTTATGCAGCAATTCACTGAGCCGAACCGTTTCAGACAGTGCCATTTCCAATATCTTCCTGCGATTGTTGTCAGGAGAGATTTCGGTTTTCATCAATTCAAGCGTGTTCATTATCCCGTAGAGCGGGTTATTCAATTCGTGGGCGATCTGTGAGGTGAGGCGGCCCATCGCCGCCAGTTTCTCGGATTGCAGCAGCTGCTCCTGCGTTGTCTTCAGCCTCCTTTCCATTTCCAGTCGTTCTTTGAGATCCATGAATATCCCGACCGTTGCCACCTCTTTGCCGTTCAAATCATAAACGATGGAGGCGGAAAGATTACCCTCGGCGATCTGCCCGTCCTTTTTCAACAGCACCACAGGATAAAATTTCAGTCTGCCCTTGCGCCTTACATTGCCCTCGCGAAGCTTTCCCATCACCTTCTTGGCCATGCCTTCCGGATATACCTTGGTAATATTGAGCTTACCCACCACGTCTTCCGTTTTATATCCGAGGATCTCCTCAGCGGCCTGATTCCAGAGTATAATGGTCCCCCTCATGTCTGCCGCCATGATGGCGTTGGGTGAGTTGTGAATGATATTGTTGAGGAAATCGTTCGTCTTTCTGATCTCCCGCTCCATCAGCTTGGTCTGGGTCTGGTCTACATTGATGCCTTCATACCCAATTACCTTGCCTTTTGAATCGTAGCGGACATGCCCGGTCAACAGCACCGGAATCGGTGTTCCGTCCTTTTTATTGAATTCAACTTCCAGGTTGATGACGCTTCCTTCCCGTACAGATCTCTGTATTGCTCTTTGGAGGCCTTTAAACGCTCCTCCTGCCTTTTTTTGGCCGAGACGTCCCGATAGATGCTTAATTTGGCAGTGGTGCCATCCTCGTTTTCAAAGGGAACTTCAACGATATCGTAAAATTTGTGCGCCCTCCTGCTGTACATTTCCCGACGAAGCTTTTCTCCATTAAATACCTTCGTCGCCGTGCACCAGTGGCAGATCTCAGGCCGGTCTTCCAGAATTTGGTGACACCGTTGCCCAATCCCGTCGCCAAAATCCTTGACCATCACCGAGTTCATGTATTCGATGGTGAGGTCCTTGTTAATGAGGCATACGCCGTCGGCCATGAGATCAAAAATAGTAATCAGTCGCTGCAGAT
>JARRLH010000468.1:0-1152 GCA_037387205.1 Desulfofustis sp.
AGTTCATAGAGGCCGTCGAAGCGGACAAGGTCATCGAGATCGCAGTCGGTCAGGACAGAATAAGCGGCAAGATGCGCGGTGATAACATGGACGAAGAAGTCCTGTTTACCACCGTACGGGTAGATAACGACCTGTCGAGAAAACTGGCGGAGCACAATGTGAAATTTTCCGGACAGGTCGAGAACACCTTTTTCAAGGCCATTCTTTCCTGGGTGGTGCCCATCGGTCTGTTTTTCGGAATCTGGTATTTTCTCATGCGCCGAATGCAGAGTGGTCAAGCCGGAGTGATGAGTTTCGGTAAGAACAAGGCCAAGATAGTAGGTGAAAAAGACATCGACACCCGATTCAACGATGTAGCAGGGGCTGATGAGGCAAAAGAAGAGCTGCAGGAAGTGGTCGACTACCTGGAAAAGCCGCAGATGTATCTGGAAGTCGGTGGCCAAATGCCTAATGGTGTGTTGCTGGTCGGCCCCCCGGGCTGCGGTAAAACACTTGTTGCCAGGGCAGTTGCCGGCGAGGCGGGGGTACCGTTTTTCTCTATGAGCGGCTCGGACTTCGTGGAGATGTTTGTCGGCTTGGGAGCTGCCCGGGTGAGAGATCTGTTCGAACAGGCCCGGGATAAGGCTCCTTGCATTATTTTCATAGATGAACTGGATGCACTCGGCAAAGCCCGTGGCGCCGGTGGCATGATCGGCGGGCATGATGAGCGCGAGCAGACTCTCAACCAGTTGCTGGTCGAAATGGACGGCTTCGATACCCAGAAGGGAATTGTCATCATGGCAGCAACCAACAGACCGGAAGTGCTCGATCCGGCCCTGCTCCGATCTGGGCGGTTCGACCGACAGGTGTTGATCGACAAGCCCGATGTCAACGGTCGGGAGGCGATATTGAGGATTCATTCTGAAAAAGTCAAGTTGGAGGCGGATATAGATCTCAAGGTCATCGCCCAGAAGACGGCAGGTTTTTCAGGGGCCGATCTGGCCAATGTCATCAACGAGGCCGCCCTGCTTGCCGTTCGCAACGGACGGAAAAAAGTGAGCACCAGGGACCTGGATGAGGCGGTGGATCGAATCATTGGAGGACTGGAGAAGAAAAACCGGGTGATCAACGCCGAAGAGAAAAAAATCGTCGCTTACCATGAAGTCGGCCATG
>JARRLH010000468.1:1205-3185 GCA_037387205.1 Desulfofustis sp.
GCTGACCCCGGGCTCGGAGCCGGTGCACAAGATATCGATCATCCCGCGGGGCCTCGCGGCGCTGGGCTACACCCAACAGCGACCGACCGAAGACCGCTATCTGATGAGCACCAAGGAGCTTCTCGGCAAGATCGATGTCCTGCTGGGCGGCAGGGTGGCCGAGCAGATCATCTTTGCTTCGGTGACCACCGGTGCGGGCAACGATCTGATGCGGGCGACCGATATCGCCCGGGCAATGATTGTCGAATATGGGATGGGGGAGACTCTCGGGCTGTCGACGTATCCTCGCCAGCGCTCGCCGGTATTTCTGCAGAGCGAACAGGGGTTCAGCGGCGGCAAGGACTACAGTGACGACACCGCTGCCCAGGTGGATGCCGAAACCAAGAAAATTTTAGAGGAACGCAGCCGCCACGTCACCGCTCTGCTCAAAAGCCACAGGGAAAAGCTGACCGCTATTGCCGAACGGCTGTTGGAAAAGGAGGTCATTTTCGAGGAGGAGTTCGTCTCCATGGTGTCGGCTGAGCCTGATGCTGCCCCTTGAAACATTGTTTAAGGACGACAAGGGCGGTGACTAGAGGGTGTCGAGATTATCCAGACATTCGTTGGCCCTGGCGACGAGTTTCGACTTTTCCGCTTCGCTCATCGCTTCCAGTCGACTGTACATCATCCGCATGCGGTGATTGGCCGCGAAATATTTTTTGTGGCTCAGCAGAAAATTCCAGTAAAGCGAGTTGAACGGACATGAATCCCTGGAGCTTTTCTGGGTGCGATCGTAACGGCAGGAGCGGCAATAATTGCTCATCTTGTTGATATAGTTGGCCGAGGAAACATATGGTTTGGTTGCGATGATGCCGCCGTCGGCAAACTGGCTCATTCCCCTGGTATTGGTTATCTCAACCCACTCGATCGCATCGATGTAGATGCCCAGATACCAGCGGTCCACCTCCTCAGGGGCGATGCCGGCCAGCAAAGCGAAATTGCCCGTCACCATCAGGCGCTGGATGTGGTGAGCATACGCGGTCTGCAAGGACTGGGTGATGGCCTGGCGAAGGCAGTGCATCTGGGTGGCGCCGGTCCAGTAGAAGCCGGGCAGGGGGCGGTGGTGATCGAGTTCGTTCATCGAGGCGTAGTCAGGCATCTGGGCCCAGTACACTCCACGCATGAATTCGCGCCAGCCGATGATCTGGCGGATAAACCCCTCGACAGCCGGCAGGCCAAGCCGAGCGTCTCTATCATATGCCTCCAGAGTCCTTTCCACCACCTCCTGCGGGCGTATCATCTTGGTGTTTAGTGAGAAGGAGAGGCGGGAGTGGAACAGGGACCAGTGGTCGGAGTGCATGGCATCCTGATAGGCGCCAAAGTCGGCAAGGCAGTGGGTGATGAAGTGGTCCAGCATCTGCAGTGATTCATCCCGGTCAAGCGGCCAGATAAAGTGTTGAGGATCGATCGAGCCAATGGTTTCAACCTTGCATGATTGCAACAGATCAACCAGTTCCGTAACGTCGTGATCAAATTTCTTGGGTCTGGTCACCCGCTTGTTTTTGGGTAGAGCTTTTCTGTTTTCCCTGTCGTAGTTCCAGCGCCCCCCCGCAGGCTTGCCATCTTCCATCAGCCAGTTGTGCTGGCGGCGAATATGGCGGTAAAAGGTTTCCATGAGATAGTGCTTCTGCCCAAAGAACTGCCTCAGGTCGTCGCGGCCGGTGAGAAAGTGCTCGGTGTCAAACCAGTGCGAATCAATGGGCAGTCTTCTGCACAGATCATTGAGCTGCTGATCAAGTCGGTATTCATCCGGTAGCAGAAATTCAAAGCGGGCAAACCCATGAATCTCGATCAATCCTTTGATATTGCTGCCCAGGTCTTGAGTATTGGCCGGATCGTCAAGTTCCAGGTAGATGACCTGGTGACCGTGTTCGCGCAGCCAGACAGAAAATCTGCGCATGGCGTCGAAAAAACCGACTACCTTCTGGATATGTTGAATCA
>JARRLH010000469.1:0-2403 GCA_037387205.1 Desulfofustis sp.
CCAGCACGTCGCCACTCAACAACCCGGCCTTGCGCTTCTCTTTGAGCCGATAACTCTCGCCCTTGATGTTCAGGGTCGTCGAATGATGCAGTAAACGATCAAGGATTGCCGTGGCGATCACCTGGTCGCTGAACACCTCACCCCAGTCGATAAACCCCTTGTTCGAGGTCAGAATAGTGGACGCCTTCTCATAGCGCCTGGTAATCAACCGAAAGAAAAGGCTCGCCTCATCACGAGTTAAAGGCAAATAGCCCACTTCATCGATGATTAACACTTTCGGGTAGCTGAGGTGCTGGAGTTGCTTCTCCAATCGATTTTCAAGCTGGGCTTTCTTCAATTTGTTCATCAACTGCTCCAGGCTCTGGAACAGTACGCGATGTCCAGCTTCTGCGGCTTTGACTCCGAAGGCAATGGCCAGATGAGTTTTGCCCACACCCGGAGGACCCAGCAGGATGATGTTCTCGGCTCGATCTGCAAATCCGGCACCGGCGTGCTCACGGACCACCTTTCGATCGATACTGGGTTGCGATCGATACTGGGTTGAAAACTGAAGTCGAATTGCTCAAGTGTCTTGACCCAAGGCAGCCGTGCCTGCCTCAGCCGACTCTCGAGACCCTTCTGATGTCGCCCCGCCCATTCAGTCGACAACGCTTCAGTTAAAAACTCGCGATAATTGAGATCCTTTTTGCCCGCACGCTCACACAAGCTGTCAAGGGTGTCGGGTAAAAACTCGAATTTCAACTTGTCCAACAATCCATTCAGCTCCATAACCCGACCTCCTCATACACTTGAAGATCCCGAGTGACCACCGGAAAAGCCTGTTGCCATAAACGCCGGTGATGGTCGGCAACCGTGCTCCAGCCTTTTTCCCGAAGACGGTGACGGGCGACCAGTTCGTCATTGATGCCATAGACACGTAATTCGCCATCAAGGCCAATTCTGAGCGCCACCATTGTGCCGCACAACTCACCGGGAACGCTGTAGCGATTGCCCCTCACATCGATGTAACCATCCAGGGCCACACGGCGGTATTGACGGTAACTGGTATCGAAACGGACCGGAGGTAAGCTCTGGAGCTGAGGCAATTCCCTCTCGAATCGATCGCATACGACTTCTTTGACGGTCCCGTGGAATCGTTGATCGGCGACCTCGATGAGCCATTTTTCCAGGAGCCGGTTCAGGTCGTCCATGCTGTCAAAGCGGCGGTAACGTTTAAAGAAATTGTACTTCAGGTAGCCGATCATGCGCTCATCCTTGCCCTTGGTCTGAGGGCGAGCGGGACGGCATGCTTTCGGAGTAAATCCATAATGGCTCGAAAGCAGCCTGAAACCCGGAGTAAAGCGCACCCCTCGTTGCCGGTCATGGTGTACGACCGCGGCTTTCTGGTTGTCGACCAATACTTCTTTGGTGATCCCTCCAAACCATTCAAAGGCCCTGATGATACTTTCATAAGTATGTTCGGCATCATGCGTACTCGCCGCCCAGGCGTGAAAACGGCGGGAGTAACCAAGGGTGTTCACCGACACGAATACTTTCTTCGACTCTGCCGCGATGGAGCAGAATAACTCTGTCCAGTCGTGCTGTAGCTGTTCGCCGGCGGCCGTCTCAAAGCGAACTGTCGCCTTACTCCTGCGCAGTGCCCGTTTCGGTTGGATATAGGTGCGTAGGATTGTCCTGCCGCCAGAGTACCCTCGTTCTTTGATATGGGCATAAATTACCTCTGAGTTCCAGACATTTTCTGCCAGCAGCTGGTCGATTTGCTCTTTGAAGGGGTCAAGCTTGCTTGCCCGAACTCCCATTTTCCTGCGTGGCGGTGGCCCACCTCGTTTCAGGGCTCGACTCACCGTCTTCTCGCAGCACCCTACCTTTTCTGCTATATCACTTATATAGCAGCCTTTTTCCCTCATATCCTGTATCATGTACCAGTCCTCTCGATTGATCATAGGCCCACCTCTGAGTTCGGCTAAAACCCAAAGGTGACCTATTTTGGTTGAGAGGACATCTCAAACCGATTCTTGAAAGACTTTTAACACCGTTGCTGACACCGAGGCCCCTGGGCAAGAAGCTGCCGGCCGTGCTGTCCATGGAAGAAGTACACCGGCTGTTGCACTGCATCGACAACCTCAAGCATCGGGTCATTCTGAAGACCATCTACAGCGCCGGACTCAGGGTCGGGGAGGCCATTCGCCTCAAACCCGAACATATCGAAAGCGACCCCTCACGCATGGTGATCAGGGTCGAACAGGGCAAAGGGCGCAAGGACCGCTATACCGTCTTGTCAGAACACCTGCTGCATGAGCTACGGGCCTACTGGATTGAATATAAGCCAACGTACTGGCTGTTCCCCGGACAGAAGGCCGGCACCCATATCGGAAGCGTCTCGGTATCGAATATCCTGTATGC
>JARRLH010000469.1:2427-4267 GCA_037387205.1 Desulfofustis sp.
TCCATACCCTCCGTCACAGCTTCGCCACCCATCTCCTCTATAAAGGCTACGACCTCTACACCATCAGCCGGCTGCTCGGCCACAACGCCATAGAGACCACCACCATCTATCTGCATCTGGTGCCGGCACACTACGTCCAGCTCAAGAGTCCGCTCGATCTGATGGACGAGCAGCAGGAGGGGGAAGATGAAAGACGATAACAGATCGCCGGAAGTGGCCGATATCTTCAGAGGATATGGAAACCGGTACCGGGATAAGAACGTACTCACCGCTCAGCAGTACAAGGTCATGAAGCGCATTGAGATATGCCGGACCGCGGCGCTGGGTGGCCATGTCGAAGCGTGTGATCGGTGCGGCCACACGAGAAACGCCTACAACTCCTGCCGGGACAGGCACTGTCCCAAATGCCAGACAATGGTCAAGGAGAAATGGCTCAACTGTAGAAACGCAGAGTTGCTGCCCTGTCCCTATTTCCATAATGTCTTCACCTTACCGCATGAGCTCAATTCCCTTATCATGGTCAATACGCGCATCATGCTGGCTCTGCTGTTCACAGCCGTCAAGGAAACCCTGCAGGTGTTCGCCCGTGATCCACAGTGGCGCATTGAAGGCCAACTCGGCTTCATCTCCGTGCTCCACACATGGAATCAGAAACTCATGGACCACTATCACCTGCACTGCATCATCCCGGCAGGAGCACTCTCATATGACCGTAAAAAGTGGATCAACGCCAGCAGAAACTACCTGTTCAGGGTCCAGTCCCTGGCCAAGGAGTTTCAAAGGCGCTATCTGAACAAGCTGGAAAAGGCGCATCGTAAGAATCAATTATCCTTTCACGGCAGGGCGGCGCGGTATAGAGACGAGAACCAGTTCATGGAATTGCTTTCAGTGTTATGGGATACGCAGTGGATTACTTATGCCAAGCAGCCCTTCGGCGGGCCGGCGCAGGTGCTCGAGTATCTGGGCCGCTACACCCACCGGGTGGCAATCACCAACAACCGGATCATTGCCATCGAGGACGGCAGCGTACGGTTCAGCTACCGGGACCGCAGCGACGACAACAAAGAAAAGGAACTCACGGTTGGCGCCGACGAGTTTATCAGGCGGTTTCTCCTGCACGTGCTGCCGTGCGGCTTCACCAAGATCCGCTACTACGGGTTCCTGGCCCATGCCAACAAGAAGGCGTGCATTGCGTTGATTCGTCGGTTAATTGGCGTACCCATCGCCTACGCACAAAAGGTGGAGGAAAGTGTTCAGCAGATGATGCTACGGCTCACCGGGGTTGACATCTGCTGCTGTCCGCAGTGCGGTGAAGGGACGCTGGTCTATGTCAGGCCGATTGCCAGAGCAGCGTATGACGACACGTCCTGAGAAGGTTTGAGCGGCAGAATCGGGTAGTTTGTAAATGTCCTCACCACGGGTCACACAGGAGAGCTGCGTCGTAAACAGGTGAAAATGGCGGCCAACTAATGGCGACAATCTGAAAATGCTGCTGCGTATGGCATACTCCTCGGAATCGAGTCTCAATAACAACAGCTCATGTCGAAATGCACGCTTCTCAAAGGTGATTCAGGACTGATGAGCACCACAAGAAAACCTCATTCAATCCCCATAGCGCTACCCCTCTGATCGTACTCCGCTCCGCACTTCAGTTCTTCAGGATTATCAATAATTGCAACGTGTTCCGATAAAGGTGGAAGGGGGGCTGGTGTGCAACTATTGATAACCCTATTCTATGAGTCTTTTATTGGTCATCTCATAGAAATACAAATCTTAATTGTGGCAACAATAAGTTAAATTTTCAATGAACACCTGCGGGCTAATTAGAAAAACCGGTTGG
>JARRLH010000470.1:0-2599 GCA_037387205.1 Desulfofustis sp.
GAATGCCTGGTCGTGAAGGCATATTCTTTAGGCATTGAGATTCTAAATCTTTCGGGCATTTGTCATTCGGTGTTAACTCTCTGAGAGGGCAATGATTCGGACATCGACGATCAGCTTGGGGGGTGATCCGGATGGACCGATAAAGCTTCCGGCCACCGGGGGGACGGCCTCGGGATGGCGGGATACGGCGACCGGAATATGCCGGCGCCCCGCGACCTCGCCGTTGGTCGGGTCGAACCCTTTCCAACCGGCCCCCGGCAGGTACACCTCGGCCCAGGCATGGGTCGTCGCAGACCAATGCTCTGTCGCGGGTGCGTGGGCATAACCGCTGATAAAGCGACTCGCCAGGCCCAGGTAACGGCAGGTCTCGACAAACAGGGTGGCAAAGTCGCGGCAGGAGCCCTGCCCCCAGGCCAGCGTCTGCCCGGGTGTTTGTACTCCCTGTTCTTCACGGGAAAAGTAGGTAAATCGCCCGGCGATGGCTTTATTGATCTGGTCGAGCAGCGCATAGGTCTGCATGACGGGCTGGCCCAGGCCCAGCAGCTCCAGCCAGTTACGGATAGCGTCCTCATCACCGGGATAGACCGGTTGCAAAAAGGGGAGCAGATCCACTCTGTCCATCGGCACATAGTGGAAGGGATAGTTAACGGCGTAGTCTTCAACCAGAAAATCGAAAGGGTTTTCCACGAAGTGCTGGATGACCACTTCACTGGTAATGGAAAGGAACTGGGTCGGCTCCTGGAAATCGACCACCGCCGCCGCATTATCCTGCGCATCCCGATGCCACTTCACCATGTGGTTGGTGGGCGTGATCGTCAACAAGGACGATTCGACATGTACCTCCGGGCCCTCTCGGGGCCGCAGCAGGAGGCGATGCGGCAACAGCGTCACAGTACTGGAAAATTGGTATTCCGTCAGGTGTGTAATCTTCAGTCGGCGCATGTCGATAACCCTCTATTCCCTTTGTGTCTGCGGAAAAACTGAACACCCTGCCAGCTATTGAATGATCTGGTCTTCACTCATCATCTGCGCTAACCGGCGGCAAAGCTTCAGAATCTCAGCCTGGTGTTCCTGCTCTTTTTGGCGGAGTTTTTGCTCCATTTCATCAAGCTGACGTTCCATTGTCTTGACTCGCTCCCGGTAGCGCAGCACGAAATCTATCGCCTCCAGGGCAAGCCCCATATCGTCATGCAGGTAGCGGATGAGTTTAAGTTTACTGACATCCGCTGCACTCAAGCCCTTTGCGCCATGCAACATCGGATGCGCAGTGACCAACTCTTCATGCTCACATTGGCGAATGAACTCCTCTGAGACTCTTGTCATGCGGGCTACAATCCGATATTCGTACAAAGCTCCAGGATCATTGCAGAAAAGCGCGATCGGGTATTTCTTCATAGCCTTCTCCTCACCAGTCCGCTGGAATGGCACAACTGGGTACCAACGATTCTTTTAATGTATAGACTTCCATTGCTTGAGCAGTTCCTTTTCTTTCGCGGTCAGCTTTTGCGGCAGAACGGTTTCCACGGTGATATACAGATCGCCGCGTTGGTCGGGGTGCTTGATTTTCGGCATCCCTAAACCGCGCAGCTTGAAGACCCGTCCATTTCTTGTTTCCGGTGGGATAGGCAGGTTGACCTTGCGGTCGATACCGGAAACCGAGAGCTTGCCGCCTAACAACATGGTGAACAGGTCTGCTTGAACCGTGGTCTTCAGATCATCGTTATCACGCAGGAACCGTTTGTCGGGCAAAACTTCAATAGTCAGATAAAGATCTCCCGATCCCCCTCCTCCAGTGCCAGATCCCCCCTGTCCTTTAACCCTGACACGGGATCCGGTTTTCACCCCGCGAGGAATTTTTACATCAATCTTGCGACCATCCTCCCATTGCAACGATCGCTTGGTCCCGTGGATGCCTCATTGAGGCTCACCTGAAGGGGATGTTCGAGGTCGCGGCCGCTCCTGATGATAAAATCGTTATAACTGTAGTTCTGATTACCTGCTGCGGCACGCTCTCCCCAGTTGAAGTCTTCGGGCTTTCCTCCGCTTTTCTGGTACTGTTGCCACTGGGAGCCAAGGCGATCGTACTGCTGACGTTTTGCGGGGTCGGAGAGCACTTCATTCGCCTCGTTGATATCCTGAAATTTCACTGCCGCATCGCGGTTTCCCGGATTGACGTCAGGGTGATATTTCCGCGCCAGCTTGCGGTAGGCTTTTTTGATCTCCTTCGCGTCCGCGTTACGGTCTACCCCCAGAATACTGTAATAATCCTTAAACTCCATGCAGTCTCCATTTCGTTGCCCCCAGATGGTTCGCCTGCCAAGTTCAACACTTGATCATTGCGCACGGTCCAGATTTACGAATCAACTAGTCGCAATAAGCACCTTCGCCGGACGCAGCAGCTTGCCGCGGATCGTATAACCTTTTTGCTCGACCCTCACTATAGTGCTGGGGGCAACATCGGGATACCGGACCATACCTATACTTTCGTGCAAACCAGGGTCGAACGGTTGTCCCAAAGCGTCAATCTCTTCGACACCGTATTTGGAAAATATTTTTCCCAAAAGGCTTCGGTTCATTTCGATCCCCTGCAGGATATTTC
>JARRLH010000471.1:0-3029 GCA_037387205.1 Desulfofustis sp.
GACACATTGAAAATTATTAGAAATCCTCTCATATTGTTTTGGTGCGGTCAAACTTACAGAGATGCATAATTCTTACTGACACTGCAATATAGGAATGGCCCCTCTAGGACGGAAGGGCCATTTAGTGTCTTCTCAGTTGAAAGTCGTTGAAATTGCTAAGACAAAGTCTCCACAGGAAAGAGAAATCAGATAATCTTCTTCCTTTTGAGGTCTTTTGCCACTTCCTCCACAAACTTCCCAATCATTTTATCGATGCTACCTTCCACAGCGGTTTCATACTGGGCCGACCATATCAACTGTTCGGTTTTCAAGTCGTACATAACAGATTCTACGGTGAGTATAATGCGCTCGGTGGTTGTGGTTGGGACATAAGAAAAAGCAAGCGGATGACCGTAATAACTCCCCCAGCTTCCGTAGTGGCGGGGACGATTGTAGCGCCCATAACCTCCGTAATAAGGACCCGGTAAATACACGGGATCGTACACAGGTGTCGTCACAGTCTCCTTGCGTTGCCCGATAAGTCTTGTCAACACGACGGCATCACACCCGCGCTCAGCCATATTTTTCGCAAGGGCTTCTTTGTTGATCTCTTTGGAGAAGGTGATATCTCTATAACTAGCCTCAGATGATACCCTTTCACTAAAAAATTGATTACTGAAGGCATCTTCAAATATGCGTCGATTCATCTCGTCTTTGGCAATGCCGACAACGTAAACCTTCCCGATCGGCCCTTTGAAATCAGAATTTGTCCAGGAGGTTGTCATGTCAGTGCTGGAACAAGCGGTTATTACGAGTCCAATGAAAATTAATGCTGAAATTCGCAGAATCAAAACCATCTAGCTATCCACCTTTTCTTGCAGTTTCTCAAGCAGGTTATCGTTAAAACCACTCTTACCGCCTTTAGAAGTTATGAGGGGTACTCTATTTTGCCATTCGTCATTCGTGTGTCTATCTTTTCGATCTAAAAAGTTTCATCGAACAAGGCAGAACCAGTCTACTTTAGAATCACGACAAGGTGAAGGCCCCTTCCTGTTGACCTAATATCAAAAATGAATTTGATCGAAATCAGACCATTCTTCTTATATTTCCTATTGCATTGTTTTAATGTCCCATGTTTGGCTGATTTCCGAAATTCATACTAACCCTGCAATGTAAGAATGGCTCATCCAAGACGCCTTTCATCTTATACAGCAACAGGCGACTATTGTTCCGCCAATTCCTTGGTCATCAAGCTGCCAGCGGCCATCAGACATCCCATAGCGAATAGGCAACGGCCTGATTTCTCAACTCTGCCGGCACCGACAAGGCCAAGGTCTTGAACACCGGAGGGAAAAAACAGACGGCAAACAACGGTTGCAGAAAAACCGGCACGAACAACCAATACCCCTGCAGCACGCCGATGAGAGCAGTTAGTACCCCCCCTGTGATAAGGATAATCATAAGGGAGCGGCGCACGCCAATCCTATCTGTCAGCCAGCCACCGATAAGCACGACGGGAATGCTCAACGTCCGCGATGCTGACAGCATGCTGTTGCCCAAGCCCCGCTCAATACCCTGATCGATAAAATAGACCGGCAACATTGAGTAAATTCCGAGCGTACTTCCCACTCCCAAGCCAAATAGCAGAACCAGCTTCCAGAAATTCTTTTGCCGGAAAAAGGCTTGAAAAGTACTCAGTTTGGGTGCGACGCCCCGGCTGCCACCCTGACCGGCATAAAAACAATACGTGGCAACAATTCCCAGGGTCAGCAATCCCTGGGACATCAAGACCTTTTGTCAGTCAAAAAAGTGAAGGAGAATTTCCACCTGCAGAGGGACCAGGAATAGGGCGAAATTCGGTCCCAGTTCGTCGACGGCCAGCCCCAGTCCCCCGTGGGCCGATGGGATCAGCTCGGTCAGTTTGGCCATGCCCGCTGGTAGATAGAGCCCCCCCATGAAACCCAATACGGCGACGAGAACGCCAATCTGCCAATAATTGCGGCTGAAGGCAATGCCGATCAGGCAGAGGCCGAAACCGGAGGCGGACAGCTGGATCGTCTGGGTAAAGGTCCAGCGGGAGGAGATCATCCCGGAGACAAACAGGCCGAATAAATAGCCCAGCGAAGTAATCAGGAAAAGGCTCCCGGTGCCGGCATGGGAGTAACCAAGTTCCATCTCCATTATCGGCGCCAGCGGTGAGAGAAGAATACGGGCGACAAAGTTCAGGTAGAACAGCAGGGTGATAAAAAGTAAGGGACCAAGCCAGGGGTGTTTTCGCAATATCGCCATCTCCGGTAAATGAGGAGCCTATCATAACCCCAAACAAACCAAAATCGCATGCGCTTTTTATTGTGATGTTTATAACCTTGAGTTAGGGAAGATAGGGGCGATGCGATTGGCGTCCGTAGAAATATGCTGAAAGTCATGCTCCTGAATTTCAGGTTTCAAAACTGGTCGACAGAGTATGGTTAGCAAAATGGCTGAAATATAAAAGCCCCGCTCACGGAGGGGATGGGAGCAGGTCAACACTAAATCGAAGGTTCCAGATGCACCAAAACACAAAAATTCTTATGACCCCTGATCAATAAATGAGGCCTATCCTTAAATGATAGGCCAGTTCGATTTTAATGAACAGCATGAATAAAAAAGGACTGTCAGAGTTCACTGACGGTCCTTTTTGCCTGACTCAACGGAGTTTGGCGCGAGTATTAAGCAATCCGCTGCTGGTTGCGCTGCAGTAACCAGGCCAGCTTCCCTACGGGATCCTGGATCTTGGCCAGGAAGATCATCGCGGCGATGATGTACGGCTTGTAGCTCGCTTCAAAGTAGAGCGGGTCACGATAGCGGTCGAACACCGATGCTGCGACCTCGCCCTGCTCACAGCTGACCCCGGTGATATCGGCCGGCAGGCAGTGCATGTAGAGTGCGCTCCGGTCTTTGGTCAGGTTCATCAGCTCTTCGGTGCATTCCCAAGCCTTGAACTTGGCGTTCTGGGCCAGCAGCTCCTGCTCCAGGGCGCTGATGCCGTCCATGTCGCGGTTGCCGTACAG
>JARRLH010000472.1:0-2945 GCA_037387205.1 Desulfofustis sp.
CTCGATCAGCAAATGGGTAGCGCCGTCGGTGACCGCTCTGAGAATAAGCAGTTTACGGCTTTCCCCGGAACTTAGCTGCCGATACCCGCTGTTCAGCACATGCCCTAATTTAAACTGCTCGATCAGAGTCTTATTCTCCTCGAGGTGGGTGAGAAATTCCCTGGCCGGCGTACCTGGATCGATGCGATTCAGAAAATCGGATTGATCGTTGCGTACGTCCTGCTCGAACAGTTCCTGCTGGTCTTTGAAACTGACAACCGCAAGATCCGCCGGCACAATCAGTTTTCTGTAGGACAGCGAGGGGCTATTCGGGCAGCGGAAAAAGTCCACAAACCGATTGAGACCGGAGCGATTGTCGCCGAACACGCACCAGGTTTCATCCTTGCGGGCCGCAAAGCGGCTCACCTGAAGGTTTCCGTCATCAACCCCTTCCATGTCGAGCCAGAGACTGCCTTCAACGCTGTGCTTTAGTTGTCCGTTCATGAGCCTGCTTTACCATGAGTCGCCGTCAAACTCAAGAAGCCACCCTGCCCTGGGTAATCACGCCCCCTGAGAGCTGCCCCACGCGCCAGGGTGCTCACCTGCCAAGATTTACCAGATGCGGCCGCAGGTCCATTGCCGTGGCTCGAATTGAGTTGACGTTGACTGCGTTTCCGAGTTAATTATTGATATTTTGTGTCGGCTACACACGGAAGTAAATTTCTCACCCCCGGACAGGCCGGCGATGCTCTCCAGGGACCTCGGAAGCTCCACCAGCCTGCCGGTTATTCATAATGTCAAAGGTAATGATATGAAAGCTTTAATCGCCCTGGAAGACGGCACTATCTTCGCGGGACGCTCCTTCACCGGCCCTGGGGAGGCGGTTGGTGAGATCGTTTTCAATACCTCTATGAGCGGCTACCAGGAGGTGCTTACCGACCCCTCCTATACCGGTCAGATCATCACCATGACCTATCCGCTGATCGGCAATTACGGAATAAATCCCGAAGATATGGAATCACTGGCCATTCACCCGATGGCCTTCCTGGTCAAGGAATATCAGCGCCAACCGTCAAATTTCAGATCAACCCGGCCGCTGGCCGATTGTCTGAGAGAATTCAAGGTACTGGGCGTTGAAGGATTTGACACCCGGGATCTCGACCCTGAATCCCTGGTGGAACGCGCCAGTCAGTGGCACGGTCTTGTCGGCCAGGACATGGTGAAACTGGTGAGCTGCACTGAACCCTATACCTGGGGCCACGACAAGCCGCAGCCCGGCACCGCCTTTATTCCTCCAGTCGTGCCTCCGGAGCTGAAAATCGTGGCCTTTGATTTCGGCATTAAATTCAACCAGATCAGGATTCTCGAAGCACGCGGCTGCCGGGTGCAGGTTGTCCCGGCCACCACCAGTGCCCAGACGGTGCTGGATATGGAGCCGGATGGGATATTTCTCTCCAACGGACCCGGTGATCCCGAGGGAGTCGATGGGGTCGTCGATACCGTGCGGGAATTGCTGGGCCGCAAACCAATCTTCGGTATCTGCCTCGGTCATCAGATCCTGGGCCTGGCCTACGGCGGTTCTACCTACAAGTTGAAATTCGGCCACCGGGGCGGTAATCAGCCGGTGAAAGACCTGCAGACCGGTCGGGTGGAGATCACCTCCCAGAACCACGGTTTTTGCGTGGACATGAGCACCCTGGACCCGGACCAGGTGGAGTTGACCCACATAAACCTCAATGACGGTAGTTGCGAGGGAATGAGACACCGGGTTCACCCGGCCTTTTCCGTGCAGTATCATCCGGAACACGCGCCGGGACCGCACGATGCCGAATATCTTTTCGACCGCTTCATCGAACTGATCAAATCATCCTGACCGAGACATAACCTACCAGACCAACACTCAGGCAATCACCAGCGATCACTTCCTCATGCCCAAACGAACCGACATACACAAAATCCTCATCATTGGCTCGGGTCCAATCATCATCAGTCAGGCCTGCGAGTTCGACTATTCAGGAGCCCAGGCGGTCAAAGCCCTCAAGGAAGAAGGCTACGAGGTCGTATTGATCAACTCCAACCCGGCGACCATCATGACCGATCCCGGGCTGGCAGACGCCACCTACATCGAACCAATTACCCCGGAAATGGTGGTCAAGGTCATCGAGCAGGAGCGGCCCGATGCGCTGCTTCCCACCCTTGGCGGACAGACCGCGCTGAACACCGCCATCAAGGTGGCCGAAACCGGTGCACTGGAACGCTACAACGTGGAGATGCTGGCGGCCAAGATCGAGGTTATCCACAAGGCCGAAGGCCGGGACGAATTCAGGGAGGCGATGCGGTCCATAAACCTGAAGGTGCCTGAATCTGCCATCGTCCATACCCTGGAGGCAGCAATGAAAGCCGGCGACGAGATCGGCTTTCCGATCATCGTCAGACCCAGCTTTACCCTCGGTGGCACCGGAGGCGGCGTGGCCTACCACCGCCAGGAGCTCGAAGATCTCTGCAAACAGGGTCTTGATTTGTCCATGACCAGCGAAATCATGCTCGAACGCAGCCTCCTGGGCTGGAAGGAGTACGAACTGGAGGTGATGCGCGATGCCAAGGACAATGTGGTCATCATCTGCTCCATCGAGAATGTCGACGCCATGGGCGTGCACACCGGTGATTCGATCACCGTGGCTCCGGCTCAGACCCTCACCGACCGAGAGTACCAGGAGATGCGGGATGCGGCCATCGCCATCATTCGGGAGATCGGCGTTGAAACCGGGGGCTCCAACGTCCAGTTCGCCGTGAATCCGGAAGACGGTGAATTAATGGTCATCGAGATGAACCCTCGGGTATCGAGAAGTTCGGCTCTGGCCTCCAAGGCAACCGGTTGTCCCATCGCCAAGATTGCCGCCAAGCTGGCCGTGGGCTATACGCTCGACGAGATTCCCAACGACATCACCCGTGAGACATACGCTTCC
>JARRLH010000473.1:0-3125 GCA_037387205.1 Desulfofustis sp.
GCTGCCCTACCTGCCGCCATTCTACCTACCGCGCTATTCAGGCCGATTCGTCGCCGGTTATTACCAGGTCAGCGAACACCAGGTCCCGCTCTATGTCAGCCGCGGTGTCGGTACAAGTGTTCTCCCTCTAAGGTTCCTCTGCCGCCCGGAAATCGGGTTGTTTGAACTGGGAAGACAGTCAATCACCTAAAGAGTCCAGCCCAAACTTGACCCAACAACTCTTGCCAATTTTGGGCCCTAAATGGCACCCATACAACAATCCTCCTAGAGTTCTTAGATCATCGTGGTTGCAGAAACTCATGTGGGTGGCCAGAGAGCTGGAGGCTTCTACTTACAATGTTGCCCAGAGAATAAATTATCTTAAGCTCTAGGTGCCAATTTTCCCGATGATCTCACAAAATGACACAACATTAAGCACCTGTAAAATAAAGATAAATCACAAAAGACTTGACCACAGACAAAATTATTAGCATAATTTCAGCCATAGTTATGGTAATAATCGATAAAATTTCCATTGACTAGACAAAGGAGCCCTGCAGCCCAACTAAAGACAAATGTCTCCGAAAAAGGCAAAACCAGAGAAATCTGGTGACGCAAAGCCACGGGTCCTCAAATTCAGGACAGCCGGGTTGCCGAAGAGAGAGTTCGCCTAGCTTTGCCTTGATCAACTCTGCAACGTTAAGCGTCCATCTTCGGTATTGAGATGGGCGCTTTTTTTGTCTTACAAGAATGGATACAGATCATAATGAAACAATTCAGACTGTATGGCTCGAAGAGACCAGTGATGTGGTCAAATGACCACACCTTTTCGATTTTGAATACACTTTTGATACGCACGACACCTGTGCATGAGCACAGTCCAGTCTGCTTCTTAAAACAAACATGCGTGGACAAGCAAAATTTCCTCGCAATGATATCAACTATTTCTACTAAATTCATGTGGAAGCCTTGTTGTGTCTAATGTCAATTGGCATGAACTCTGCTTTGGTTATGAGACGACCGACACACTTTTATAAGACAAAAAAATAGCGTTGTCCTGATCAACTTCTGCAATGTAAAGCGCTCACCTTCGGTAACGAGGTGAGCGTTTTTTAGTCTGGACGTTAACCGCCAGTTCAACAATTGCAGGAGGAAAATGATGGGGCATACAAAACCAAAAACAATGTTATTAACAGTTTGGCTATTTTTGGCCATCACGGCTACGGCCAGTGCAAAGACGGTGAATTTGGCTTGGGATCCAAGTCCAAGTCCCAATGTTGCGGGATATAAAATTTACTATAAGGAGGATGCTTCAAATCCAAACTTTAATGGCAGTGACGCTAACGAAGGATCATCCCCGATTGATGTAGGGAATAAACTGATTTCAAGCCTCACGGGTTTGTCAGATATCCAGCAACACTATTTTGCTGTTACGGCTTATGATACATTAGGAAATGAGAGCGCCCCTTCAAATATCGTCGACAGCTCTCCAGTTATCATAGCCATCAATCAGCCCCCTGTTCTGGCCACTATCGGCAACAAGAGCATCGATGAAGGGACCACCCTGAGCTTCACCCTCAGCGCCACTGATCCCGATGGCGACAGCCTGACCTACAGTGCCACCGGCCTGCCGAGCGGCGCCACCTTCAATGCCGCGACGCGGACTTTCACCTGGACCCCCGGCAGCACCCAGGCCGGCAACTACAACGTGAGCTTCAGCGTCAGCGACGGCAGCCTGAGTGATGCGGAAACGGTTGCGATCACTGTCGGCAACGTAAACAGTCCCCCTGTTCTGGCCGCTATCGGCAGCAAGAGCATCAATGAAGGGACCACCCTGAGCTTCACCCTCAGCGCCACTGATCCCGATGGCGACGACCTGACCTACAGTGCCACCGATCTGCCGAGCGGCGCAACCTTCAATGCCGCGACGCGAATGTTCACCTGGACCCCCGGCAACACCCAGGCCGGCAACTACAACGTGAGCTTCAGCGTTAGTGACGGCAGCCTGAGTGATGCGGAAACGGTCGCTATCCTTGTCGGATCTACTGTGCCCGAAGGTCTAAGTTTTCTGTCATCGGACAACGGATTGCCTGGTGTCGAGCGCGAAGATGGCGGTGACGACGCTAACAATTATGTCAACGGAATACCAAAAGGTGATCTCAAGTATATCTTCCGTGTCGTTCTGCGGGATACCTCGGGCAGAGAATTGCCAAGTGTCATCCTTTACCTTAACGGATACGCATATGACATGGTTCGAGAAGTCGGCGACATTGAAACCGGTGCAACCTATTCCTTCACAACCCGACTTGGTCCTGTCATGTCACATCGTTTTTATTTTGCGACCAGAGACGCAGAAGGAAATATTCTCTCAGAATTCCCTGCACAAGAAGACCTACAAGGTCCTCAGGTGGAATTTCTGAACGGGAAAAATATGGTCGGTGCTCTTGGCGATATCAATCCTTTTCTGTTGAGCAGTAATGATGCTATTGGCACAAACCAAGCGTTTCGTTGGACCTCTAGCGATAGGAAGAACAATAGTTCCTCTCGAATTGAAAGTGGTGGTAGTTACTCTCGGATTGACAGTGGTGGACCGGTGATGCTTGGTGAGGGGTATGTCATTAAACGGACAACCGATAGTTTCCTGCCGTCCATGGAGACGTTCGGCGAAAACCCAGCGCTGACCTATGAAATCCAGGTCGAAACGGGTTGGAACCTAATAGCCAACCCCTATAACGGAAATGTCCCTCTCTCGATTACATCGGAAAAGACTGGGGCGACGATTTTGTTTTCGAAAGTAGCGATGGAGAACAAGGAGCGATCCTCATCCCCGGGATCGGTTACTGGATCTACGTCAACTCCGAAAACGAGTCAGTTTCTCTTATCATTCCTAAACCGCAACAGTAGGAGAGTTGAAATGCGTACTTTCAAATTTATTAAAATGCCCCTTATCGCTTCTCTGCTCTTTATTGTGACCGCCTGCGGAGGAGCTGAAGATAGCGTGCTAAACGGCCAGGTTGCCGACGGCTATCTATCTGGTGCCAGAGTCTTCCTTGACCGCAACGGGAACCGGATGCCCGACCCCGGCGAACCCTCGACCGAGTCTGGGGCTCAAGGTCATTTTTCGCTGGACATCGAGCAGGGAGAAG
>JARRLH010000474.1:0-3224 GCA_037387205.1 Desulfofustis sp.
AGAGCATGACGGTCAGCGCCACACCGAGAATCATCTTGATAACGATCCATTTGTTGACATCACCCCCGAACCACTGCTGCCAGTCGAGCAGGCCGGCAATGTAGACGGGAATGACAGCAATCAAGGAGAGCAGGATACAGTGATAGGCCGTGGTGGCATAGTGCTTGTCCGGCCACTTCATATCGGCCAGGGAAAAGGCGACGCTGCCGACCACCAGCCCCATAGGCAGGTGGACGACAATTGGGTGTATGGGGTGATGAAAACCGAGCACCCCAAGGAAATTGTATAAGGATTCGATCATGACGATTCTCTTTACTTGAATTTAGCGACCCGACAGCGCGTTCAATACAGCGTAGCGACTAATCACGCGTTACTCTAATCACAATTATCCGGAATGAAAGTGATTCATCTCATTTTTCAGGAGGGCGGAAAAGGCTTATTCCGCCTTTAAATAGGCGTAGAGATCGGCCACATCCTGGGCGGAGATCTTTTCTTCCGGGTATTTCGGCATGATCGGAGACCCCGCATCGCGAATCTTTCTCTCAAATCTCCAGTAACTCATCTCCAGGTTGCTGACCACCGGCGCCTTGCCGTCATCTCCGCTGGGACCGTGGCAGGCAAAACAGTTGTGCATAGAATACCAGCGCTTGCCATCCTCAGGATTGCCCAGGGGGGCGCTGCAGGCGGCTGACATCAGGGCGGCGAAAAAGAAGACCAGCATGACCGGCAGCCAGCGCAATGTAGATTCAGCCATTCCCCTCACCATCATTCTTCTCCTCGTAAACGCTGATTTGTTCTTTGTAAAAACCGTCAAAGTCGCTAGGTCATTGATTGACAGCCTAGCTGAAGAGATCTGAATATGCAACGGTTCTTTCAACAGCTCTGGAAAGTTGCACACGCCTCCCGCCAGTTTTTTTCAACCCTCTTATAGACCGCCGACCAGCGGAAATATCCCAGATCGAGCGTGGTGTCCGGCAGCGGCCGTCGCTTTTCGAGAAACAAGCTGAGGGCATCCCTCAGATCACCCACAAACTTGTCCTCGTTATCAAGCGCGGTGTGCGTCAGGTCGATTACTGCGGGAAGGGGCACCAGCTGCAGCATTTCAGCGGCTGTGCGCTCCCTTATTTCACGGCAGCCCGGAAGATCGGTGGCGATGACCCGGCAGCCGCAGGCCAGGGCCTCGAGCACCACCAGCGGCAATCCTTCAAACAGCGAGGGCAGCACGAAAAGCTCGCTGTCTTGCAGCACACGGGCAAGCTGCTCCTGGGACAGTGGACCGTGGATCGTTACCCTGTCACCGAGCCTGTCGGCTTCAGTGTGGACCTGCTCAGCTTCCACTCCCTGCCCGCTGCCGACCAGGTGCAGGTGATAAGGACAATGAGCCAGGGATTGAAGAGCCTTAAGCAGCCAGACAAGTCCCTTGGCCCGGCTCAATTTTCCCGCATAGACAATCTTAGGTGCCGCTGCTGAACCAGCAGATCCGCCGGTAGCCCTGAACAGCTCGTCGTCGAAGCCGGCCCCCGCCACATCGATATGCTGGGGCTCGATACCATAGGTCTGGATTATCTGAGTTTTCTGATCGTGACTAAGGGCCAGGACACGAGTGAGCTCCCGGCAGCCGGCCAGGACCCGGTCCCGAAGATGGGTGCACTGGCGAAACTGCCTGAGATCTGATCCGTGGCAGCTGCAGACGATGGGTATCCCGGGAGCAGCCTCGCGGGCCAGCGAGCTGACCAGCCAGAGATGGTGGCTGTGGATGAGGTCGGGGCGCCACTTCCGCGGAGCCATAGAACACGGGGTCAAGAAGTGGCGCCCCGACCTCATCCACAGCCACCATCTCCCCGAATGTTCGACTCGGGTAGGGCATCACGTCGCTCATGCCGACAATGGCCCCCGGATTGGCAGGGGTCGAAAATCTTACGGCTGAGATACGGTCAGCGGCGACACCTTCCAGTTCGACCTCCTCGTCGCCGCTCAATGCGCAGATGAGAAAATTTGTCTGGCCGGCACGGTGGGCGTGGCCCATCAGTTGTTGAAGGTAAATGCCGCTGCCCGTGGAGTCGGGGCGCTGGGAGATGAGATGAAGAACTTTCACTGGATCGGAGTCTGCTTTGCCTGGCGGTGCAATGTCGAGGCGAGCGTTAGTAATTGGTCCCTGGTATTGGACTTCTGGTTGAGCAGGATGACGAAGGGGTCGAGCCCGCCGGTCTGGTCGAAATAGCCGGCATAGCCATAGACCCCGGCCATGGTTCCGGATTTGAGCGGCGTGTTCCCCGTTTTGCTCAACAATTCCGCGTGGGGCTTGAAACGCACCAGCAGGGTAATAATTGCCGCCGGGGTTGCCAGGTTTCTCCTCGACAGCCCCGATCCTTCGACGACGATGATATCCCGGCTGCTCAGACCGGCGGTTGAGGAGAGGGTTTCAGCCATTGCCTGTTGTGCTTTCTTCCAGGTAGCCGGCGGCCCGAACCGGGCGGCTCCGCAGAGCAGAAAGAGCTGGTTGGCAATGTAATTGTTGGAGTATTTCAGACATCCGCTGATCATCTCGGCCACCGTCATTTTACTGCGATAGGTGTAGAGCAGTGCGTCGCCGGCCGCCACCTTACCGCTTCGATAACCGGTGCCCACCGCAATGCCCTGGCGGCGCAGCTGTTCGGCAAAAAGTTCGGCCGTGTAGCGTTGGGCGGTGATGCTGGCGTCCCGTCTCTGATAAGCCGAGACATTGACCCGATGCAGCCCCGGATCGATCAGGGCGCCGATATCTTTGGCAATGTTCAGCACCGGGGTCTGCGGCTCCGGGGAGTCGACGATCCCGGTCTGGTATTTGATCAGTGCCACCGAGTTAAAGTTGACCGCCAGCGCCATATTTTCCGCATCGTATGGATTGGCTGAGTTTTCGGCGCCGTCGACCGCCTCCTTGAGTTCAAAGAAGCTGTCGTCCAGGATGAGGGACTCTACTTGGCTGAGGCCACGCTGCCGCAGACCTGCAGCAATTTCCTGCACACGCTCGGAGAGCAGATAGGGATCGCCGTAGCCTTTGATGCACAGGATCTTGTCGTTTCTGAGGTAGAACTCGGTGTTGATCCGGTGTGATGGGCCCAGAACCTCAAGGGCCATCAGGGAAGTGGCGATCTTGATGGTCGAGGCCGGAATGAACAGTCGGTTCTCGTTAAGCTGGGCAATGGCCCTGCCGTTTTTAGTGATCACATAGCCGCCGTTGTCGA
>JARRLH010000475.1:0-1823 GCA_037387205.1 Desulfofustis sp.
TCGGGTCGACCGGGTACTCGACCGGGCCACACCTGCACTTCGAGATCCGCGTGGACGGAACACCCGTCGACCCGGAGGCCTGTGATCGTTGCTGCGCGTTATGATGCCTGGAAAGTCGTATTCCTGGAGAATCGAGGTCAGGCCTTCGGCGTCTGGCGCGAGCCGTTCATAGAGCTTCGCGTACCGCTGCTCTTCAACCTGCGCCGTGACCCCTTCGAGAAGGCCCAGCATAACTCGAACACCTATAACGACTGGTTCCTCGACCGTCCCTTTGTGATCGTTCCTATCCAGGCTCTGGCCGCTGAGTTCCTGATGAGCATGAAGGAATTCCCGCCGAGCCAGGCGCCCGGCTCCTTTAACCTCAGCAAGATCGAGGAGAAATTGAAGGAAATGGGGGCTGGCAAGTAGGCAGTGTCCAGATGCTGAAAACTATCACCACTCTTGGCTATAAACCATGCGGGCCGCACTTCTCATTGCGGCCCGCTCTTTTCCCGTTCAAAGGAGAGCAATAATTTTACTCTGGAATCTCACCCATCTCCCCAACAAGGGATGTGAATGTATGATCGAGAAATATGAAATGACTAAAAGAAGGAGGAATCAAGCATGAGGTGTCTCTTCGTGAAAAGCCGATCTTCTAGACTGATTCATAGTGCTATCTTATCATGTCCAGTCGTAATGGCAGCTGCTATCATAATACTCCCGTGGCGGGCACTTGCAGACGACAAACTGGTACCGCCTTCCACACCCAGGCTGGTTCTGCAGATCACGGTGGATGCGTTGCGCGGCGACTTGCCGGCCCGCTACTATGATCGTTTGGGAGAAAACGGTTTTCGGTATCTGTGGGAAAACGGGACCGTGTACACGGATGCACACCACACCCATGCGAACACCGAAACTGTCGTTGGGCATGCGACCCTGGCAACCGGCGCAACTCCTGCCGTGCATGGCATGATCGGCAATGTCTGGTTCGATCGAACCGAAAACCGTACGAGGTACAATATCGAGGATGACCGCTACCGGCTGCTTACAGCAGGGGCAGATGTCGACAAGGATGCCGAGATCGATTCTACCCAGAAGGCAGCCAAAAGCGAGGGACGCTCGCCCGCAGCCATCATGGTGACAACCTTCAGTGACGAGCTGGCCATCAGCACTGCCGGTCAAGCCAAGATATTTGCTGTATCGGTGAAGGACCGCGGTGCAGTGACCATGGCGGGGCATAGCGGCAAGGCCTTCTGGTTCTCAAAAGCCAGCGGCGAATTTGTTACCAGCAACTACTATTATGATACCTATCCGGATTGGGTCAGCGAGTGGAACGCACGCAACCTGACTGCATCCTACTCCGGGAAATCATGGGAGCTTTTGAACGACCAGTCCACCTATCTGTTCGGGGCTGCTGATGACAGGTCGTGGGAGACTGATCTGGCAGGATATGGCCGGATTTTCCCCCATCCTTTCGGTGCAGCTGACGGTAAATATTTTACGACACTGCTGACGATAAGTCCTGCAGGGGACGCGTTGACCCTGGATTTTGCCAAGGCCTTGATCGTCAATGAACAGCTTGGTGCAGATGATGTCCCTGATTATCTCGGGGTCAGTTTTTCTTCCACCGATTATGTCGTCCATCTCTTCGGTCCTTCCAGTCTTGAAAGCGAAGATAATATGCTGCGCCTTGACCGCACACTTGCAGACCTGTTTGCATACGTGGATGAAAAGGTCGGTCTGAAAAATACGCTCATCGTGCTTTCTGCCGATCATGGTACACCGGAGGTGCCGGGCTATTTAAACGAATTTGGCATCCGGGCCGGATACGTTGATCCTGCCAG
>JARRLH010000475.1:1871-3361 GCA_037387205.1 Desulfofustis sp.
GATGAAAAGGTCGGTCTGAAAAATACGCTCATCGTGCTTTCTGCCGATCATGGTACACCGGAGGTGCCGGGCTATTTAAACGAATTTGGCATCCGGGCCGGATACGTTGATCCTGCCAGCTGGGACAAAGAACCGGGATTCATGGCGCTGAAAAACAAGTTCGGGATCGACAGGGAACTGATAGAAAGTTACAGCCATCCATACCTGTATCTGGATCATGAAGTGATTCGGCAGCACGGCCTCGATCAGAGGGAAGTGGAACAGACCGTGGCCAAAGAGCTGCTGAAATTTGCTGGGGTTGCCCAGGCGGTTTCCAGCAGTGAACTGCGCGAGGGCAACCTGCCCGATACGCAGATCAATAGGGCGGTACTGGATAATTTCAACCCGAATCGGTCGGGCGACATCTATCTTGTTTTTGAGCCCCACTGGTTCATCAACGACTTTGATGGCCTTACGGTCGCTGCCACCCACGGGTCTCCATGGCGCTACGATACTTTTGTGCCCATCGCCTTTGGCGGGATGCAGATTCCTGCCCAGCATGTTCACCGCAGAGTGCATACCACAGATATTGCACCTACCCTGGCATCGTTCCTCGGCATTAAGCCCCCATCAGGTGCAGCAGGAGAACCTCTACTGGAACTGCTGCCGCGATAATGTTCCGCTCTCCATGATAGTTCCGGTAGCTAAATATTTCGATCTCTTTTTATTGACACTATCTTCAAAATGTCTTTAAAAGTATAGAATCGTCTGATTCCGGGAAATTCGGCAACATAACACTATGTTATAAAGCTTGGCATAAAAGGGAATTCTTGTCATCTTCCCACCTCCGTTTCATTTTCTATGCAAATAATATCATTCCAACATGGGACCTTATTCTGTCGCAGGCTGCTGTTTATTTGTCTGGCCCTCTTTTTCAGCATGCATTCCCAGGTTCTTGCCCAGGAAAATCAGGACCAGTATCGGAATTCGGAAATGCTTACATCTGCTTCTGCACCAGTCGTTGTTGACGGCAAGGAGTTATTCCAGGTGGCAGAGGTCTCGGCCTATCCGGCCAGGGAGAGGGCCAAGGAGATCGCCGGACGGATAAAAAAACTGGCTGCCGACATGAGTGTCGATCCAAAGAGTCTGCAGGAAGTCAAGGAAGGGGATATCACCTATATCAAAGCCGGCAAGGTCAATATCTTAGGCCTGGTTGAAAGTGATGCTGTCAGGGAAGGTCTTACCCTGGAAGTACTTACAACCGTGACTCGGGAGAGAATAGCGATAGCCATCACTGAATACCGCGATGACCGGGCTCCCAGGACCTTGCTGATAAACTCAGGATATGCCCTTATTGCGACGGTAGTGACAGCACTCCTGCTCTGGGGCATCCTGCGCCTCTTTGTCTGGCTTGATGCCCTGCTTCAGAGAAGAATAATGGCCCGCATTGAACGGCTGGAAAGCAAAACCCATTACATCATTGATGCCGAACAGGTCGGCGATTTGCTTGG
>JARRLH010000476.1:0-2980 GCA_037387205.1 Desulfofustis sp.
GCGCCAGCGGTTCTTGGCCAGGCTGAGCATCCTTTTCCGATACTTCAGGCGTACCCCTGCCGGGCGGGCTGCTTTGCGGCCTGGGTTCGGGCTCGGAACCGCCCTCCTCCGGAGGCGGCTCGGGCAGCAGGATGCGAATATCCGGCCTGACTATGGTCACTGTTCCCAGATCACCCCTGTCCAGCAGAAAGGACGCCAGCCCTTTGGCGACGGTTACCTCGGCGGTGTCGGCCTGCAGGCCGGAACTCTGATCTGCATAGCGTATCCCGCCAATCCGCTGGCTGCCGAACCAGCTCAAGGACCAGCTGTCGACCTGAATCTCGCCCGGCAGGTGGGGAGCCGCCATGCTCAGCACCCGCCCCTTACCCCATTGGCTCGACAACACCGTGGGCAGGAGGGCCACACAGATAACGGCAACGGCAATGATTCCGCCGACTATAATCGGCCAGCGGGTACGGTTTTTAGATCTGGGTTCAGTCATTGCTCTCCCCCCGGTTATCTCAGCCCGGAACAGGTCTGAACAGACTCAGTATACATCGGGCTGAATGTTTTGTAGTTGGTTATAGCCTAAAATAACCAGGTATTTGAACTAGACAAATGATAAAGAGAGGGGCCGCCACCATGGCGACCCCTTACCCAGGAGGGATATAAACCCAAACGTAATCGGAACGCTTTAACTCCAACCCGCTGTGACTAATATTTTCTAAATCAGCCGCCTGGTCAAGACAGCCCCTGACTGCAAATGAAAACTCACCTCAGACAGATTGAAATTTACATACCTGCAAGAATGCATCAGACAAACAGAGGTGCTCACACAGGGACTCACCGCGGCGCATCGGGTTGGGTAGCCAAGTTTTTTCAAACCTTACCTCCCTATTGGCTGTTAGGGTAACGTTCAGGTTCGATGTAATTATCCCTCCGGAAAGCGGAAAAGTCAAAAAGAATTACGCGAAGATGCACCATGGACGAGGCGGTCATAGCCGCCCAGCTGATCGTTGGCCAGAAGAGAAGAAGACTTCACACCATCAGTGGCGAGTATCGCGGCGAGTCGACCTTTCATGCGCGGGTGAACCGGGTCCATTTATTCTCTGCGCGAAGCACTACACATTAGAATATTCACGAGTGTTACCGGCGGCCAAGCTGCTCTGCCCAGGCAGGCAACAATGAATCGCTCAGAGCGAAGTTTTTCTGCTGTCTGCCAGGAGTATTCTGGCAGAACTCGGAGCAAACAGGTACACTGGCTTCATGAAAATACTTGCCCGAGATATTATGGTTACAGGGTTTCATACCGTCTCCCCCCAGACCCCGATCAGTGAGGCGGTCAAGCTGTTCAGACAGGCCAGCAGCGAGGAAGGACGCAGAATATTCGGCATGATGGTGCTGGACGACCAGGGCAATCTGGTCGGCATGCTCTCCATGTTTGATATCCTGCTGTTCATGAGACCCAAGCATGTGCACCTCTGGGGCAAGATGGATGATATTGAAATTGCCGATATCATCGACCTGAGCTGTAAGAAGGCCGAGTCGATCAGGGTCGGGGATATCATGAGCCAGGAGGTTGTTTTCTACGATGTGCTGGATCGCTTCACCGATGACAGCACCCCGGCATGAGCCCATCGATTGCCACCACGCTCAGCGGCAAGATCGTTGCCAGTGCCATGAGGCGCAGGATTAATCGGCTGGGAAAGGAGTCGACCATTTCCAGTGCGATCAGTACCCTGATCAAGCATAAAATCGGCGGCCTCGTAGTCATGGATGAGAGCCGGCACCCGGTCGGAGTGGTATCCAAGACCAACATCGCCGGCGCCTATTATGCGTCCCTGCCCCTCGACTCCCCCCTGGAATATATCATGACCAGCCCCCCATTGTTCTGCCACCTTGACGACCCGCTGGAAGAGGCGCTTGGCCGAATGAAGGACAACCAGATTTACCGACTCTATGTCAAAGACCCGGACAATGACGCGGTCGTCGGTGCCTTGGCCTACCCGGACATCGTAGGCTTGCTGTACGAACTCTGCTCCCGCTGCCCCAAAAGCATATTCAGGCCTGCGAATGGTTCAAAAGCTGAGCACGGCGAGCGGTCTTTGATCGGCGGCTGCATGACCAGGGAAATAAAAAGCGTTGCCGCAGATTATCTTCTGGAGCAAGTCCTCGAGGAGCTTGCCCTGCATCACATCGGGGCAATCCTGGTGGTGGACGACACCGGTCGCGGCGTGGGAGTAATTTCCAAGACAGACTTAATTCTCGCTTACAATCACGGCGTTCCCCTGGACACCCCTGCCACCGAAGTGATGTCAGTGCCCATCCGCAGCTGCAGGGAAGATGATATGCTCGAAGAAGCAATCCGCAGCATGATTTTCTCCGATGTCCATCGGCTCTTTGTCAAGGATTCGAAGACCGAAGATATCATTGGCGTGTTTTCACTCACCGATGCGGCCAGAAACAGATCCGGATCATGCCAGGCATGTATCATCAGCAGGATTCAAATAACTCCCTGACAAACGATTATTTCTGCGAACCGGCGCCCTCAGCGCAGAAAAATTATTTTTCCTGCAGCCACCTGCGCAGAACGGCAATATGTTCCGGTCCTATACCACAGCATCCGCCAATAATTGTCGCGCCGCGGCGGCACCAGGCATCCACAAAACCCAGGTAGCTCAGCGGATCGAGATCCGGACGGATGTCGTGCAAATCAGAATTGGCTAAGGTATCACCCTGCTGGGTAGGAAAGGCGTTGGCATAGACCCCTGCCGGCAAAAAGATGTGGGCCGATGTGAGCTCTTCAATTGCTGCCTCGACGGCCCTTGACATGACCTCCGGTCGACTGCAGTTGAACAGGATGGCGGAAGCCCCGAGTCCTATTGCCGAGCGCACCGCACCTTTCACCTTCTGCCCGGAACGAAGACGGGGGGAATCTTCTGGTGACTTTTGTTCATCTCTAAGGGTGAAGGAAACCCAGAGGGGGCGATCGTCATTGCCA
>JARRLH010000477.1:0-2954 GCA_037387205.1 Desulfofustis sp.
CCCTACCTTGCGGTGATGGGAATGATCTGGGGCTACCTGGCGGGCGCGTCTTCAGGTGCAATCGCCGGCCTGGCGGCTGCCGCAGCAATCAGTGTATTGCTCGGCTGGGCAACATCCATCTTCACCGGAACGCCGGGTGGGGGTGCCGCTAACACCCGTTCTGACCCGGTAAGAAACACCATGGGTGTGCGCAAACAACTGGCCGCGGACCTGAATGTCGTGCGCTACCACAAATTATGCCATCGATTCAATGATGCCCTGGTAAAACTTGAGGAAGTCCTGGCCCAAGATCCTGATTTTGTCGAAGCGTTTCTTTTAAAAGCCCAGATTCTGTGGGAGGGATTTGAGGACGGTGAAGCGCCCAGAGGATGTTTGCTAAAAATTTTAGCGGCAGCACCCGATGAAAAGGCCGTATTTCACCGCTGGGCGCTGAATTTCTATGAAGACATGACGAACGGCGAGAGACCCACCGTCGCTTAAGACTGCGGGGACAATTTTTTATAACGAATGGAGGTCATATGCATAATAAAAAGCTAAGTAAAAAGGAAGCGGCAACTATTCTGGCGAAAGCCTGGAATACATTGCCGAAGACATTATTTACTGGTCCCAAGAGGTGTTGACCGACATGACCGGTAAAAAAGCAGTCATGAACTACTTGACCGATAAGATGGAAACCATTCGCAAATCATCTGAAGATCAGGTATTCGCCGAGTTGGGAGAAACAAAGCCTTACCCAATGGCACCCAGTCCAGCCGAACCCTGCGTCATCCTGGCCCAGGGTCATAAAGACAATGTCGGCGCGCTGGCGCTGCTTAGAATTGAATCCAATAAAATTAGCAGCATCGGCATTTGTTCTGATGCGCCGCACCCCTCAACCGCCAAACGCTCGGGAGAATATCCCCAGTGAGGGAATACAAATTGCAAGGTTCAAGGTTAAGGGCAATTCAGACCAAGTTTATTGACATTGGGAAAGTCGATATGATAAAAATCGGATGTAATTCTTGAAGTGCTAACCCCCATAGGAGGCAGTCAAGGAATGAAACAATGAAACCCCATTTCTCTGAGTGAGCGGTGGGGTTTTTAATTAAAACGTTTAATTATCGACCTGCTTCCTGAAATTTTTTTCATTTAAAAAGTTTCGGTAGAATGAAAAAATATCTTGCTTTCATCTTGATCGCAACGGCCCTGGCCACGCTGGCGCTTCCGGATGTTGCTTTTTCAGGACAGGCTCAGCCGGTGATTGAACACGCCATTTATTACACGGATTGCTGGTATGAGAATCCTTTCGGCCGGCCGGTGGGGCATCATTTTGTGGCCTGTGCAAAGGTCCGCGGGTCGGCTCCGATCACGGTGGAAGCCGAAGATCAAAATGGTACAATCGTCTCTTTGCCTCACGATTGGGGAAATTGGTACTGTAAGTTAGTAGAAGGTGAGTTGATTAGCGGTGTTCTGACCATAACCGCCACAGACGGCAATGGCCTGGCCGCAAAAAAACAGTCAAATAATCTGGATCATATTCGTAAGATAAAAGCCACCCACAACATTCGCTTCAGCAATGAAACCGTCTCGCCGGCAATTTTTTGGGATGCGAATGTTGATGCCGAACAATACTATGTAAGAATATACCAATCATCGACCCAAAAGGAAGTCTTTCGCAGCCCTCGCCTCAAAACCTCGACTTATCAAGTCCCCGGCTATATTATGGATGCCGGAACGAGCTATGTATTCCGCATCGGATACAGCTATCCCGCCGTTCGTCCTTTTGTCTGCGATCCCCGCCGTGTCTTCTTTCCACACCGTTGTTTTCAAAATAATCTGAATTATAGACAGCCCGTCTGTCTTCTCCGGAACGGCGATCCATATAAGGGTCTCTGACTCTTGCATTTTGTGAATTCATGGTGGTACCTCCTTAATTAAAATATATACTAATCACCAATAGCCAGAAGGCAATGGGTTCTACAAAAATCGATACTGCGCAAGGGGGCGTATTTATTTTTCTCGGACATCGTTTGTAATTTGATTGATTTTAAGATACTTAATCGGAAAATAAAATGCGCAGACCAACATTTAGCGGGGAGGTAATCGATGTTTCTCTGGAAATATATGACCATTATTTTTGCTTTCGGGGCGGTCGGCGGGGTCGTTAATGCCATGCTCACGGACAATGGGTTTATTCTTCCTAAAAAAGAGCAGCAGGATAACACTAAAATTATTCGCCCCGGTTTTTTAGTGAATATTTTTATTGGCGGGATTGCCGCTCTGGTTTCCTGGGGCTTATACGGGCCGTTTGCAGGGGTTTTTATTATCGGCGGAACCCATGACCCCAACCTCGGCAGCACCGGACTCAGCCTGTCTTCTGTGGTCGGCGGTTTGCTTGTCGGCATCGGCGGAGCGCGCTGGTTGACAAATGAAGTGGATAAAAAATTACTGCGCGCAGCTGCCAGCAAGGCGGCTTCCGGTCAGCCCAACGATCAAAAAGCGATTCGAATATCCGCCGCTTCTCCGGCAGAGGCATTAAGAATTGCAGCAGAGTAGGTCGCCAAAGGCTGGTTTCATTGGTTTGATTGGTTAATTGTCGAGTCCAGCGCTCAGTTTCCTTGGTTCGCTTTAACAAATACAACCAATTAAACCAATCAAACACATATAACACTTGTTTTAACCCCTGACCCTGAACCTTGAACCCAGAACTCTGAACCTCTGAAGCTTGAAAACTGACTTCCATTACTTAACCATTTACAAGGTATATAGAAAGGAATGATTAGACGATGTCCGACACTCCACCGGAGTTTCACAGGCAGGTCGGAATTCCACGGGTGGCCGCCGTCGAATATCCCTATGGCCGCAAGGTGGGGCAGGTTCACGATCAAAACGGGCAACGAAAAGTGCTCAAGGCGGCCCTGTCTGTTTTAGAAAATGCGAAAGAACCCGGCCAGGTATTTCATCTGCCGTTGACC
>JARRLH010000478.1:0-1512 GCA_037387205.1 Desulfofustis sp.
ATCATGAGCTGGGCGGCGATCTATTTGCTCAAACGGGTATCCATGACAAAATCCATTAGCGTTGATTTCCTCAAACCGGTCTATGTTGGCAATCCATTGAAAGCTGAAGGCACGGTTTTGGAGAAAAAAGGCAAACACGAAGCCTTAATGCAAGGGCGGATTTATAATAAAGATCATGTTTGCTGCGCCAGTGCCAGCGCAACATTTGCCGTTTTTTCACCGGCTGTGGCGAAACGGCTGAGTATTACCGATGAGGAGTCTTTGCAATTGTTTGAGCGAATTTTCAACCTCAAGTGAGGTTGAAAAAGCTTTCAGGTGTCAGCAAAAAGATGACAACTTGCGGAATTTGATATTTCAGAACGTCTTACCGCTCGCTATCCTTACACCTGACACCTGGTCTTACCCCAGATACCATCACTCCCTATCAGATAAAACCGAGACGATCTGACCGAACAGCGCGTCCTGATTTTCACGGGTCAGCGTAAAAAGCTGTGCACCCGATCGATTTTTGAGGTCCGCAATGAGTCCCCCGCCTTTTTGGGCGATAGTTGCGATCAACTGCTTTTCAGAGTCTAATATATCCTTAACGATTTCGCTAAACCGATTGGATAAACACTCCATCTTGCCGATCTCATCGATCATGAACGGACCGGCCTGCCGGTCTAACAGCGACAAGCCGTTCAAAAAATTTTCAAATTCGTTGACATCAACGCCGTATTTTCCCACCCGAAAACCCGTGCAAAATTCCACATGGGCGAGCACTCCGGTTCGTCCATCTAAACCGCAAAGGCTGAAGCCCTGGCGCGCCCCGCCCTTTCGAATTTCGCTGGTGTAAAAACCGACCGGATTCAGGTGCTGCAATTCATCCACCAGGCGCCGGAATAAGGTGGTTTTGCCTGCTCCCGGAGCGCCGGTAATCAGGATGATTTTTCCCCTCTTCACGATTGTCCTCCAGTCAGGTTTCGGATGAGTATTCAGTGTTCAGGTGTCAGGTGTCAGGAATACCAACTCGACGACATCAAGAATCATCTAATTCTGCATTATTTCATTTGTTTTCTGACACCTGAAACCTGATTTATGCAAGCAGATGCTCATTCCCGAGGTGCACATTGTTCAACCCGCTATCCTGTGCGGCATGGAGACATTCATGCGCCTGCTCCTTTGATGTTAACGGCAGATCGTGCATAAAAAATTGGGGAGAAAAAGCCAGTAAACTATATGGGATATCCGCATTTAGCCCCGCAATGAATCCGGCAATCGCGGCAACCTCGGCCGGGCCGACATAACCCGGTACCAGCAAGGTGCTGGCAACCAGCAGCGGTGGAACGGGTCGTTGAGCAATTTTTTCAGTTGCGCGGCCAAAATTGTCCAGAGTGCGTTGGTTGTCGATTCCGGTCACAGCGGTATGCAGGGAGCGATCCCAAGCTTTTAAGTCGAATTTCACACAGCCACCGGAATCAATGGCCATTTCCAGCATCTGATCGAGAAGGTTGGGATTAAGGCAACCATTGG
>JARRLH010000478.1:1524-3806 GCA_037387205.1 Desulfofustis sp.
CCGTTGGTTTCCCAACAAATTCTCAGAATTCGCCCATCGGCCTTTTTGCGAGCCTCTTTTGAAGCTTTAAGGGCAAACGGCATCTGGGCCGAAGGATCGCCGCCGAAATAACAAATACAGGATGTCCGCTCATCAACATCCGCCACCAGTTCCGCCACGGTATGAAAAGGCGCTGTAAATGTGTCATTTCGAAAATGCCAATTCTGGCAAAACAGGCAGTTAAACGAGCAGCCTTGAAAAAATACCGCCAGATTCTTGAAGCCGCTTTCAACACCGCGGCGATTGGCGTATTTGGGATAACCTGCTCCGGTTCCCCCGGGGCAAACCCAGGCGGCAACACAGTTCGTCGGCAGCGGATCATGGTACCACGAAAACTTGCCGCGGTTAGAAGAAACCCCATCGAAGCGACCGTTTCGGTTGCGGCGCAGGCCGCAATATCCCATCTCATTTTCAGCCATGCGGCAGCGGTTCACACAGATGTTGCAGGACACACCTTCGGGATCGTCCGGTGGTCTGGGTGGCAGTCCGAACTCATTCCGGATTTTTCGGTGGGCCTGCGCGGCAACTTCCAGTGCCTCACGTGGCTGCCGGCGAATACATGCCGAGCAGACTCCCAGGGCGCCGGAGATGTCCGCTGAGTTTCGTTCACATATGGCGCAGTTTGCCATAGCTCAAGTCTAGTTTTTTCGGTTTCAGTAAAAAGCAGGTGTCGGGTGTCAGATTCCGAAGAGCCGAAATTTCTGCGGATCGAATGCTGAACACTGAAAACTGATACCTATCGATTATCAGTTTCCGCCAGCGCTGCCAGGCCCAGCACGGTTTCGAGCTGGGATTTTAGCGGATTTTGATTTAACGCATTCAACTGATCAAGCTGGCCCTTCAGCTTTTCAAAGGCCTTGCCGGTGATCCGTCCGCTGGAGGCGGCCGCGCGGATGCACAGCTGCAGGATGAAAAAACTTAAAAACAGGATCAGGCCGATGGCCCAGAAGGCGTGCATAAAAAAATCACCCGAAAGATAACTGCCGCTAAAAAAAGTTTGAAGGGTTAACCAGCCGCAGTAGCCCAGAAAACCGACGGCGGGCAGGTTAAAAAGGATTTGCAGGATCAGACCGCTGAGCTTCGTAAGCGTTCGAGTTCGGCGTCTAATGCGTCCGTCCAGATAGCCGCGAGCTTGTGCTCGAAACCTTCCGTGCCGCTCAGCGCATCTTCCACTTTACGAATCGAGCCGTCAAAACCGCCCCGGACCATGGATCTGGCAATATCCGGCCAGTTTTCCAGGACCGCAAGCCGGTAATTCCTGAAAGCCGCTGTCATCTGTTGATCCTTTTGGGGTTCTTCAATTGCCGGTTGAGATTCCTTCGAGCGCTTTAGCGCCGACAGCGTGTTCAACACCTGGCGCACCGGGCGGCCGTGTCGAAAAACAGCCATGATGCCGCTGCCAAAAATCAACAGACGCGCCCAGATCGCAATCATCCATCCCATGGGCCCCAGCCACCGCTGGGCCAGCTTCTGGTAAACCAGGACATTCAGTCCGAACAAGGGCTGCGCTCCGCTTGCCTGCATGCCGCAAACAGCGCTCCCCAGTGCCTTCTTTTCGGTATCGATAATCACGCCGGCCGCATCAGCCAAAACAGCTTTATTTTTCAGCACCTCGCCGCCGGCTTCACAAAGTCCCGCAGGCGTTGGGCGTTTTCAATTCGGCGATCGATGACATATCCGGCCCGGTTGATGGTGTTTACCACCAGTTGTTTCAAATCCTCAAATTCATCAAAATTATGTCGCGGACCGGCGTCCGCGTCCCAATCTGGATCTTGCAGGTTGCGGCGGGCGGATATACAAAACACCCGATCGGCCGGAACCTGCCAGCCCATCCGGATGTGCTCGAGAAAATCCGGCACAATTTGCTTTTTGAGTTCGGGCTCATCCAGCCGGTCGCATTTATTCAGGACACAAACCAGAGATTCTCCGCTGAATTTTCGGATGAACGGCGCTAAAAAATCCAGGTGATCCCGTCGTTTGGGGTTTTCGGCGTCAAACACACAGATCAGCATATCGGATTTGGCTATGGTCCGTTCAACCAGGGGGATATGTTTTTTAAAGGCCCTGCTGTCCGTATCCGGGGTGTCGATCAAAAGCACATGCTCGAAGTCGTCGGCGGCGGGGGTTGAACGCGTTTCAACGATTTCGCTGTCAAGGGCCTCGATGAGTTGCCCGCCATCGTTTGGATTTGCGCTAAAAATGATCAGATGATCGGTGGTCGGCCGCCGATGGCCGATCTCCGA
>JARRLH010000479.1:0-1500 GCA_037387205.1 Desulfofustis sp.
TTTTTTGAAGATCATGTTGGAATAGACCACTTCGTTAATCGCATAGGGCCTTCTCGCCGCTTCCCGGATCCACTCGAATGACCCCAGCAGCACCAGTGCCCCGAGCATGGCCGCCAGAGCAGTTGTTCTGGTATTGAGCGTCGCTTTGAAAAAACCGAAGACAAGACTCAAGGCCACGACTACGATGACGGCAGCCACCCCCCATTGCCAAGCGGCGACTATGGTTGGCGATGTGCCGAGCACCAGTTCCCGGGCCGGATCCGGCAGAATCGAAACGTACCAGGCGGCCGCCGGCGCGGCCGCCGCCAGGGCCAGCAAAGACCACTTAGCGGAAAACCTGGTCATGGCAACCCGAACGGACTGGTCGTGGGTGAATGAAGCGGTCAGATAACCGTACACGCCGGCAAGCATGACCGCCATGCAGGTTCTGAAGAGCAGCGAGGGCCAGAAGCTGGGGTTGAAGAAACCGCTCCAGAAACTCTGGTTTTCAAGCCAGCTGCCGGGGGTAAGCATAAAACCGATGATGCCGTTGATCAGGAACAGCGACATCCAGGCGCTGATGAAATAGACCCAGCCGACCTTGAGGTGAGTGGCGCTGTCCATTCTGCCGAACATATAGAAATAGACAAAGGCGGCACTGATCTCGACCACGAAAAACACCCACTCGGCGGCCCAGCCGAAAACGAAGATATGAAGGAGAAGGGAGGTTGCCGCCGGGTTGACCAGGGCGATGATAAACCAGATACCGACTCCGGTGATGGAGCCGAAGACCATGGTCAGCAGCAGAAAAAACCGGGCATGGCGCCTGGTGAACTCAAGGATGGCCTCGGAGCCTTCCCGCAAACCCTTCTTTTCCGCATAGATCAGGTACAGTCCGCCGCCCACCGCAAAATGGGAAACGAACACGTGCAGAACCGCAATTATTGCGATCAGCAGTCCACCGCCTATCTCCGGCAAATACCATACTGGATAATTCATCGCTGCTCCTCATTGTGATGCGTGGTAATGAGGACACCTTACTAAAATTCTACGCCTCGATCAATTACGACAGTGTGGCATAAGATCCTGAAACCAGTAACGATTATTCGTGTTCGACCGGGTTTTTCAAGACCCCTATTTTGTCAATTTCAACCTCGACCACATCGCCAGGGGCCAGCGGCCCCACCCCTTTGGGTGTTCCGGTAACGATCAGATCACCCTGCACCAGGGTGAACTGTTTTGAGATAAAGGCAATGGTCTCGCGGATGGGAAAAAACATCAGGCTGGTATTGGCATCCTGCACCACCTCGCCGTTCAGCCTCGTCTGAATGGCCAGATTCTGAGGATCGCCGATCTCTTCGTGGGTAACGACCCTGGGACCTATGGGGCCAAAGGTATCGAGAGACTTGCCGCGGAACCAGCCCGCCTGATCGTGCTTCTGAAAATTTCGCTGACTCACGTCGTTGAAGCAGGTATAGCCAAGGATATGGTCATAGGCCTCGGCCTCGGTGATATTCTTGC
>JARRLH010000479.1:1559-2888 GCA_037387205.1 Desulfofustis sp.
CCCTCGTAGTCGGTCCGGCAGTTCCTGAAGCCGTACTCATCGAGAAAGGCGGGGATAACAATGGGCTCGCCCGGGCCGACCAGGGTATTCTGCGTTTTGGGAAAGAGAATCGGCTCAGCCGGTATCTCATCCTTGAAGCGTTCACTGTCGGCCTCGGCACTTTCCTTGATGTGCTCATAGTAGTTGAGGCCCAGGCAGATTATTTTCTGCGGCTGCAGCCGATATGTTTCGCCATTGCTCATCGGCAGTTCGATCGTCATGTCATGCTCCTTCACTGTTTTGGGTTGTTGGCGCTCTCCGCTGCTCCCAAAAGGTCGCTGGTCATTCCACTTATCTCTTCATGTTTTGCTGGAAATAGACACTATTGTAATTATGTTGGAATGTAAATCTAAGTGTTGATGATTAATCCACCTCATGAAGAGATGCCAATGAAAAAAATTGTCGTTTTTGCCGCCGTCCTGGTTCTCACCGTCACCTCATTGGCTCTTGCCGATGAACAGATTCAGTTCAACATCATCAATCTCAGGGCAGAACAGGCCAAGGAAGTGGCCAATGACGTCATGGTGGTGATCATGCAGGCCGAGGCCCAGAAGAACAGCGGCAGTGAGGCAGCCCAAAGCGTCAATGAAATCATGGCCTGGGCCGACACGATCATCTCCGCCGACCAGAAAATAAAACACCGGACTTTAAACTATCAGACCCGCCCGGTCTACCAGAACAAGACCATCACCGGCTGGTCGGCAAGCCAGCAGCTGCAGCTGCAGAGTGATGACATCGAAGCCTTGACGAAGATGGCGGGAACCCTTCAGCAGCAGCTGCAGATCGTCTCCATGCGTTTTCAGGTCAGCCCTGAAAGACGTGAGGAGGAGCTCGGCACCCTGATCACCGAAGCCCTGGAAGCCTTCCGCAACAAAGCCGAACTGGTCACCCGGACGCTGAAAGCCCAGGATTATCGGCTGGTCAACCTATCCATCGATGAAAACGGCTCTCCCATGCCCTACCGCGCCGTCGTCCAGACCGAGGCCATGGCAGCCCGGGCGGCTGCGCCCAGCGTTGAAGCAGGCGAGTCCAAAGTTCAAGTGAGTGTAACCGGCTCCATTCAGCTGATCTTCTAACAATTCTTCTCAACCCCGGAACCGATGCCTCCTGTCTGTTGACATCGAGGTGACGCGGTTCTGATCCTGCCCTTACTTGCAACCACATTGTGGCATGATTATTTAGGCGTTGAGATTTAGCAGATTCACCTTTATCGAGGTTTTACCTTAGATGCACACGTCAGTCTCCGACCGCAGCGAAGTTGCCCTGGCCTTCGAAAACCAGTTTGCCGAC
>JARRLH010000480.1:0-644 GCA_037387205.1 Desulfofustis sp.
GACAACAACGTGCCGGAACTGCTCATTGGCGACCCTAACAATCTTTGTCAGATCGTTCACAACCTGATCGGCAACGCCATAAAATTCACCGAGTACGGCGAAATCAGACTCCACGTCAGCTGTGACCAGCAGCCAGAGGAGCAGCCCGAGAAGCAGGGAAAAGCCCGGGTGAACCTGCTCTTCTCGGTATCAGACACCGGCGTCGGCATCCCCATAGAACAGCAGAAAAAAATATTCCACGCCTACGAACAATTGGAAAATATCGGCAACAATGTCTACAAAGGCTCGGGCCTGGGATTGGTGATCACCACCCAACTGGTCGAATCGATGGGCGGCAGGATCTGGCTCGAGAGCGAATCTGGCAAAGGCAGCTGCTTCTCTTTCAGTTTGCCGTTCGAGCTCCCCACCCCGGTCGTCCAGACCATCAACGGCACCGGCCGCACCATAGAAAAGAGCAGCCCCGCGAGCAGCAAGAGCGTACGAATCCTGCTGGCCGATGACGACGGCATCAGCCAGACCATTGCCGTGGCCATGCTCGAGCAGAACGGCTGGGAGGTAACGGCCGTGACCAACGGCCGGGAAGTGCTGCAGGAACTCGAGCAGGAAAGCTACGATCTGGTGCTGATGGACATCCAGATGCCCAA
>JARRLH010000480.1:650-3133 GCA_037387205.1 Desulfofustis sp.
CATGGACGGCTTCGAAACCACCCGCGCAATCAGGTCCCATCCCGATACAACAACGGCCGGGATTCCGATCATCGCCATGACCGCCCACGCCATGCGGGAAGACCGCGAAAAGTGTTTGGCTGCGGGCATGAACGGCTATCTCTCCAAGCCCGTCGAAACCAAGGTGTTCATGGAAGTGATCGACAAAATCCTCAGCGACTCACAGCCGATCTGAGTTAGCGACATTTGCCCCAGGGACACAGGCTATCATGTCCCCTTTTTTTAGGGACATGATAGCCTGTGTCCCCTTGCTTTTGTATGGTACAGAGGCGGCCCGTTATGGGGATGAAATTGAATTCCGGCTTCGCCCCGTCGACCATGATCATCCGCATTGCCCTGGCCGCGCTGCCGTTTTATAATATGTTGCTGGGTATCGCCGCGGCGGTGTTCGCCATACTTTTGACCATCGTCAGCAGCAAGCTGTCTGGTGGCAGACAATTATAGACCCATTGAGTAATTGGAGGGCCAATGTTTATCTGCGTAGATTTCGACGGCACCATCGTCGATCACTGTTTCCCGGAAATCGGCGCCGAAGTGCCGGGGGCGATCCACTGGCTCACGCGGCTCCAGGACCAGGGCGCCAAGCTGATCCTCTTCACCATGCGCTCGGACACCTCTTTCGGCGGACCTATGCTCTCAGACGCGGTCGATTTTCTGGAACGCAGGGGGATCAAACTTTTCGGCATCAACACTAACCCGAACCAGCGCAGCTGGACGGAAAGCCCCAAGGCCTATGGTGATATCTACGTGGACGACGCCGCCTTCGGCTGCCCGCTGATCAGGCCGGAAGGGTTCAGGCGCCCCTGCGTGGACTGGGAAGCGGTGGGCCCGGCGCTGCTGGAGCGGGTGCTGCGGGGGAGATGACAATTATACAGGAACAGGGACACCTGCCATTGTGTACCTGGCGATTTACAGCACACCGTCCTTCTTGAATTGTGCGACCATCTTGTCGACACTGATCTGCGCTTCACTCTTTCCTTCATAAAAATCAGCAGGATCCTCTTCCTCTCCCGTCAGAGACAACCTCACCGCCAGATTGACCAGATCCGACATTGAACGCGAGGTCTCGGCCGCTCGCATGCGCAGTTTCCTATGCAGTTCCGGCTTGAAAGAGATAGTCGTACGTTTTGGTGCCTTGCCCATGGCAAAACCTCCTTGCTCTGTCGTGGGCAGGGTGGAAAATAAGGAAAAGGGGGACACGATAACCTGTGTTCCCCTTGATGACTGCTACTCCCCGAACTCGATATCGAGTTCCAGCTTTCTCAATTTCTTTCGATAGGTCTCGTTGCCCGGCTCGAGCATCACCGCCCGCTCGTACTCTTCCTTCGCCCGGTAGGTGATACCCTGCTGCCGGTAATGATCGCCGAGCCAGATGCGAAACGGTGCGTAGTCGGGCAGGTAGTCAATGCCCAGGCGGACCGTCTCAAGGGCTTTTTCCGGCTGCTTCTGACGCCGGTAGTAGGAGATGAGCTGGGTGAACCACCCCGGTCGTACTTCGCCCTCCAGGTCCAGGAAACGAAGTGCCCCGGCCCTGAAATAGCCGGCACCCTCGATGTCGCCGGTTTTTTCGAGATAGTCGCCGTAGCGCATCCAGCTCTGCACCGATCGCGGCAGGACTCTCACCACCTCGTGTCGGCTGAACTCATAGGCGGCCAGCAGCGGAATCATCGAGACGAGCAGTTGTGGAGCTTGTGAAAACCGCTCCTGCATCAGCTCAACGGCCTGCTCACGCCTGCCGGTGATCAGCAGCCATTCGATCCAGCTGCCCAGCAGTCCGTCTTTATCGAGAGCCCTCCGGTAGCCCTTCTCCATCAGTGCCTCAGCCTCCTCCGGCCTGGAGGCCGGCAGCATCATCGCCAGCCGCTGCAGATAAACTCCTGCCATCGGCTGCAGCCGGGCGGCCCGAAGGGAATACGCAAAAGCCTCCAGAGGCTGCCGCCTGACGATTTCTATACGGCCGCGCTCGAAGGGGTAGCGCCCCTCGAGCGGATCGAAGCGCATCGAGTTGCGCAGCGCCTCATCGACTTCAGCCTGCAGTTCAGGCGCGAGGTACCGGGACACATAGAGATGCTTTACCTGGGCATAGCGGTAGCCCGCGCTCAGTACCCCCAGCTGGCAGACGCCGGTGACGATAAGAAAGAGCGCCGTCGCAGCTGACAGCATCGAACTTCTTACACCAGTCATTGCCGGCAGCAGGGATTCCTCTTCATAATGGAGATAGCGATGATTGACCACCGCCGCCAGGAGTCCGCAGATGAAGAACAAATAGAGTCCCACGGCGCCGTTGTGCAGGTTGAAATCGACCACGCTGTGCATGAGCAGCGCACAGATGGAGATTGCTCCTGGGGGCGGCGAAGAACGCGACAACCCGCTGCCGCCAGGATTCTTCTCCGGAGGCGGAGGGCCGGTAGTAGAGAAACAGGGCCAGCACCAGCGGACACATG
>JARRLH010000481.1:0-3108 GCA_037387205.1 Desulfofustis sp.
CCTTGAATCCATGGTCATCTATGGAGACCCCGCAGAAGAGTTGATGCTGCTGGCCGAGGAAAAGAATTGTGACGTCATCGTGGTTGGTTCCTCCGGTAAGGGCCGCATGAAACGGACACTTCTCGGTAGCGTTTCAACGAAAATTTCTTTGCACTCCCACTGCTCGGGTTATATTGTCCGTTAAGCTTGACGATGACCGTAAGGTTGGTGTTTAGCTTTATCCTGCAGCGTCCCCCAGCCTGGGGGATGAGTGCCTGGTTTCCTGGCACAGGTAATCAAAAACTTCAATCAAGGTGTCCTTGATGAGTTCCGGTTCTTTCGGGAATTCATATGGGGAAAGCTCCAATACCAGCGCGTGATCGTAGCGGGTTTCTCTCAGGTGATTGAGAAAACGGGTCAGGGGCAGTGCTCCGTGCCCCGGTATGAGGTGCTCGCGACCATTGCCGTAGTCGGAGAAATGAATGTTGCGCATGCGACCAGAATCGTAGAACTGGTGGAAATCACCGAGAAAGTCGGTATGCATTGATCCGCAGTGGGCCGTGTCGAAGGTCAGGTAAAGGTTCTTGTCTTCCATGAAACGGACCATGGCGTCTATCTTTGAGAGCAGGTAGGGATTGATTTTGACTTGTGTCAAACAGGGCATGTTCTCTATGGTGACAAGAACACCGTCCTGGCCGATTTCAGATTGAAAGTCAGTGATTTTTTTCAGCCACCGCCAGAATTTGAACTCGAATGAGAACCAGTTAGGCGGGTGAAAGTTGATCAGGGGAACTCCGGCGTTTAAAGCCAGATCTGCACATTTTTTCAACTGGTCAATCTTATTTCCCCAACCATCAATTTCAAAGAAGGGGGCGTGGATGGAAAGAACAGGAAAGATGCTTTGCAGTTCTCGCAGATGGGCGAGGTGCCTTGACCCTGAGAAGTCATGATTTATGATGACTTCCATACCATCAAAACCGACCTCCCTGGCCATTTCAAAGACCTGGGTCGAGGGTAAAGTGTAGAGGCTTCCTGCGGATAAGATCAACTTCATTTTATAGAATCGTCAGCGTCACAATAAAACGACATTTTAGTTTTTTTTGCCGGCAGGATTATACGCAGCGTCGGTAGAAGGTTGCCGAGCAGAATCGGTGCAAAGGTAATTATGGTGCCGACCATCATGCCGGCGATGGCGCCGTACTTGTTGGCCCTGTCCCACCAGATGCCAAGCAGGAAAACCGGGAACAGGGTGTTGCCGGCCAACGCGAAAGCTACGGCCGTAATCTGGGCGATCAGTCCCGGAGGGTTGACGGCAATCAACAGGACCAGCAGAGCCAGGACCAGGGTTGCCCCCTTGGCGACAATCAGCAGATGGCTCTCGGTGGCCTTTGGGTTGATCAATCGGTAGTAGATATCGTAGGAGATGGCACCGGCCCCCGTCACCAGTAGTCCCGTTATGGTGCTGATGGCTGCCAGGACGCCGCCGATTGCCAGGATGCTCACAAAAATTTCGTTAAGGCCGACCCATTCTGCGGTCTTGATGACGATGATGTCAGCAAGGGCCCGAGACTCAGCAGGTGACAGGACTGTACCCGAGTTGGTCAGCCAGGCTCGTGCGAAGGCGCCAAACGCCGGTGCGCTCCAGTAGAGCAGCCCGATAAAAAACAGTCCCCACACGACACCCCAGCGGGCATCCCGGTTGTTCGGCACTGTGTAGAAACGTGAGAGGACATGCGGCAGTCCCGCGGTACCGACCATCAATGTGAAACAGAGAGCAATCCATTCATAGGGAGAGCCGAAGGTCCAGGGGAACAGGTATGTGTTGGAAACCTGCTCCGGCAGGTCACGCAGGGCGCTGCCGTAGCTGAATTGCGGAACCAGCCAGTTATAGCCGAGTTTCCTTGCGATCAGCATCAGGGGAACGACGAAAGAGATAATTAATATCAGGTAGTGCATCTGCGGGTTCCGGGCAGCTTTCAGGCCTCCGGCCACCATCAGGTAGACGAGCGTCACGAGGGTACCGAAAACCAGCGCCTGGGTGTAGTCAATGCCGAACATCCAGGCGAATACCATGCCGATCCCTTTGTATTGGGCGACGCAGTAAATCAGTGAGATGACGATGGCAATCACTGCGGAAAAAACCCTGGCCACAGAAGAATCGTAGCGGGCTTCTACAAAGTCAGGTGCGGTATATTTGCCGAAGCGACGAATCTGGCTGCCCATCAGCGGCCGATTGATCTTACCTGTACACCGTAGCCGCCTCTGTCATTCTGTCGGCTTAAAACACCCACGATCAGAGAGACCAGGAGCACCCCGCAAAGCAGGAAAAAAGGTGTATATCGAATCGATTGTTCCATGATCGTTTTCCCCCTAACGCCGCCTGCGGTAACTTGAAGTCAGCCAGTCGATCAGTACATTGAAGAAAAAACAGAGAAAGATGAACCAGAGGATCAGGAATTGGCCACTGAACCAGAAGTATGCAGGGATGCCGAAAATATAGGGGACCTCGGCAAGGGTGCGGGTGGGATCATCGTGAACGAAGGCGAGGTGAATCGGCATGCCGAAGGTCATAATCGCCCAGGCCGCCAGGGTGATCCAGATAATGGTCACCTCTTTACGCATGAACCCGGGCCGAGGTCTAAAAAAATTAATGTGGAGATCTTCCCTGCTGTGGGTATCCTGTTCGTTGGTTTGCGACATGCGTCGAGCTCCTCTGATTTAAGCGGCAAATGAGCAAATGCAACCAATAATAAAAGACTTGATTAAGTTGTTTTTAATGCATAGGGTCTGCCAATTCAAGGTAAATCCTTATGTTTTCATGATCTCGCTGAGCACGGTCGTTGCAAAGCTGCCTCTTGGTAATGAAAAGGAGACCAACAGCGAGTCTTGTTCCCGGACACATTCAGGCGCCTGGATCGGTACTCGCAATGGCCGTCGTTCACCTTCCATGGCCAGGCCTCCTGGCAGCCGGAAGGCTTTCAAGGCAAGCTTCTCTTTGTCGAGCAAACCCTGCTCAAGCAGCCCCGCCTGACCTTCAGCAAGCTTGGTCTTGTAGCCGAAGAGGGGTGCCGTGGGGCTGATCTCGAAGCTATCGGCACGTGGTTGCTCCAGCTCCGGGTCGGTGACCAG